>JBAXOQ010000082.1:0-14017 GCA_037133175.1 Actinomycetes bacterium
GATTCTGCATGCGGTCGAGCGGGTCAGTGAGGTCGCAACTGACGACGTTCCACCGATGTCGCACCCGCAACCACTGGTCAACGTGTGGCGCGCCGACGTCGAGCGGCCCGGTCTGACCGCGGAGGAGGCGTTGTCCGGCGCCCCGGCGCAAGAGGAGCAGCGCTTCCGCGTCCCGCGAATCCTGGATGGTGAGCTCTAGTGGCCGCCGCCAAAGCCCGCGAGGGACTGACCCGGTGCTCGGCCGCTGATCTGGCCGACGTCATCGCCAGCGGTGAAGCCTCTGCGGTGGAGGTCACCCGTGAGCACCTGAACCGGATCGGCGAGGTTGATCCCGCCGTTCACGCCTTCCTGCACGTCGATGCTGACGGAGCGTTGGCCCAGGCGCAAGCCGTCGATGACCGGCGGGCCGCCGGTGAGCCGTTGGGGCCGTTGGCGGGGGTCCCGGTCGCACTCAAAGACGTGTTCACCCAGCGAGGCATCCCGACCACCGCCGGATCTCGAATCCTGGAAGGCTGGCGACCGCCGTACAACGCGACTGTCACTCAGCGACTGCTGGATGCCGGCACCGTCATCCTGGGCAAAACCAACATGGACGAGTTCGCGATGGGTAGCTCCACCGAGCACTCCGGCTATGGACCGACCCACAACCCGTGGGATCTGGAACGGATCCCCGGTGGTTCCGGTGGTGGTTCGGCCGCTGCGGTCGCCTCGTTCCAGGCGCCGTTGGCAGTCGGCACCGACACCGGCGGTTCCATCCGCCAGCCCGCCTCGGTGACTGGCACCGTCGGCGTCAAACCGACGTATGGCGGTGTCTCGCGCTACGGGCTGATCGCGCTGGCCTCGTCGCTGGATCAGGGTGGTCCGTGCGCCCGGAGCGTGCTTGATGCGGCGCTGTTGCACGCGACCATCGCCGGCCACGACCCGCTAGATTCCACCAGCCTGGACTCCCCGGTTCCCGACGTGGTTGCGGCTGCTCGGCGCGGTGATGTGCGCGGCGTGCGCATCGGGCTGATCTCCGAACTGTCCGGTGACGGCTACCAAACCGGTGTTCGCACGAGGTTCGAGGAGTCCGTCGCGGTCCTGTCCGACCTCGGCGCTGATGTGGTGGAGGTGCATTGTCCGAGCTTCGAGTATGCCCTCGCGGCCTACTACCTCATTTTGCCGAGTGAAGCCTCGTCCAATCTCGCTCGGTTCGACGGCATGCGCTTCGGCATCCGGGCCGGGGACGACGGTTTCGCCAACGTCGAGCAGGTCATGGGTCTGACTCGCGAGGCTGGTTTCGGGGACGAGGTCAAGCGGCGCATCATGCTCGGCACCTACGCCCTGTCCAGCGGCTACTACGACGCCTACTACGGCCAGGCGCAGAAGGTTCGGACGCTGATCGCCAACGACTTCGCGGCAGCCTTCGAGACGGTGGACGTGCTGATCTCGCCGACCACACCGACGACGGCGTTCAAGATCGGTGAGCAGGTTGATGACCCGTTGACCATGTATCTCAACGACGTCGCCACGATTCCGGTGAACCTGGCCGGAATCGCCGCCATGAGCCTGCCGATCGGACTCGCTCCTGAGGACGGTCTGCCCGTCGGGCTGCAGATCATGGCCCCGGCGATGGCCGACGATCGGCTGTACAACACCGGCGCCGCCGTGGAGGCTGCACTGGCCGACAAGTGGGGACACCTGCTGATCGAGGAGGCACCAGCGCTATGACCATCCCCACCGCCCCTGCCCAGCCCGGGGGCTACGCCGATGTCGTCGCCCGTTACTCCCCGGTGCTTGGGTTTGAGGTGCACGTCGAGTTGTCCACCGCGTCGAAGATGTTCTGCGGCTGTTCGACGCAGTTCGGTGCCGAACCCAACACCCAGGTGTGCCCGACGTGCCTTGGCCTACCGGGCTCGCTGCCGGTCGTCAACGAGGCTGCGGTCGAGGCCACCATCAAGATCGGTCTGGCGCTGAACTGCCAGATCGCTCGCTGGTGCCGGTTCGCCCGCAAGAACTACTTCTACCCGGACATGCCCAAGGACTACCAGATCAGCCAATACGACGAGCCGTTGTGCTTCGACGGCTACCTCGACGTCGATGTGGTCGACGCAAGCGGTGAGCACGCAGTCATGCGGGTTGAGATCGAACGCGTCCACATGGAGGAGGACACCGGCAAGCTGTCCCATACCGGCGGTGAGACCGGCCGCATCCACGGCGCGGACTACTCGCTCGTCGACTACAACCGGGCCGGGGTGCCGCTGATCGAGATCGTCACCAAGATCGTTCCCGGCGCCGGGGCGCTCGCTCCTGAGGTCGGACGGGCCTACGTGACTCAGTTGCGCGAGTTGGTGCGTGGACTGGGTGTTTCGGACGTCCGGATGGAGCAGGGTTCCATGCGCTGTGACGTGAACGTGTCGCTGACGCCGGCCGGCTCGGACCAGCTCGGCACCCGCACCGAAACCAAGAACGTCAACTCGCTGCGGTCCGTTGAACGGGCACTGCGTTCGGAGATGCTGCGCCAGGCCGCGGTGCTGGATTCCGGTCAGCCGATCCTGCAGGAGACAAGGCACTTCGACGAGTCAACCGGCGACACCAGACCGGGCCGGGTCAAGTCCGATGCCGAGGACTACCGGTACTTCCCGGAACCGGATCTGATCCCGATCGCGCCCGACGCGGAGTGGGTGGAGCGGCTGCGCGCGCAGTTGCCCGAAGCGTCGTCGGTGCGCATCGCCAGGTTGCAGGCGGCCTGGGAGTTGTCCGACTTCGACATGGCGGCGGTCGTCAACTCCGGGGCGCTGACCTTGGTCGAGCAGACCATCGAAGCTGGCACAACGCACGGTGCCGCCCGCAAGTGGTGGCTCGGAGAGTTGGCGCGCAGAGCCAACGCTGATGGTGTCGCGCTCGATGAACTGGCGATCACTGCGGCCGACGTGGCCACTTTGGTCGGCCTGGTGGCTGACGGGACGCTCACCGACAAGCTCGCCCGCGAGGTGATCGACGGGGTGCTGGCCGGTGAAGGTAGCCCGGAGCAGGTCATCGCCGCTCGGGGGCTCGGCGTGGTGTCCGACGACGGGCCGCTGCTGGAGGCGATCGACGCCGCCGTGGCGGCCAATCCCGAGGTCGTCGCAAAGATCGTCGGCGGCAAACTGGCTGCTTCCGGGCAGATCATCGGCGCCGTCATGAAGGCCACCCGCGGTCAGGCGGATGCTGCCAGAGTCCGCGAGTTGCTGTTCGACAAGCTGGGAGTGGCCCCCTGATGATGCCCGACGCGACCGAGGAATCGGATTTCCTGGACCTGCCCACGCAGCATCCAACAGGTCAGGACCGGCAGGTCTACCACCATTGGCTCTCTGTGCCCACAAGGTGGACCGATACGGATCCCTACGGGCTGGTCGGCAACGTGGTGTACTACTCGTTCTTCGACACTGTCGTCAACGACTACTTGATCCGTCACAGCGGCTTCGATCCGGTGAACAGTGCAGTCATCTCCGTGGTGGTCGAGACGCACTGCGAGTTTTACTCGGCCATCGCGTTTCCGCAGGTGGTGGATCTTGGCCTACGCATCGTCAGCATTCATCGGTCGACGATCAAGTACGAGGTCGGTGTGTTCCGCCACGAGTCGGGCGAGGTCGCCGCGACCGGACGCATCGTGCATACCTTCGTGGACCGGCATTCGCGTCACCCGGCCGCCATTCCGGGCCAGATCCGGGCCGGTTTCACCCCGTTGATGCGCACCGACTGAGTCAGTGCTGGTTCAGACGGCGTGGCCGGCCGCGTCACGGACCGCGTGCTCGAACACCTGAGTGCCGCGCACCGTGCGCAAATCGATGATGGCTTCGCGGGTGTCGATGACCTGTTCGTCCACCAGGTCGGACTTGGCCAGCACGCCGTCGATCATCGTCATGATCTCGTCCGGGTACTCCAACGGCAGGAAGTGCGTGCCGTGCAGGACATGGACCTCGGCGTGCTCGATCTGCCTGGCGAAGGCGACGACGTCAAGCATTGACGTCAGGGTGTCCAGTCCGCCGGTGGCGACTGTGGTTGGGACGGTCACGAAGCTCGGGTCGATGCGTTCGTGTTCGCCCGCCGCGGGGAACATTTGGAAGTACCAAGCGAAATCGTGCTCGGCGAAGGCTTCCATCCACGGGATGATGTCCTCGTGCTTGGCGACCGGCATGATGATGCCGGTGTGGCGTGCAATGCCGGCGGTGATGTCGTTCTTGGGAAGCAGTCGGGCGAACAGGTTGATCTCCGGCGCCAGCAGTTCGCCGGCCTTGGAGGCGAACAGGCTCAGAGGTTTGCGCAGCAGTCGCGGGACCATCAGTGGCGCGAATGCCGAATCCAGTGTTCCGCCGGGAACTCCGCACACCATGACCAGGCCCGCGACCCGCTCCGGTGTTCGCTTGGCGACCTCGAAGCTGATGTTCACGCCGTACGACCAGGCCACGAAGATCGCTCGCTCGACCCCGACTTCGTCCATCAGCGTGAAGGCATCGCCGACGTGATCATCGATCCTGATCCGCTTGCGGTCGTGGGGGCGGTCCGATCCCATCGAGCCGCGGTGGTTGTACCCGAAGACGCGGTAGCCGCAATCGGGATCAAGTAGGCGGGGCCACGCCTCGGCAGGAACCCCGAGTCCGTTGCACACGATGATCGCCGGACCCTCACCGTCGTTGGTCCAGCCCAACAACGAGGTCCCATCTTCGGCCGCAAAACGGAAGGTTGAGTACGACGGCATTGCACTAGGGTGACACGTCGTTTTCGATCATTTGAAAGCGCCACGGTGACACGGCCCCGGCTACGCGGCGACCACCCACAGCACGATTCGCCGGAGTCGTTTGTTCCCAGGGCATTGCGTGCATCTGCACTCCGAGCCGCCATTCGGTCGAAGCCGTGCGCCGAACCGCGTAGGCTTCGACCATGCCTGAAGTTGACATGAAGCCTCGCAGTAGACAAGTGACCGATGGACTGGAGCGCGCGGCCGCCCGTGGCATGCTGCGGGCAGTTGGGATGGAGACCGAGGACTTCGCCAAGCCGCAGATCGGCATCGCCTCGTCCTGGAATGAGATCACCCCCTGCAACCTGTCGCTGGAGCGGCTGGCACGTTCTGCCAAAGAGGGGGTGCACTTCGCCGGTGGATTCCCGATGCAGTTCGGCACGATCTCGGTGTCCGACGGCATCTCGATGGGCCACGAGGGTATGCACTTCTCGCTGGTCAGCCGCGAGATCATCGCCGACTCCGTGGAAGCGGTGATGCAGGCCGAGCGGCTCGACGGGATGGTGATGTTCGCGGGGTGCGATAAGAGCATCCCGGGCATGATGATGGCAGCGGCGCGGGTCGATACCGCTGCTGTTCTGGTGTACGCCGGGTCGATTCTGCCTGGGCGGGTGGGCGATCACGACGTGACGATCATCGACGCTTTTGAGGCGGTCGGTGCTTGCGCCCGCGGATTGATAACCCGCGCCGAAGTTGACGTCATCGAGCGAGCGATCTGTCCGGGGGAGGGTGCCTGCGGCGGCATGTACACGGCCAACACGATGGCCGCTGCCGGCGAGGCGATGGGTTTGTCGTTGCCGGGTTCGGCGGCGCCTCCAGCGGTTGATCGGCGTCGGGACGGTATCGCCCGACGCTCTGGCGAAGCCGTCGTGGAACTCATTCGGCAGGGGATCACCACCAGCGACATCGTCACGCGCGAGGCGTTGGAGAACGCGATTACCGTGGTCATGGCGTTCGGAGGCTCGACGAACGCGGTGCTGCACCTGCTGGCGCTCGCCCACGAGTTGGACATCGACCTGCACATGGAGGACTTCCAGCGGATCTCATCGCGAGTGCCGCTGCTGGCCGATGTGAAGCCCTTCGGTCGCTACGTGATGAGCGACGTGGATCGGGCCGGCGGCGTCCCGGTGGTGATGCGGGCACTGTTGGACGCTGGGTTGTTGCACGGCGACGCACTGACCGTGACCGGCAAGACGCTCACTGAGAATCTGGAGCACATCGCGCCGCCGGACCCCGATGGCGAGATCCTGCACGCGATGGCGACCCCGATGGCCAAGACCGGCGGCATGACGATGCTGCGCGGATCGCTGGCCCCCGAGGGAGCGGTCACCAAGAACGCAGGGGTGGACGTCGAGGTCTTCGAGGGCACCGCGCGGGTGTTCGAACGTGAGCAGAGCGCGATGGCCGCGCTGGAGGACGGAACCATCCAAGCTGGCGACGTCGTGGTGATCCGTTGGGAAGGGCCCAAGGGTGGTCCAGGGATGCGCGAGATGCTCATGATCACCGGGGCCATCAAAGGCGCTGGTCTTGGCAAGGACGTGCTGCTGCTCACCGACGGCCGCTTCAGCGGTGGCACGACCGGACTGTGCGTCGGGCACGTCGCGCCGGAGGCGGCCGACGGTGGGCCTATCGCCCTGGTGCACGATGGCGACCGCGTTCGGATCGACCTCACGCACCGCACCCTGGACCTGCTGGTGGACGACGAGGAGTTACGTCACCGCCGTCACGCCTGGCAGCCGCTACCTCCCCGCTACACCCGCGGCGTGCTGCACAAGTACGCCCGACTGGTCGGATCCGCATCCCGCGGAGCCGTCTGCGACTAATGGATCTGCCCGCAAACCCCCTGCATATGCGGGTTTTTCGGCCGAGATACCCGCATATGCAGGGGGTTTGCGGGAGTGTCCGGACCGGGGTGGCGTCGCGGGACTGCGGTGGCTACTATTGACCCGTGAGCACCACCGCAGTAGTCGTACCCGGGCGCGTTGGCTGAGCAATTTCAGCCGACGCGCTTACCCCTCGCAGCCCTCGGGCCGAGGGGTTTTTCGTTGGGAACACGGCAACCGCGGGTTCACCCACTCTCGTTGAGTGTGAAGTTGTGGCCCGGTTTTTGTGATCAAAAACGGCCACAACGTCACAGTGAACGAAGGGTCGGCCGGAGCTAGGGAAGATCAAGTGAGGAACCGAGCAAGTGAGGATGCGATGACCGAAGTGAGCAACGGGACAGCGATGTCCGGCGCCCAGAGTTTGATCCGCTCTTTGGAAGCCGCTGATGTCGACACCGTCTTTGGTATTCCGGGCGGAGCGATTCTGCCGGCCTACGATCCGCTGATGGACTCCAAGTCCGTGCGGCACATACTCGTGCGGCACGAGCAGGGCGCCGGACACGCCGCCGAGGGCTACGCGTACTCCTCCGGCAAGGTCGGCGTGTGCATGGCAACGTCAGGCCCCGGCGCGACGAACCTGGTCACGCCGATCGCTGACGCCTACATGGATTCGGTTCCAATCGTTGCGATCACCGGGCAGGTGAATACCGCCAACATCGGCACGGATGCGTTTCAGGAAGCGGACATCTCCGGCATCACCATGCCGATCACCAAGCACAACTACCTGATTACCGATCCGGCGCAGATCCCGCGGGCGATCGCCGAAGCCTTCTACCTGGCCCGTACCGGCCGACCCGGGCCGGTGCTGGTTGATATCGCCAAGGATGCAATGGCCGCCCAGACGACCTTCACCTGGCCCGACTCGATAGACCTGCCGGGGTACCGGCCGGTAACACGGCCGCACGGCAAGCAAGTGCGGGAGGCGGCCTCGCTGATCATGGCGGCGAAGCGTCCGGTGTTGTACATCGGCGGCGGCGTGGTCCGGGCCGGTGCGGCCGCAGAATTGCTCCAGCTCGTCGAACTGACCGGCATCCCGGTGGTCACCACCTTGATGGCCCGCGGCGTGTTCCCCGACTCGCATCCAGCCAACCTCGGGATGCCAGGGATGCACGGCACCGTGCCGGCGGTGATCTCGCTGCAGCGCTCGGATCTGCTGATCGCGATCGGAACCCGGTTCGATGACCGCGTCACCGGTCATCTGCCGTCGTTCGCACCCGGGGCGGCAGTCATCCACGCGGACATAGACCCCGCCGAGATCGGCAAGAACCGCCGGGCGGACGTTCCGATCGTCGGCGACGCCCGTGAGGTGATCATCGAGTTGATCTCGGCGATCACCGCGGCAAAAGCGGCGGGCAAGTCAGCCGACTTGGAAGCTTGGTGGAGCGAACTCAACGGCTGGCGCGACCAGTTCCCGCTGGGCTACGACACCCCAGCCAACAACGAGGTCGCGCCGCAGCAGGTGATCTCGAGGATCGGCCAGATCACCGGACCGGACGCTTACTACGTGTCCGGCGTCGGACAGCATCAGATGTGGTCCTCGCAGTTCATCGGCCACGAAAGGCCCGGCCACTGGATCAACTCGGGCGGACTCGGAACGATGGGTTTCGGCATCCCGGCAGCGATGGGTGCCCAGGTGGGTTCGCCGGACAGCGTCGTGTGGTGCATCGATGGCGACGGTTGCTTCCAGATGACCAGCCAGGAACTCGCGACCTGCGCCATCAACGAGATTCCCATCAAAGTCGCAGTGATCAACAATGGCACCTTGGGCATGGTTCGGCAGTGGCAATCGCTGTTCTACGGCGAGCGCTACTCGAACACGGATCTGCACACCCACCGGATCCCGGATTTCGTCAAGCTCGCGGATGCCTATGGCTGCCACGGATTGCGGTGCGAGTCGCCGGATCAAGTGGACGCGACGATCGAGAGGGCGCTGAAGCTCAACGACGCGCCGGTGGTCATCGACTTTAAGGTGCACACGGATGCGATGGTGTGGCCGATGGTTCCGGCCGGAAAGAGCAACGACACGGTGACCGTGGTGCGAAGCCTTGCGCCGGTCTGGGAACGAGAGGATGAAGTCTGATGAGCCGCCACACACTGTCCGTGCTGGTCGAGAACAAGCCAGGAGTGCTGGCTCGGGTGGCCGCGCTGTTCAGCCGACGCGGGTTCAACATCGAGTCGCTGGCGGTCGGGCTGACCGAGGTTGAGGAATTGTCTCGGATGACCATCGTCGTCGAGGTGGACGAGTTTCCGCTGGAACAGGTCACCAAGCAGCTCAACAAGCTGATCAACGTCATCAAGATCGTCGAGCTCGAAAATGACACGACCGTGTCCCGCGAGCTCATCATGGTCAAGGTGCGGGCCGACTCGGCGACGCGCTCGCAGGTTCTGGAGATCGTTACCCTGTTCCGCGCCAAAGTCGTCGACGTCGCGGCCGAGACTGTCACGATCGAAGCGACCGGCGACCGCGGCAAGCTCCAGGCGCTGCTGAAGATGCTTGAGCCGTTCGGGATTCGGGAACTCGTGCAGTCTGGCATGGTGGCCCTCGGTCGGGGACCCCGCGCGATCACGGACCGATCGACTCGCGGCTCGGGCTGACCGCTGAACCTGACCCGATCGAAAAAGCCGAACGCCGGTTGTCGGTGACGCTCGCCGAGCGGCGCGCATTGCCCGAGGCCAGTCGCGCACCACTGTTCGGAGCTTTGGCAGCGGCCTGTTGGCTCGTCGCCGCCGTGCTGACTGCCATGGTAGTCAGCACGGCGGGCTGGCTCGGTGAGGCCGACCTGCGGGCAGGAGAGTTCTGGTTCGATCTTGGTGATCGGCTGCTGCCGTTACGATCCGGCGCGTTGGTGTGGAACTACCTCGGCGGAACGGTAGCTACCACGGTGGTCGTGACTGTGGCCGTGGTCGCGTTGTGGATTACCGGCCGTCGCGGTTGGGTCGGCTACCTGCTGGCCTGCACCCTGGGTGGTGTTCTGATCGCCCAGAGCGTGAAGTATCTGGTCGACCGCGACCGTCCGCACTTCCCGGGGGCGATCCTGGACCCGAGTTCGCCGTCCTTTCCGTCCGGGCACACGATGGGCGGGATCTACGCCTGGTCGGTACTGGGGGTGATCGCGCTCTATGTGCTTCGCAGCCGGACCGGCACCGTTGTGGGCGCCATCCTGATTGGTTTCGGCGTCTCCCTTGGACCGAGCCGTCTCATCCTCGGGGTTCACTGGTCCTGCGATGTGGTTGCCGGGTGGCTGTTTGGACTAGGTTGGGTGCTGATCGTTTCGGCGGTCTGTCTGACCATCGCCGGCCGTCGGCAGACCGGTTCTGGCGGCGACGCTGATCCGCGACCCGAAGGGTAGTTGGCACCGTGAGCGACTGGCTACTGCTGCTGGTCTCGCTGGCGCTTGTGGCCGCCTGCGGGGTCTTTGTGGCGGCTGAGTTTTCGTTCCTGGCCGTGAACCGGGCGGCGATCGAGGACCAGAGCGCAGACGGGGACACCGCCGCTCGCGGCGTGCTGCGGGCATTGCGTTCGTTGTCGACGCAGCTGTCCGGGGCTCAGGTCGGCATTACCGTGACCAACCTGGCGATCGGTTTGCTAGCTCAACCGGCAATCGGGCGCCTGCTTAATCCCTTGCTGGCCGACATCGACATCACCGACGCGTCGGCCGACACCATCTCGATCCTGGTCGGGTTGATCGTCGCCACGGTCGTGACGATGGTGTTCGGCGAACTCGTGCCAAAGAACTTAGCCCTGGCCAACCCGGAGGCGGTCGCCAAGGCGGTGCAGGGCCCGAACCGCTTCTTCACCGCGCTGACCAAGCCCCTGTCCGGCGGGTTCAACGCCACCGCGAACGCGATCGTGCGGGCCCTCGGCGTCGAACCGAGCGAGGAGCTGGCCACGGCACGCAATCCGCAGGAGTTGGTGTCGTTGGTGCGCCACTCTGCGACGACCGGAACACTGTCAGATCGCACGGCTGGATTGTTGAAGAACGCGTTGACCTTCGACGATCAGCTCGCTGGCGATGTCATGACGCCTCGGATCAAGGTCCGGCACCTGCCGGCTGGCGCGTCCATGATTGATCTGTTGCGGGCGGCCGCCGCCAGCGGGCGCAGTAGGTTCCCGGTCACCGGCGAGGACATCGACGACGTGGTCGGTGTGGTCAATCTGGTCGAGGCGTTCGCCGTGCCGGCCGACCAGCGCAGCACCACCGCGGTGGCGACGGCGGCCAGACCGGTCCACGCGGTGCCGGGGACACTGCCGGTCGACGACGTGCTGGCGTTGATGGTGGCGACGCACACGCACATGGTGATCGTCGTGGACGAGTACGGGGGACTCGATGGTGTGATTACCCGGGAGGACCTGGTCGAGGAACTCGTCGGGGAGCTCGACGACGAACACGACGATCCCCGCGATAGCGCTGGAGCCGTCAGCAATGTTGGACCCTGGCGGTTGTCGGGTCTGCTGCGTCCCGACGAGGTGTTCGACCTGACCGGGGTCTGGCTGCCCGACGAATCGGACTACGAGACGATCGCGGGATTGATCGTGAGCAGGCTGCACCGGATTGCCCGCGTAGGCGACAGCGTTGAGATCGGGGATGCTGTGCTGCGGGTTGAGACGATGGACCGGCTGCGTATCGATCGGGTCACCCTGAGCCGACGCAGATCTGACCTCGAGGGTTCGTCGTGAGTTCGCTGGCCTGGGCGCTGGTCGCCGCAGTGGTGTTGCTGGGTTTGAACGCCTTCTTCGTCGCCTCCGAGTTCGCCTTGGTCGGTGCCCGTCGGTCGCAGATCGAGCCGGTCGCGCAGGCCGGGTCGAGGCGAGCTAGGCGGACGCTGACGGCGATGGAACAGGTGTCGCTGATGATGGCCGGGGCCCAGTTGGGGATCACCTTGTGTTCCATCGGCCTGGGTGCGATGGCCGAACCGGCGATTGCCGGTGCGCTGGCAGGTCCCTTTACTGCGCTCGGGATTCCGGAGGGATGGCTGCACCCTCTGTCGTTCGTGATCGCCCTGGTCATCGTGACCGCACTGCACGTGGTCCTGGGCGAGATGGTTCCGAAGAACCTGACCCTGGCGGCTCCCGATCGGGCCGCGATGGCGCTTGGCCCGGCTTTGTACAGGCTGGTGAGGGTCATTCGGCCGGTCATCGTCGGACTCAACAGCACCACCAACTTCGCGCTTCGGGTCGTGGGTGTGCGGGTGTCCGGGGAAGTGGCTAGCTCCTACAACATTCACGAGGTTGCCCAACTCGCACAGGAGTCGCACCGGGCCGGAATGATCGATGACACCGAGTACGGCCTGATGGCAGCTGCAGTGTCCTTTACTACAGCGACGGTGGACGACGTGGTGGTGCCGTGGTCGCAGGTGGCTACTGTCGACGGGTCGATTTCCCCGCACCAGGCCGAAGCACTGTCGGGGCGCACGAGGCACCTGCGGTTTCCGGTTCTGGACGACGATGGCGGACCGATCGGCTACCTGCACGTGAAAGATCTGCTCGCCGTGCCCGATGGTGCCAAGGACGCTGCGATTGCGCCTGCGTTGATTCGACCCTTGCCGTCGATGGCGGCACATTCGACGCTACCGCAGGCGTTGGCGGCGCTACGCGCGCAAAGAGCGGTGATGGCGGTTGTGCTGGGAAGCGATGGAAGTCCGGCGGGCATCGTCACGGTCGCCGGGGTGGTAGAGGCGCTGGTGGATCCAGGTGAAGCGATGCGTACCCTTAACCGCAACCCCTGACCAAATAGCTCTAACCACTGACCAAGCCGACCTCGATCACCGACTGCAGCAACGACCGACCGGTGGTGGAATCGACCAACGAGCAAGGAGCAATGAGCACCGTGGCCGAACTGTTCTATGACGCTGATGCCGATCTCTCAATCATCCAGGGCCGCAAGGTCGCCGTCCTCGGGTATGGATCCCAAGGCCACGCTCACGCACTGAGCCTGCGCGACTCCGGCGTCGATGTCCGCGTCGGATTGTCCGAGGGGTCCGCCAGTCGGGCCAAGGCAGAAGCCGAGGGCCTGCGGGTCGTCGATCCAGCTACTGCCTCTGCCGAGGCTGATGTGATCATGGTGCTGGTTCCGGACCCGGCGCAGCGCAAGCTGTATGCCGAGGCGATCGCGCCTAACCTCAACCCCGGTGACGCGCTGTTCTTCGCTCATGGGTTCAACATCCGGTTCGGTTACATCGTGCCGCCGACTGACGTCGACGTCGCCATGGTCGCACCCAAGGGTCCGGGTCACTTGGTCCGTCGCGAGTACCTCGCAGGTCGGGGCGTGCCAGCCATCGTCGCGGTCGAGCAGGACCCCACCGGCGGCGCCTGGGCGCTGGCGCTGTCCTATGCCAAGGCCATCGGCGCGCTGCGCGCCGGCGGCATCAAGACCACCTTCACCGAGGAGACCGAGACCGATCTGTTCGGCGAGCAGGCGGTGCTATGCGGCGGCGCCTCCGCGCTGGTCATGGCTGGCTTCGAGGTGCTGACCGAGGCTGGCTACCAGCCTGAGGTTGCTTACTTCGAATGCCTGCACGAACTGAAGCTGATCGTGGATCTGATGTATGAGGGCGGTATCGCCAAGCAGCGCTGGTCGGTGTCGGACACGGCCGAATACGGCGACTACGTCTCGGGTCCGCGGGTCATCGACGCGCGGGTCAAGGAGAGCATGCAGGCGATTCTCGCGGACATTCAGAGCGGTGAGTTCGCCCGGCGCTTCATCGTCGATCAGGACGCTGGCGCGCCGGAGTTCATCGCGCTGCGCGCCGCGGGGGAGCAGCACCCAATCGAGGAGACCGGTCGCGAGCTGCGCAAGTTGATGTCGTGGGTCGACGCCGGTGATGACGATTACACCGAGGGAACAGCCGCCCGCTGACCTGAGCAAACGTGGGCCGCGCCGACACTCGGCGGGGCCCACGTTTGGTTGACCCCGATGGGGCCGTCGACGCTGAGCGTTAGACTGGGGGCACTGCACCAAAGGTCGAGCCTTGCACCATCCGATATTTCACAAAGGAGTCCGACGCGTGTCCAAACCCATAGTCTTGATCGCTGAAGAACTGTCCCCGGCGACGATCGATGCCCTAGGCCCCGACTTCGAGGTGCGCACCTGTGACGGCGCTGATCGTGCCGCGCTGTTGCCCGCCATCGCCGATGTCGATGCGATTCTGGTGCGATCGGCCACGAAGGTCGACGCTGAGGCCATCGCCGCAGCCAAGAATCTCAAAGTCATCGCCCGCGCGGGCGTCGGACTCGACAACGTCGATGTGCCCGCTGCGACTCAAGCTGGCGTCATGGTCGTCAACGCGCCGACCTCGAACATCACTTCGGCCGCCGAGCTGGCTGTTGGGCTGCTGATCGCGTCGGCACGCAACATCTCGCCCGCCCACGCCGGAC
>JBAXOQ010000083.1:0-13997 GCA_037133175.1 Actinomycetes bacterium
GTGGTTCGCTGCTGTGACATCGCATCTCGTTCTCTGCTTGCCGCCGCCACCGGTACCGGCCCCGAAATTCGCGCAGGGCCGGCGGCAAGCAGAGAACGAGATGCGATGTCACAGCAGCGAACCACCGTGCGGTGCAAGTCTAGGGGGCGCGGCTAGGCGACGCGAACGCACCCGCACTCAAGCAGTCTCAAGAGCCTTGTCCACAGGCCCGTCGGCAGGGCTCTTGTCCACAGTCGATGGTTTGGTCCGACGCCACTGCGGTCGGACGGGGCCATGGTGTGACTATGACTTCCTTACATCGCCCGTTGTGGTCGCTCGGCCTGTCTGCCACGGGCGCCACGCTGACAGCACTGACCTGCCAATGGGCCGCCTCACCCGCAGTTGGAGCGTCACCTGCCTGGGTGAGTCCACTGGCGGGCCCGGTCGTGATCGAAACACCCTTCGACCCGCCGGACAAACCGTGGCTGGCAGGTCATCGGGGAGTCGACCTGTCCGCCGGCCAGTCAGGTTCAGCGGTCAGGACTACCGGATCCGGTGTGATCACCTTCGCCGGTGTAATCGCTGGGCGGCCGACGATCACCGTCTCGCACGGCGGCGTACGGACAACCTACGAGCCGGTCGAGCCCCTCCTGCAGGTGGGCACTTCGGTAACCGAAGGCCAAGTGATCGGGACACTGCGCCCGTTCGGACACTGTCAAGACCCCTGCCTGCACTGGGGACTGATCGAAGGCCAGCAATACCTGAACCCGCTGTCACTGTTGGATCTGCGACCGCCGGTGTTGAAGTCGCTGCCTCCGGTCGGGGTCGGTTTAGGTCGAGGCGCCACTGCGGGGTCCGCGCCCGCGGATGCCGCCACCGCTGCCCGTTCGGTCCGGATCGGGGACGGCACAGATTCCTCGCCCGCCAACGAACCGGCACAAGTCAGCCAGGGCACGGGACTTGGTACAGCGGCAGGTCTCGTCCTGCTCGTCGCTACGGCTGCCGGCGTGAAGCTTAGACAACGTCGCTCAGGCTGACTGACCCGACATCTTGGCTCGCAGTTGAAGCACGGCCTTGGTGTGCAACTGGCAGGCACGACTCTCGGTTACCCCGAGGACCTGCCCGATCTCGTTGAGCGTCAGGCCCTCGTAGTAGTACAGCGAGATGACGATCTTTTCGCGTTCCGGCAACCAGGACACCGACTCGGCGAGCAGGTAGCGCGTCTCCTCGACCTCATAAACAGCACTGGGATCCTCGGCCCGGCCATCTGCGAGAGTGTCTCCCAAGGTCAGGGAATCCCCGCGCTCGTTGCCCACCCGCATCAACTCGTCGAGCGCCACCACGTTGACGAAAGACACCTGACTGAAGATCTTGCGCAACGCGGAGACCGACACGTCGAGTTCACCGGCGACTTCCAACTCTGTCGGCGTCCGCTGCAATTGCGCCTCCAACGAGGAGTACGCGCGCTCAACGTCGCGAGCTTTGGTCCGAACGGAGCGCGGGATCCAGTCAATCCCACGCAGCTCGTCGATGATGGCACCCCGAATTCGGGTGATCGCATAGGTCTCGAACTTGATGGCGCGCTCAATGTCGAACTTGTCAATCGCGTCAATAAGGCCAAAAATCCCGTAGGACACAAGATCCGCGTGATCGATGTTGCTCGGAAGCCCGACGCCAACGCGGCCGGCAACGTACTTGACCAGCGGGGAATAGTGCAGGATCAGCCGCTCGCGCAGGTCCTTCGAACCGATCGCCTTGTAGTCCCGCCACAGCTGCGCCAGTGCCCGCTCGGCCTCCTGCGCATCCCGCTGGTCCTCTTCGGCTTTCGCCTCTCGCTCAAAAGCCTCCAGGTCAAAGCCGTCATCATCAGGACCCGTAGCCGGATCGACCGGATCGACCGGATCGACCGGATCGACCGGATCGACCGGATCACCAACGACGAACGGACCGGCTGACGAATGCGCGCTCACAGCATCACCACTCACCGACAGCGCGGACGCGCTGTCGGTGACCTCGTCGCCATGATTGGACACAACCATCGCCTCTCTGAAGTCAGGCACGCGGATGTGCCTGTTCGTAGACCGCTTTCAGTCTCTCGACCGAAACGTGCGTGTACAGCTGCGTAGTTGCAAGGGTAGCGTGACCGAGCAACTCTTGGACAACCCGCAGATCGGCTCCACCTTCCAACACGTGAGTCGCGGCGCTATGCCGAATACCGTGCGGCGCGAGCCTAGCGATATCTGGCACGTCAGCGCCTGCCTTCAGGACCACACCCCGCACAATCCTGGGATCGATCCGGGCACCCCGCCGGCCCACGAACAACGCCCCCTCAACTGAGGAAGCCCGCAGCCCCCGACACTCGTCAAGCCACAGCTCAACCGCTCGCATGGCCGGCAGCCCCACCGGAACCACTCGCTGTTTGCCACCCTTACCGAAGACACGGACGGTCCTGCGCTCGAACTCCACATCGCCGACGTCCAGGCCGCACAGTTCGCCAACTCGGATGCCGGTGGCATACAGCAACTCGACCATCGCCGAATCGCGCACGGCTTCAGGGCGGTCCGACGGCGAAGCCGAGGCGATATTCGCGGTCAGCCCGTCTAGCACAGCGATCGCCTGATCACCGCGAATGATGTCCGGCAGATCTCGGCGAACCTTCGGCGAAGCCAATCTCAGGCCGACGTCACCGACAGCACACCCCCTGCGGTGGTTCCACGCAGTGAAGGACCGCGCCGCCGCCGCACGGCGGGCGACTGTGGCGCGCGCGACGCCGCGGCGATCCAACTCGGCAAGCCAAGCGCGCAGTTCCTGCAGCGTCAGGCCTGCCGGATCCGCTATGCCCCGTCGGCAGGCATGCCGTCCTAGATCGACCAAGTCACTGGAGTAAGCGCGAACAGTGTGGGTGCTCCTGCCCCGCTCGAACTGCAGGTGCTCCGCAAAAGACAGAACAGCGTCGTCCCACGCAGGTGTGAGATTAGTCACTGCATTCGGAACGCCCACATAACAAACCGTGCCTGCTCGGGCTCCGTCTCGTCAAGTCCAGCACCGTTTATGGACCCAATCTTAAGAATTCGGTCTGTTCTGCAGGTGCCGATTGAAGCTCAGCCGTGTGCCGCGCAGGCCCCGGCGCGCCCACGGACGCACCACTGCGGTTGCTCCCCGACCAGCCCTCGCGGTCGCGCCGGGCCAATCCGCGGCTCTCAAGCAGGAGCAGCAGCGAGACCGCGCGTGCAACGTCGAGCTCCGCACCTGTGGCAACGCTGTCCGCTGAACGGGGGTGTTCGACCGACAGCAGATCCAGGACAAGTTGCTCGTCCGCCGAAACTGGGAGAGTGGCCGGGCCGGCACACCCCGTCACAAGCAGTTCGACCACCTGCTCAGCGCAACCGACCAGAACCGCATGCTCGTCTCGGATCATCTCGTGACAGCCGGCCGACATCGCTGAGGTAACCGGACCGGGTACTGCTGCGACCACCCGGCCGAGGTTGGTCGCCTCGCGTGCGGTCGCGCGAGCGCCCGATCGCTTGGCCGCCTCGACGACCACGACGCACCGCGCCAAAGCGGCTATCACCCGATTTCGAACCAGGAACCGCGACCTGCTCGGCGGCGCACCGATCGGCATCTCGCTCACCACCGCACCGGTGTCGTACAAACGCATGAACAGCGAAGTGTTGGCCACCGGAGCCGGTCGGTCGACTCCGGCAGCGCTGACGGCGACCGACACTCCGGCGGCGACCAGGGCTCCCCGATGTGCCGCGGCGTCTATGCCGAATGCTCCCCCGGACACCACTGCCCATCCAAGGTGCGCGAGCTCGGAGGCCAGATCCTCAGCAACGGCCTCGCCGTACCGCGTCGCTGCCCTGGCTCCGACAATGGCCACGCTGCGCGCCGCGGCGGGCCGCAACGAGGCTGCCCCCAGGACCCGCAGCATCAGCGGCGAGCGCGATCCCAGGTCGTCGAGTTGAGTAGGCCAGTCGGGGCTTCCTGGCAGCACGAACCGGACTGCGAGTTGGCCCGCACGATCGAGCTCCCGCTCGGCGGCATCGTGGTGCTGTCCGGACTGCCAGCGAGCGGCCAGGTGGCCAAGTCCGATGGACTCGCCGTGGCCTGCGTCGAGCCGGTCGAGCACAAGCTCGGGACCCCAATCGTGCACCGCCTCGCCAACCTTGGTGTCCCCGGGCTCTGTCGCCTGGCTCAGCACCAACCGTGCCATTGCCGAGCCCTCTGCTCGCACCGCTGCCGCCGAATCGCTTCGTGCAACGCGTCCTTCGGTGGCGTCGCTGCCGGTCATGCCGCCCACTCCTGGTGCGATGAGCGCAGCTCCAGGGCTGCACGCACGTCAGCGGGTGAGGGCGCACCGTGGCCGGCAAGGTCGGCGATCGACCAGGCGACTCTGACCACTCGGTCTCGGCCGCGGACGGTGTCCCGGGAGCAGGCACCATCGAGTTCACGCACGCTATCTGCGGGCAGTGACCAGAGGCTCAGCAACTGCACCGGTGGAACCTGAGCGAGGCAGTCCCACTGCGTGCCACGCAGTCTGTGTGCGGCACGTTCCCGAGCCAGCGCAACACGCGCCGCGACATCGACAGAGCTATCCCCCACTGACCGCATTCCCTGCAGCTCACTGAGGGTGGGGCGGGTCAGCACCACTCTGACATCGATCCGATCGAGCAACGGTCCGGACAGCCTGCCCAGGTAGCGGCGCCGCTGATGCGGCGTGCACGAGCACACCGCGCCGCGGTGCGCGTCCATGGCGTTCCCGCATGGGCAGGGATTGGATGCCAGGACCAACTGGAACCTCGCCGGATAGACCACCCGAAAGCCGGCGCGGGCAATCGACACGGCGCCCGACTCCAGCGGCTCCCGCAAAGCATCAAGGGTCGTCGGGTCAAACTCTGCGGCCTCGTCAAGGAACAGAACGCCGCGATGTGCCAGCGACACCATGCCGATGGTCGGCCGATCGTCGGTGCCGCCGCCCACCATTGCCGGTCGCGAAGCTGTGTGATGGGGGGCGCACCACGGTGGCCGGGTAACCAGTCCGGCTCCCGACCAGCCGCTGAGTTGGTGGATCGAGGTGACATCTAGGGAGGCGTCGTCGTCCAGATCCGGCAGCAGGCCAGGCAGCCGCTCTGCCAGCAGTGTCTTGCCGACCCCCGCGCGCCCGAGCAGCGCCAGGTGATGTCCACCAGCGGCTGCCACCTCGACGGCGAACTTGGCCAGCGACTGCCCCTTGACGTCCCTCAGGTCCAGGTCGGCCCCTCGCTGTGCTGGTCCGTGACCAGGTGCCGGGCCCACTCGGACAACCGGAGATATCTGGTCGAGATCGGGTTCCTGCTCGCCTCGCAGCCGGGCAGCCAAGGCCCGCAGGGTGACCGCCGAAATGGTTTCGATCCCTGGCACCACCGCCAGTTGGCCGGCATCGTCGGGACCGCTGATCATCTGACCGGTCAGGTTCTCACCGAGGCCCTCGCGTACCGCAAGAGCAGCGGACAACGCACCGGCAACCGGTCGGATCCGGCCGTCCAAGCCCAGCTCACCGAAACCCACCGCCCGCGAGATGAGGTCGGCGGGGATCTGACCATCGGCCGCCAGGATCGCTAAGGCGATCGCGATGTCCAGACTCGACCCCTTCTTGGGCAGCCATGCGGGACTCAAGCCCACGGTGATGCGGGTGTTCGGCCATCGCAATCCGCTGTTGATGATCGCGGCCCGGACCCGATCTCTGGACTCGTTCAGAGTTGCGTCCGGACGACCGATAATCACCAGACCGGGCAGCCCAGCCGCCATGCTGGCCTCCACCTCGACAAGGTGGGCCCGCACCCCGATAACCACCGCGGCGTAGGTGCGCGCCAAAGCCATCACCCCACCGCCCGCAAGTGGGAGATGTCCGTTGCGCCGCGCGGCGGACACATGACTCCGATCACATCGATCCGTAGTCCGTCCACCGCCAACGGATGCTCGGCTATCCATTCCCCGGCTAGGCGCCGAAGCCGCGCCAACTTGACCGGAGTCACCGCCGCCAGCGGACCACCGAATGCTTCAGTGCTGCGCGTCTTGACCTCACAGACGACCAGCACTCCGCCCTCAAGAGCCACCACGTCCAGCTCCCCCGACGGGGACCGCCAGTTCCTGTCGATCACGGTAATGCCGATGCTCCCCAGATACCGAACCGCGACATCCTCACCGAAACGCCCCCGAGCCCGATTGCTCGCTCCTTGCCCTGCGCCCATCGCAACCACCTCCGGCAGCAACAATGCCTGCAACGGCCCTCGGCCGACCGGAACAAGATCACTTCCTGGGGATAACCATCGGTGGAGCGGCCCCTGTGGACGACCTGGGCGGAACCTTCCGTGTGCCGACACCGGTCCGCGGGTTCCGCGTGCGTCCGGGGCCTGCTCATGTCAGAGTTGGCCAACCGGAAGAGAACCGAGAACGCAGGAGACAACTCGATGACCGACACCCCGGATGATCCGAATCTGCATTGGGACGGGCAGCGATGGACTCGCTGGAACGGCACGGCTTGGACCGATGCCACCACCGGCGAGGTACTCGAGCCTGAGCAACCCGTCCTGCCCGCGGCAGCCCCGACCCAGCCCACAGAGGCTGCGGCCTTCGATGGCCCAGTCGGCGCGCCTGAAGTGCCAACCCAGCCGAAGAACCGCACTCCACTGATCATCGCCGCGGTGGTGGTCGTTCTACTGGTGCTCGGCGGCGTCGCCTTTGGTGCGGTCAAGATCGTCGGCGCGCGCAACGGCGACACGGTCGCACCCACCCCGACACCTTCGATTCTGCCGAACACCGAAACCACCGGCCCCAGCTGGAGCGGGCCCACCGAGTCGCCACTGGTCACGCCGACCGCCCCGGACGACATAATCGCGCCAATTCCAACCTCCAGCCTGCCCACGTCCTACAACGAAGAACTGCATCAGGCCATCGTGGCGGTGTGCACCAACAAATACATCAGCGAATTCCAAGCTGTTCCAGCCATAGCCGGCGCCACCTGCGAGTGCATCTGGCGCGGCTATGTGGCCGCAGTTCCCTACCAGGACTTCCTCGGCCTGCTGTCAGCCGGACCCGGCGCACCGGTGCCCGATTGGGCCAAAACAACCGAGGCGAAATGCCTGCAGAACCAATCTGCCTACTGATCCCGGTCTGACGGGAGATTTAGCCCTAGCGTGGATCCGCGGGCTCGGACTTGACGAGTTCCTCGACGTTGACGTCCTTAAAGGTCAGCACCCTGACGCGCTTGACGAAGCGCGCTTGGCGGTACATATCCCACACCCACGCATCTGACATCGACACTTCGAAGTAAACCTCGCCGCCGTCGGTCGAGCGCACCTTGACGTCGACATCGTTGGTCAAGTAGAAGCGTCGCTCAGTCTCCACCACATACGAGAACAGGCCAACAACATCGCGGTACTCGCGATACAACTGGAGCTCAACCTCGGTCTCATACCGCTCGAGGTCTTCTGCGCTCATGCCTGCCCTTTCACGAAAGTGCGACCGGAACTCGGCCGCCAACAATCCCATCATGGCCCGACGAAGCCGCGGCTCGCAGCCCCACCGCGTCAGCGGCGCGTCGCACCGGCTCGAAGGAACTCCGATGGACCGGCGACGGACCATACTCAAGCAGAGCGGCCCGGTGCGAAAGTGTTGCGTAGCCCTTGTGCACCCCGAAACCGAACTGTGGCCACTGCTCACCGAAGTCGGTCATGATTCGGTCTCTGGTGACCTTCGCCAACACCCCCGCCGCCGCAACGCAGGCGGCGACCCGGTCGCCCTTCCACATTCCGAGGGCGGGCGCGGCCGTGCCCGGAACCGGGAACCCGTCGGACAGCACGTAGTCGGGACGAACTCGCAGCCGCGCCAGGGCTCTGCGCATCCCCTCGATATTCGCCCGCTGCAGGCCGATACGGTCGATTTCGTCCGAATCGATCACTACCGCGGACCAAGCTGCTGCTGCTGCCACAACGCTGCCGTAGACCCGCTCACGGGCCGACGCGGTGAGCAGTTTGGAATCCGCGAGTTCGGGTATCCGCGGGGTAGATCCGGTACCTACGGACAGCACGGCCGCGGCCACCACCAACGGTCCCGCACAGGCACCCCGCCCGGCTTCGTCCACCCCCGCCACCGCGCAGAATCCGGACCGCGCCAGCGCCCGTTCGAACCGGAACAGGTCATCGCTGTCAGCGCTGACCCGTCGCCGCACCGTCGGCACCGGACTGCGGCGAGGCGCGGACGACATCAATTCACCCGTGCGTCATCACCGGCGGGGGTGTTAGCAAAGGTCGGTCCGCTCGCCTTCGGTGTCGTGTTCAGCGCCGGATTGTCGAAGGTGGCCGGAATCGGGATGGTCCCGAACGATCCCAATGGCCAGACCTTGAGTACCGCCCGGCCGACAATGTCGCCAAGCGGGACCGCACCTTGATTCGAATTCATGTGGAACCGAGAGTCTGCCGATTGACTGCGGTTGTCTCCCATCACAAACACACTGCTCGGCGGAACGACGATGTCGAACTGCACCTGATCGGTGCCGGGCCCAGCCTTGACGTAGGGCTCATCGAGCCCCACCCCATTGAGAACGATCTGGCCTGCCTGGTTACAGCACTTCACTCGATCGCCGGCCACGCCGATCACCCGCTTGACTAAATCGTCACCAGAACTCGACGGCAGCAGACCGATGAACTCCAACACCGAATTGACCGCCGACGTGGACACCGCAGTTGGCGGTAGCCAACCCCCGGGGTCCTTGAAAACGACAACCTCGCCTCGGCCAACACCGGAGATCGTCGTGGTGATCTTGGAGGCGATGATCCGATCGTTCGGCATCAACGTGTTCTCCATGGACTGGCTGGGAACGTAGAAAGCCTGAATCAGGAACGTTCGGACCAGGACCGACAGGATCAGCGCCCCGATGAAGACAACGAGCACCTCCCGCAGGAACCGCCAACCGCCACCGGGTTTGGATGTGCTCACTGACCTCGAACCTTTGGCCGGGCCGGGCCCAGCACTGCCCTGGTACGACTGACCTGGGCCACCGAAGACGGCTGGATCCACCGGATCGCCAGCAGCGCCTCCATAGCCCCGATCCGGGCCTTGCTGGCCCGATGCGTCGTTGGCAGTCACGTGGTCTCCCGGAATCACTGATCGCGACTGGTGATTACCAGTCGCGGCCAAACGTACCTGCTGGCGGCGGCGTTCGTCGCAACTTGCCTAACCGTCAAGATGACAACACGCTCTACTTGCCGACCCTGGTGGTGTCGCGCTTCTCCTTGATCTTCGCCTTCTTGCCGCGCAGCTCGCGCAGGTAGTAGAGCTTGGCCCGACGCACGTCTCCACGGGTGGCCACTTCGATGGATTCAATGATCGGGGAGTGCACCGGGAAAGTCCGCTCGACACCGACGCCGAAGCTGACCTTACGCACGGTGAATGTCTCCTGCAGGCCGCCACCGGAGCGCCGGATGACGACACCCTGGAACAACTGGATCCGGGACCGGGTACCTTCGACGACCTTCACGTTCACCTTCAAAGTGTCGCCAGGGCGAAAGTCCGGTATGTCCGTACGCATCGATTCAGCATCAAGGGAATCAAGAATGTTCATGGGTTCTCCTGCAGTGCCGGGCCACAAGTCACAGCAATGCCGACGAATTTCTCGGTTTGAGTGCCCAATGCCTTCAAGCGAACACCCCTTGCGGCAGGTGCCATCGCGGAATTGGGCCGTGCTTCAGTCTGCCACACCGGCACACAAAGACGTCTATCGCCTCAGACATGTGGCAGGAAATGAGACCGACTGGCAGGGCCGGACGCTTCAGTTGAGCAAGTCCGGCCGAAAGCTGCGGGTCCGTTCCTCGGACTGCTCATCACGCCATTTGGTGATGGCCCCGTGATGGCCCGACAACAGGATCGGTGGAACCTCCAAATCCCGCCACATCACCGGCTTCGTGTACGCCGGAGCCTCCAGGGCAGCGCCAGTACGGTTCGGTGAGAAGCTGTCGTCACCAGCGCTTTGAACATTTCCGAGCACGCCGGGCAGTAGCCGGATAACCGCCTCACCCATCACCAGCACCGCCGCCTCGCCACCAGCCAACACGTAGTCGCCGATGCTCAACTCGCGAACGTCGAGCCGGTCGCGATAGTGCTCCGCGACCCGGGCATCGATGCCCTCATACCGCCCACACGCAAAGATGATCCACTCACACTCTGCCAGCGACTGCGCTTGCGACTGATCAAACCGGCTCCCGTTGGGGGTCGGAATCACCAGAGTCGCGTGGCGCTGCTGCGACTGCCTTGCGCCAGCAGCAAGGATCGCGTCGATTGCCTGGCCCCACGGCTCCGGCATCATCACCATCCCTGGTCCGCCACCGAATGGTGTGTCATCCACACTGTGATGGCGGTCCGAAGTGAACTCACGAAGATCGTGCACCTGCAACTCGACGATGCCACCGTCGATGGCCCTGCCTACCAGCGACAGCCTCAGCGGATCGAGGTACTCGGGGAAGATAGTGACGATATCGACGCGCATGTCACTAGTCGGTGCCATCTGTGCTGACGGTGCTGCGGTCGCCGCCCTCGGCAGTGTCAGCGGCACCAGCATCAACGGCTGAGTCGAACAGCCCCTGCGGCGCGGCAACCACCACGCGCCCTGCGCTCACGTCGACGATCGGCACGATGCTGCGCACGAAAGGGACCAGCGCCTCTGACCCCTGCGGCGTATGCACCGACAGCAGGTCGTGGCCCGGCAGGTGAATCACGTCAGCCACGGTGCCCAGCACCGCTCCTTGCGGAGTGAGGGCGGTCAGACCCACCAGGTGACGATCGAAATACTCCTCCGGATCGTCCGGGGTGGCAGCGGCATCAATGTCCGCTTCCAACACCACAGTGCGCAATGCTTCGGCGGCATTACGGTCGTCCACCCCGGCGAACTTGACGAGTAGACGGCCAGAGTGCCAGCGGGACTGCTCGATGACCAGGGTGCGCGACACCGGTTCTGCGGCAATGACCTGTGCACCAGCCTCGAACCGGGCATCAGGGTCGTCGGTTCGGACATGGACCAGGACATCGCCGCGCAGACCGTGTGCCTTGCCGATACGCCCGACGACCACTCGGACCGTGGCCGAATGATCGTCGCCGGATTCTGATGGTTGCGGGTTACCTTCCGCTGACATCGAGGAAATCAACCCGGACCGGGGCATTTCGGTTGAGGGCGGTGATGACGGTGCGCAACGCCGATGCGGTTCGGCCGGCCCGGCCGATGACTCTACCCATGTCATCGGGGTGAACCCGCACGTCCAGAGCGTTGCCCCGCCCTCGGCTGCTGCGGGAGCGGACATTGACGTCGTCCGGGTGGGCGACAATCCCTCGGACCAGATGTTCCAACGCGTCAGCAAGCACCATTCGACCTCTACTGCGACTCGGAGTCGGCGGCCGGGCTGGCCTCGGCACTGTCGGCGCTGTCGGCCGCCGGGGTGGACTCAGCGGGCGCGGGGGACGCAACGGCAGCGGGCTCTGGCTTCTTGAAGCCGCGCTTGTCGTCACTCGACGTCTTCAGGCTCGCGGCTTCGGCTGCGGCACTGGCGAACGCGATGTGCTTGCCCGGCTTGGGCTCGGCGACCCGCAAGGTGCCCTCCTGACCCGGCAAACCCTTGAACTTCTGCCAGTCACCGGTGATCTTCAGGATCACGGTCACCGCCTCGGTCGGCTGTGCGCCGACGCTGAGCCAGTACTGCGCACGATCGGAATCCACCCGGATAAGCGAAGGCTCTTCCTTGGGGTGGTACAGGCCGATCTCCTCGATCGACCGACCATCGCGCTTGTTTCGCGCGTCGGCAATTACGATTCGATACTGCGGGTTGCGGATCTTTCCGAGCCGCTTGAGCTTGATCTTGACAGCCACGAGTTTCTGTTTCTCCTGCGTATTGGGGGTGACGGTCGCGGTGGCCGCGAGTGGGGTCGCAACCTACGAACGTACGGGGACCTGAACGTCAGTGTGGATAGAGGGCCACTCGCGCTCAGTTCAGCGTGCCCATTGTGCCAGAGCCTCCCAGCCCGCGCTGTCGCAGGACCGCACTATCTGACCCTGATGTGGGCCAGTAGGCCCATCCCGGTGCTGGCAACTACCCACCGAGCAGCTTGCGGAACTCATCCGGCAACTCCTCAGGCGCTCCGGCGCCTGGCCCCACGGGGCCGGCTGGTCGGGTTCCGCCCTTGAGCAAGCCGCTTCCCGCGGAACCGATGACGGGCGCGGAGGTCGGAGCAGGGGCGGCCGACTCCTGCAGCGCCCGCTTGGCCGGATTACCGCTGCGGCCGCGCTTGGCCTTGGGCTGGTTGCCCGAACGCCCACTGGACTTCTTGCCTCGCCCGCCACCGAGGCCGGGCATTCCCGGCATGCCGCCGCCCTTGCGCATCTGCCTCATCGCCTTCTGCGCCTCGGCGAAGCGGGTGAGCAGGTTGTTGACTTCGTTCACGGTGACACCGGATCCCTTGGCGATCCTGGCGCGCCGAGAGCCATCGATGATCTTGGGGCTCTTTCGCTCCCCCGGGGTCATCGACTGGATGATGGCCGCGATGCGGTCAATGTCCTTATCGTCGACCTGCTCTAGCTGCTTCTTGATGTCGCCCATACCGGGCAACATGCCCATCAGCTTGCCGAGCGATCCCATCTTCTTCAGTGCTTGCATCTGCTGCAGGAAGTCTTCAAGCGTGAAGTCCTCGCCCGCTTCGACCTTGCGGGCCATCTCTTCTGCCTGCTCGGCGTCGAAAGCCTTCTCGGCCTGCTCGATGAGGGTGAGGATGTCGCCCATGTCCAGGATGCGGCTGGCCATCCGGTCCGGGTGGAACTGCTCGAAATCGTTCAGGCCCTCACCGGTGGACGCGAACATCACCGGTCGGCCGGTCACCTCCCGCACCGACAGCGCTGCGCCACCGCGCGCGTCGCCGTCCAATTTAGTCAGCACGACACCGTCGAATCCGACCCCCTGCTCGAACGCGACAGCCGTATTGACCGCATCCTGGCCGATCATCGCGTCGACCACGAACAGGATCTCGTTGGGGTTGACCGCGTCCCGGATCGAACGAGCTTGGCCCATCAGTACCTCGTCGATGGCCAGCCGACCGGCGGTATCGACCACCACGACGTCGTAACCCTGATCCTGGGCGTAAGCGACACTGTCACGGGCGACGACCACCGGATCACCGATGCCATTGCCCGGCTGCGGCGCGTACACCCCGACGCCGGCCCGCTCTCCTACGACCTGCAACTGATCGACCGCGTTGGGTCGTTGAAGGTCGGCCGCCACCAGCAGCGTGCGATGGGCCTGACCATCGAGCCACTTACCAAGCTTGCCGGCCAGCGTGGTCTTGCCAGATCCCTGCAGTCCGACCAGCATGATCACTGTCGGCGGATGCTTGGCGAACTCCAGGCGGCGAGTCTCACCACCGAGCACGTCGACAAGCTCTTCGTGGACGATCTTGACGACCTGCTGAGCCGGGTTCAGCGCTCCGGAAACCTCCGAACTCAGCGCCCGTTGCTTGACCCGGGCACAGAAGCCGCGCACCACCGGCAGGGCGACGTCGGCCTCGAGCAGCGCGGTGCGGATCTCTCGAACGGCCGCGTCGACATCAGCCTCGGACAGCCGGCCTTTGCCGCGCAGGTTCTTGAACGTCGCACTCAGGCGATCAGAAAGGGCGTTGAACACACGCCAACCTTAGAACGCGGGCTAATCGATGCATGAACCTAGCCGCACTGTGCACCCCAAAAGCCGCCGAAAACCGACCGAAAGGGCACGGAACGCGGCTTTTCGAGAGTGCGGCAAATGGTGTGGTTTCCGGCGCCCATCACTGCGCATGAGCTGTAGCGGTGCGCGATCTGGGTGGGCGCTCGGGCAGTCGCCCGTAGGCCTGTCGGGTGACGTTTGAATTGACACGAGGTGTCCGTTCGCTTAGCGTCCTCAGGAGATTCGGCAACCTGAGGGTTGATCATGAAGCGTTTTCTTGCCGCCACGTTTGCAGTGTCCCTCGCG
>JBAXOQ010000084.1:0-13974 GCA_037133175.1 Actinomycetes bacterium
AGGCCTTCCCGCGCGGGGTCGCACGTTTGGCGGTCCTGCCCGACACGATCCACGAACTGCGCGACATCGGCTCAGCCGACCCCACCGCCGTCCCGCTGACCGACTACCCGAAGTACCCGTTCTCGCCGAAACTGACCACAACCTTGGGCCAGTTCCTCGCCCAGGGCGGGCGCGCCGGCAACTCGCCGTAACGGCCGGTCGAACCGTGAACCCCAGAGGTGATCGAGGTCGCGCCACGAGCTTGACCTTGCACAGATGAATACGCCAACTTCAGGCTGCCTTGAGCCGGTCTTGAGGGTCTCGACTTAGGGTAGCCTAACTGGCCTCTCCCGAGAATGTCGTTCCAAGTATGGTTAGTATTATCAAGTCTGGGAATGATGGGGTGTTAGCCCACCACCACTCGACACGGAGACCCAAATGGCAACACATCGAACCACCTCACGAACACGAATGATCGCCGCAGTCGCGGGAATCGGGATCGTCGCCGGCGGACTAACCGCCTGCGGCTCCCAGCAGGCGGCCCCGACCGCGCAAGTGGTGGTCCAGGACAAGCAGGCTGGCATTGGGCTCAAGATCACCGAGTGGCTCGCGGAGGAGGCTGACGGAACACTTGGGTATGAGGGCGTCGTCGGACTGCTTGAGTCGCTCACCGGTGGCGGGGAGGGGGAGGACCCGAACAAGGAACGTTTCGCGGAAGTCGACACGAAACTCGAAGGAATCTCCGAACAGCTGACCGTGATGCAAGAAGGCGTGAACACGCTGATCGCCAAATCCGACAGCGCCGCGTACAAGGACACCCTGATCGCGCTGCGCGGGTACGCCAACTCTGTGGAGCACCTGTACGACACGTACTTCATGCCCATCACCGGCGCCACCGCGAAGTTGGTTGCCGACAAAACCGCCGGCGCCGATGCCGCAACCCTGATCAAAGACCGGGCGGCAGTGGCCAAAGCCAACGCAGACTTCCAGAACGCCTACCAAACCGGTGATGCGACCTATCGCCCGCAGGCCAAGGACATCCATGACTTCCTGATGCCCGGCGGGGCCTCAGTGCTGCACGACAAGGGTGCTGTCCTGATGGACAAGGGGTACGTCACAGTGACCGACTCCGACGAACTCCGGGCGGTGTATGACCTGTGGGCCGACTATGAAGCCACGGCCGCCCTGATGGCCAGCGCCCACGCCTACCTCGGCGGCGCCACACCTGCCGCGAAGAACCTGGCCGCGACAGCCAAGATTGACAAGTGGACCACGTGGCGCACGGCCGAACTCGACGAGCTGCCTCCAGTCGTGCCTGTCGGCCACATCGTGATCACTCCCAACGGCAGCCTCGAGGGTGCGACCGAGTTCGCCCCCGCATTGGCCGGACACAACTCGGACAGCACGCTGACCAAGTCGGTACTCTGGTGGCCGACAGGACCTACCGGACAGGTTGGAAAGCGCAACCTCTCTGGAGACTGGAGCCACCTCATCGACGCTCCCGCCCCGAACTCGTCGAAGTGGTGGCTGTACACCGGCGATGTGCGCGCCGAGGGTGACGCCACGGGCTGGAAGTTACCCTCGGGGGCCCAGTTCAAACAGCTGACCGACAAGGCCCAGGGCAGTGAGCCAAACTGCTCGACCTCAGCGACACCCACATCCTGCAACTTGATGCATTTCGCCAGCAAGGCCTTTGGCGATCATTGGAACTACGGTTGGCAGTCACCCTGGAACCAACCTCGGTACTGGCTCGCGGACACCACTGCCACCAATTGGTTCCACGGACTCAATTACGAATACCACAACCTCGCGAACTTGACGGGAACGACGGCCCTGTTCGGCCCGGCCTCGAGAGTATGGACCACCGATCCTGCGGGCACGAAGATGTATGAGGCGGGTCGGCCGGTGACAGCGAGTACGCCAAGTGATATCGCAGACATGGATCAGGGCGTTACCGTCGACAGCCTTGGCAATGGTGAAGGTTCCATCCTGCTGACCAAAGCTCCGGCCGACTACATGGCCCAGGAATAGGGACCCGACATCTGCGCGACGCTAGGATCGACAAAGTGATCAACCTTCACCCCACGCGCAAGCTGCGCGACTGGCGGTGGGTGGCTGCGGGCATCGTTGTTGTTCTCGCGCTGGGTGCTATCACCGCCGGTGTGGTCACCCGTGGCGGCGGGAACACCGTTGTGGTCAATGCCCTCTGGTATGGCAAGGCTGCGGACGGCAGCGTCCACGGGGGTGTCACGCCGGTGGAAATCACCGCCGTCGCGGACGACGCAAATACTCCCATGTCGGTGGACCTCACAGGGGTCGAGGCGGCCGGCGCAGGACCTATGTGGACCGCGGCCACGGCCAGCGCAGCGGCGCAGGCAGTGTTGGATTCCGGAGTCGACCCCCGTGCCGGCGAGCTGACGTTCACCCTCAAAGAAGCCATCGACGGCCCGTCGGCCGGGGCCCTGATGACCGTCGGCTCGCTCGCTGCGATCGCCGGCACGTCACTGTCTGCCTCGATGACGATGACGGGCACCGTGCTCCCCGACGGTTCCGTGGGTCCGGTCGGTGGGGTGCCAGAGAAGATCCGGGGAGCGGCCGCTGCGGGCTTCACGCGGGTGCTCGTCCCCGCCGGGCAAGCACCGGCCCTCGACCCCGCCACCGGGACCCTGATGGACCTTGCTCAGGTGGGCCGGGCTGTCGGAGTCGAGGTCACGACCGTCAGCAGTGTCGCGCAGGCCTACCGAATCATGACCGGTCAGGCTCCGACAGCACCCACCGCAGCGGCGACTCCCATCGACGCGACAGTTCTGGACCTGCTGGCGGACAGAAGCCGGGAGCTCAATGCAACGGCCAGTCAGGGTTTGCGGACCTTGCCCAAAACCGGCACCACAGTCGCCAAAGGGGTGACGGCCAAAGCGGAATCACTGCGAATCGAAGCGTTGATCGGCGCCGCAAATGCCGCGTTGCAGAGCAACGATCCGGTGCTCGCGTTCACCGCGTCGGCCGAGGCGGCGCAAGACGTTCAGCAATGGCAAGCTTCCTGGCGGTTGGAGACGGCATCGGCAAGTGTTCCCCTAAGCGCACTGACCGAGCAGACGCGCCGCGACGTGGACCGTGCCAAGGAGCAGGTTGTTTCATCCCTGCACACGACGGCCGAACTCCCGCTGTCGAAGGTGGAGCAACTCCCGGCCCTATCCGATGCATTGGCGTGGGGTGAATTCGCGCTGGCATCGATGAACGTGGCGCAGAAACGCCTGGAAAGTGTGAGAACCACGGCCGACCTACAGGGAATCGTCCGCTTCGTCGAGACGGCCCGTTTTGAGGCTGAAACCTACATGGCGACCTGCGCCCAGGCAGTACCGCTGGTCGGCTCGCGACCGCTGACCGATGTCCAGGGCACCGTTGATTTACTCAATTCCTACGCCGACCTCCTCGACTTCTCCGCCGACTCGAACCGGGCCTACGCAGAAAGCATCGGCCGCGGCGGCAGTGATTTGGGCTATCTGGAGCAACTCATCAACGAGTCCGCATCACTGACCGATTCCGTCGCTGAGCAATTCCCAGAACTGACCGGTCCCACAGCACGGGTGGCACTTCGAACAGCGGCGGCTCTGCAGGACTTTGTCGACACCACATACCTGGTCAACGACCTGACGTCTCCGGGCTACACGTCTGCCAATGTCCCGCCGAATCTGGCCCCGGTCAAGGACCCCGAAACGCTGCGCTCGCAGGCCGGAGTCGCCGACGGCATCGCGAACACTCAGGCCCAGACGCTCTCTTCGATGGGGCTCGACCCGTCGTACGCGACGTGGACCAATCAGTGGGGCTCCAGCCTTTCGCTCGACCACCTGCCGAAGGCGAGCGATGAGCAAAGGCTGCACGGACTGGAAACCCAGTGGTTCGCTGTCCTGCAAACACGTTTGCTCGTCGGCCTGAACGCACTTGCCGGGTGAGGGCAAGTAGCGGTCGACTGGCCAGAACGGTGACGATACAAAAGGGTCGCAAGCCCAGCAACAACTGGCTAGTGTTCGGCCATGGAAATGACTCGCAGAACGCTTCTGACCAGTGCGCTCGCCAGTGGTGCGATTGTCGGCACTGCCTCGCTCACGGCCTGCTCATCGAGTGGTACAGCCACGATTTCCACCGCCGGCACGACCTCTGGCGCTCCCACCGGAGCGACCAGCGGACTATCGACCAGCGAGACGGCCCCGCTGCAACTGTTTGCGTCGCCGACGTTCAACGATGAGGCACTGTTTGCCCTTGGCGGCGCGAGTTCGCTTGTTGCCGAGCCGGGCGAAATCTTGCGGATAGCACAGAACATCAACGCGAAGTCAGGCAATCCTGCCGACCCCACAACTGCCACGTTTGACGACTTCTACGACGGCTTCGGCTCTTTTGGCGACAACCTCGATCAGCTGGCACAGCAGGCTGGTTCAGCACACGCCGTCACGATGGCATCTCGTCTGATGCGTGCAGCGATGTGCTCTACCCAACAGTTGTTCTTTGTGCTTGGAACTGGCAATGGCGCTCGGGAAGAGTCGATTTACGATGTGACGCAGCGTCGGTGGCTGACTGCGATGAAGGTGCTATATCCCAAGATGGTGCAGTTCTCAGTGAAGTCTGAGTTCGGCCCGCTGCCGGGGTATTTCATTCCGGCGCCAGGCGGGGGTCGGCGGCCGACGGTGCTCGTGAGCTCAGGCAGTGACGGTCAGAATGTCGAGTCAATGCAGTTCGGGGTGACCGCCGGGCTGCAGCGCGGGTACAACATCGTGCTCTACGAAGGCCCCGGTCAGATGAGTCTGCTGTTCAAGCGCAATATTCCGTTCACGGCACAGTGGAACAAAGTTGTTGGTCCGGTTCTGTCTTGGGTGAAGGCGCGCCCCGATGTCGGGAAGGTGGCGTTGATTGGAGTGTCGTTTGGTGGAATGTTGTGTGCTAGCGCAGCGGCGAAGCTCAAAGGACTAGACGCCGTGGTGCTAGAACCAGGAGGCTGGAATTTCCCGATGTCCTGGCCTGATCAAGAAGACATGAAGTTTGTGCAGGAGACCGCGAAGGCGCCGCCGCAGGAGCAGGCAGCCGTTGCGACCAAGGTCAATGCCGGATTCTTAGAGCAGTGGGGCTCCATGCCACGGACTTCCCAGTTCGAAATCTACAAGCGAGGAGAGATCTTCAGTCCTGAGGTTCAGCAAGAAGCGCGCGCAGGCAAGCCGATCTCAAACTACTACGCGATGCTGGCGGCAATGTTGCCGTTCAACTTCGAGGCCGACTATCGGGCAATCACGATTCCAACGATGATCACGATCAACGAAGGTGACACTTTCTTCGGCAACCAGCCAGTCGAGGCGTTCGCGATGCTGGACAAGGTGCCCGCCGGTCGAAAGGTCCTGCAGAAGTTCACCGGCGCGCAAGGTGCTGCACTTCACGACCAACCGAGCGGTCCCCAAGTCGCGCAGGAGTTCATTTTCGACTGGCTCGACGATCAGCTTCGCTGAGCGAAGTCGATCCGCCCGTATGGATAAGTCGGCCAAATAGGTGCACGGCGGTCGTCTACGCGTCGACCTGAACGCACTTGCCGGGCGAAGGCAAGTAGCCAACTTCGGGCTAGACCTGGACCAAGAGTCCGTCGAGGAGCGCCCATCTGGTCGGCAACTCCTTCGGGGTTCCGGTGACGATTTCTGGGTTGCCCGATTTCACTCCAAGGAGCTTCGCGCCGACGAAGCTCGCACCCTCGATGTCAGATCCGCTCAACTCCGCGTTTTCAAGATTGGCGTACAGCAACTGCGTGTCAGTGAGGTTGGCCCCTCGCAGGTCGGCGTTTGCCAGGTATGCGCCCGTCAAGTCCATGCCAGCCAGGTCAGCACCCTGCAAATCCGCACCGTCAAGTCTGACTCCTGGGCCCACCAGGTAGCCGCCGACTAGTCGCAGGTCACTTGATAGCGTCATCGGCTCGCCTACCAGACGACCAGACGCAAGCCCGCCCACATGCACCCCGGCCATCCGGGCATTGCTCACGTTCGCGCCGCTGAGGTTGACACCGCGAAGGTTGGCGTCAGTGAGATCGGCGTTGCTCACGTCGGCGCCGCGCAGATCAGCCCCGTTACCTGATGGAGCGCCCGCGCAAGTCAGCATTCTGAAGGTTCGCGTCAACAAGTCGCACAGACGGTCCGACGACGTAACGGTTCGTGATCGAGTAACCCGTCGGCATGGACGCTGGCTGCCCATAGATGCGGCCCGACGTGACACCTTCGAGCTTCGCTGAGGTTGGCTTCGGTGAAGTCGGTGTTGTTAAGGTTGGCCATCGACAGGTTCGCACCCGATAAATCGCAACCGCGCAGTACCCTCCCACTCAAGTCGGAACCAGGTCCGCCCGGGATCGTGCAATCAGCGGCGACAGTCTGCTCGGATGCGTCACGCTGACTCGATCCTTGGTCCGCGCCGGATTCAAGCCGAGTCCGCGGTGAACAGCTCCTTATGCTTGCCGATCCACTCCGCAACGGTCATCGGGCGACGGCCGGTCACCCGCGCGAACCCGTCCGCGACCATAGCCGCGTCCCCTCGTCGCCATGCCTGGTAGTGACACAACACCTGCAAATCGACCGTCTCGCGATCGGGGAATGCCCCCCACCCGATGAGCATGTCCGCGAAGTCGTCGTCGGTCATGTCCTGGTAGGTGATGTCACGCCCCAGTACCTCGGTGAATGCAACTGCCACGTCGTACATGTCTACAGCGGTCGGACCGGTCAGAAACACTGACTCTCCGACCGCGCTGCCGCTTGCTACGACCTCCGCGGTCGCTCGTCCGACGTCCGCCAGTGCAACCATGCCGACCTTGCCGTGACCACTGGTCCCTACCATCGAGCCGGCCTTGACCATCGGCGCGAATGGGATCAGACACGTCTCTATTACCGAGTTCGGGCAGATCATGGTCCACGGCAGTCCAGAGTCCTTCATGCGCGCGATCGACTGCTCGTGCAGCTGACTGAGGGGGTCACCCCGGTGATTGACCGCGCCGCCGAGCTTCAGAATCCGAATGTCCGAACCGGTCGCCGCGGCAGCATCGATGACGTTGATCTCGCGAGTGGCGATGTGCTCATCCATCGGCGAAACCAGGAAGATGTCGGTGACCCCATCCACTGCCGCCACCAGACTCGCCGGGTCATCCATGTCGCCCTTGATCGCGACGACGTTGCCTGCGACGACATCAAAGGCGTCAAGATTTCGTACCATGGCCCGAACCTGGACGTCATCACGGCCTGCCAGAGCATTGACCAAGGCACGCCCGAACATGCCATTGCCAGCGGTTACCAACAGTGTCTTCACTGATCCTCCAAAGCGTGTAGCGACAGCGATTCACGAACTCACAGAGCCTCCCACTTTATGAGGCCGCCCGCGAGTGGAATAGACCTCAACGAGTGGCCCAACCCCCCACTGCGAGTCGCTTCACCCACCGCTGGTGCGCTTGAATCGCAGTGATGAACACCGGTTTCCTGACCCGCTCCATACATGACGATGACGTGCAGCGCCTTTATCAGGTGTACGTGCCGAGCAACTACGACCCCGCGCAGCACTGGCCGGTGATCCTGTTCTTGCACGGAGCCGGCGAAGGCGGTCGAGATGGGCTGCTGCCGACGGAGTACCAACTAGGAAGCGCGATCCGCCGAAACGCCTCCCGCTACCCAGGTCTGGTGGTGTTCCCCCAGGTACGCACCTATCAACCCGTCTGGACATCAGTGGACGTGGATTTCGCGATGCGGGTTCTCGGCCGCGTCCAGCAGGACTTCGCAGTGGACGCAGCACGGGTGTACCTCACTGGCGTCTCTACCGGCGCCAAAGCGGCCTGGCACGCGCTCTACCGCCACGCTGACGTGTTCGCCGCGGCCCTCATCGTCGCCGGTGTGGTCCGACCGTTGCGGGCCGATGGAACGCGTGTCCCCGATCCGGATCCGGTGGTACCCGACGCCGATGGCGACCCGTCCGGCCAACTCGCCCGGGTGCTGCGGGCGACTCCCATTTGGACGTTCCACGGCGACGATGACCCGGTCTTCCCGGTGAGCGACGCCCGCGAGGTGATGGCTGCACTGGCGGCGCAGGGGGCACCTGTGCGCTACACCGAACTGCCCGGCTTCGGCCACGACGTCTGGGACGTCGCCTACTACTCCAACGATGTGGCGGACTGGTTGTTCGCCCAAGCTCGGCAGAGGTGATGGGTTGTCCGCCGAGCAGCTGAACTCATTCCTTCGCCACGTAGGGACCGAGCCGGCCCTACAGCGCAGGCTCCGGGACAGCGACGCGACTGCCGCGGCGGAGCTCGCGGTCAGCCTCGGCTTCGATGTCGCCGTCGGGGATCTCATCCGGTACAAGGCGCGGGCCACGTCCTGGCAGCTCTGCGACGAGGAACTCGCCGTGGTAGCCCAATGGCAGCCGAGTGAACAGCCCTACTGGTGGCAGTACATCTGGTCGCAGTAGCGGTAAACTAAGCCGATCCTGGCGTGCCGAAGTCGCGCCTGAGTATGAGGAGACGAAAATGACTGACGATCAACCGACCCCCGAGGACGAAGCACTTCCCGAAGAGGACCTCGATGCGGTGGTCGGAGGTCTCGAAGGCCCCGGGGGCGTTCCCGGCGAGGCAGCAATCGGTGAGGCGGGCCTGCCAGGCGAGGCGGGCTAAGCCTCGGCCGAACAAGGACCCACGACGACCCGCTAGCTGATCGCTCCAATGCCGTACCGTCGCCGGTCGGCAATCCAGTTTCGGGTTTCCCGCTCCCCCATGCCCCTGCCGGGGAAGCACACCGACGTCACGCCCACGTGCTTGAACACACTGGGCACGTGGACTGCGTAGTCGCGCCGTTCACCACCGTGGAGGTGAATCAACAGGGCCAGTCTGATGTCGCTGCAGTTGCGCCCGTCGTCGTCGTAGGTCGCCTTGTGCACGCGGATGCCGCGGGTAGATTCCAGATCCGCGCCGAACCAGTCCTCTCGCGAACACATGGCGACGGTGTCGCGATGGATCAGCAGGGCTTGGTTACCCCACCAACCGCGGCCGTCACTGCCCAGCGGGCTGCATCGGTACACGCCCTCAGGTGCGAACTCGGGCACCTCGCGCATGTCGCAGAACGAGATGACCGCCACGCCGGCGGGGAACTCGGCGGCGGCAATCGTGGCGGGGGCTTCTGGGTCCACCAGCAAGTCGTCCTCCAGGAAGAGCACGTGCTGGCCGGTCTCGCCCGCCAAGGCCAGCGCCTCGCGGGTCGCGATCGCAGCCCCTTCACCGCGGTCATCGCAGTACACCAGCGGCTGGTCGAACCCGTCGGTGTCAAGGAAGGCCGACCGGATGGCGTCGACCCGCTCGGACGTGCGGTGGGGGGTCGTCAGAATGACGGGCTGGATAGCCATCGGGTCACTCCCTGCCTCCTGGTGTTGCGTGCGCCAGAATCGTAGCCGGAACGGTTTCGGCTTGATTCAGCGCAAACGAGGTTAACCCTATGTCGCAGCCCGATGAACTGGCCATCTACCTGCCCGACGGTCGGGTCGCCCCGCCGTCAAACCCCTACGGCCGGCTGATCGCAAACGCCGGCGTGTATCGGGCGCTTGCCCACCACGGCGGCTACCGGCACCTGCATTTCCAGTGTCGGACGCCACCGGAGCCCGAGCAGTTGGCCGGCGAGCTACTGCTGAAACCGGGCACCGTGCAAGTCAGCACCGGTTCGTTGCTCGGCACGCAGGCGGCCGCCAGTGCCGGGATCCTGCTATCCGGCCAGCCCTACTTGGAAGAGCCCGCCTGGATCCGTCGTCATGGGCGCCGAGACCGTGACTACAGCATCGTCGGCACCATCTTCGCCTATGCATCAGCGACACATCGAGAGCAGATGATGCGCTCAGCGCTGGCTCCGCTGCACGACTGGGACGCGATGATCTGTTCCTCACCTTCGCTGGCGCACACCGTGGCGCAAACCTTCGACAGTTGGCAGGACTACCTGGGCGAGCGCCTTGGCCGGGAAGGCACGCCGTCGTCGACCGACAGGGGCGTGCGGCTGCCTCGACCGCAACTGCCAGTGATCCCCTTCGGCACCGATGTTCAGGCCCTGGACTCTCAAGCCTCGGACGGGCAGGCACGCGCTTCGCTGCGGGAATCGCTGCAGATCGCCGACGACGACGTCCTGGTGCTCTTCCTGGGCCGGTTGTCCTACTACGACAAAGCATTCCCCCAAGCCATGTTCAAGGCGGTCCAGGGTGCGCAGCAACGCACGGGGGTGCGAACCCATTTCGTGCTGACCGGTTGGTTCCCCAATGGCGACGAAGACCGGACACTGTTTCTCGAGGCCGCACATAGGTACGCACCTGACGTCCCCACCGTGTTCCTGGACGGCAACGACGCCGATGTGGTGGCCCGCTGCTGGGCGGCGGCCGATGTCTTCCTGCTGCTGTCCGACACCATCCTGGAAACGTTCGGACAGGCCCTGGTCGAAGCCATGGCTGCGGGCCTTCCCCTGGTTGTCAGCGATTGGGACGGCTACCGCTCGATCGTGCGCGACGGGGTCGACGGTTTCCTGGTGCCGACCCTGGGCGCAGCCGGGGGGCCGCTCGGCGAGACCCTGGCCCTGCTCCAGTCTGTGGGCCAGATCGGGTACCCCCAATATGCCGGAGCGGTGGCAGCCCACACTGCGGTTCATGTGCCGGCTGCCGAGGCCGCCTTGAGTCGACTCATCGCGTCCCCGGAGCTGCGTCGGACTATGGGTGGGGCAGGGGCTCGCCGTGCCCGTGACTGTTTCGCCTGGCCAGTGGTGGCAGCCCAGTACACCGAGCTGTTCGCCGAGTTGACCGAGCGCCGCCGCCACGCGTCCGGCGACACCGATGCGCCGACTGGCGGGTTTCGGTTGAACCCGCTACGTTCCGATCCATTCGTTGATTTCCGCCTGCTGCCCACCGAGGTCCTGACCGACGACACCAGGGTGCAACTGGTGACCGCCGACGACTCGCGCGCCCAACCGGGCCGCCCGGATCTGTCTGCGGAATTGGATCAGATGTTCCCCGGTCTGCGGGCGGACGCCGACGAAACCGACCGGGTCACCGACGTGCTGCGGCGCTGCGGGCCGTTGACAGTGCGCGATCTGCTGCAGTCATTCCCGCCGAGGCGTCGGCCGTTCGTTCGTATGACCATCGTGTGGCTGGCCAAGACTGGCGTGGTCGATTGGCTCACCGACTGATCGCGCGAGCTCTTACTGCCGGAGCTCGAAAGCAACGAAATGCGACCAGTCCCGACGGTCCTGGTCCACTCGGCGCAGGGCGAAGAGATTGTCGCAGCCGGTGGCGATCTCAGCGAAGTCCAGCCGGTTGCGGCGCAGGAACGACGCCACTGCGGCGATGCTGTCCAACCACATGTCGTGCAACACGATCATCCCGCCGACCGGGCACATCCGAGCGGCCAGGGTGAAGTCGACCAGCACGTCATCGAAACGGTGGTAGCCGTCGATGAATGTCAGGCCGAACGTCCGGCCGGCGCGTTCCAGATCGATCAGAGCCGGGTCCGAGCGCTCCGCGACAAGGGTGAAGGACTCCGCAGTCAGGGCATCAGTCCCAGCCACGAGCCGCCGAGCGGTGGTCAGCCCGATGCCACTCCAGTCCGTCGCCTGGTAGGGGTCGATGGCGACGTGGGTGCCGCCGCCGGTGCGCTCCAGCGCGGCCAGCAGGTACCCGGTGCTGAACCCGTAGGCAAGGCCCACTTCCAGGGTCGACGTGACCTGATGAGTCACACACAGAGTGAACAGGGTCATGCCTTCTTCGATTGAGATGCGGGTGGTGTCATCTATCTCGTGGCGATGCCCGTCGGCGCCCAACTGAGGTTCGCTGGCATGCATCGAGCGCAGCACGTCACGGAAGATAACCCCAAGCGGGGCGAGCGCCTCAACCTCGTCAGACATGTAGTCGATTATCGCGAACCCCGGTCGCACACCCGTCGGCGCCATCACGCATTCGGTCATGGGCCAGCTCCCCGACCTACATGCTGGTGTCTTTGCCGACACCCGTGGGAACATGGGTCCTAGCCGGGTTCGAACAACTGCGATTGGAGCGATGGGACTGCGATGTCGACGGGAGCCGATGGGGACGTGCTGCACTGGACGGACGGAGTCAATCCGACCCTGGTGTCGCAAGCGCAACGTGCGGCTGACCAGCACCAAGGTCGAGGTGTAGTGGTGCAAGACGCGTCCGGCATCATCGTGGCGGCCAACGACGGTACCGCTGGAGCAGCCACTTCCGTATTGGGTTTGAGTTGGGACCAGCTCGTCGGTCGCACGTCGCGAGATCGACACTGGTCCTCGGTCTCCGAGCAGGGCCTGGCAATCCCGGGAGACCAGCATCCCGCGATGCGGACGCTAACCACCGGCGAACCAATCCGGGGCTTTCTGATGGGTGTGTTCACACCCGGCGCCCTAACCCGGAAAGGGCTGATCCTTGGTCGCACCCGGTGGTTGGAGATCTCCTCCATCCCTATCGACCCGACATCGGGGGAAACTCCGGTTTCGGAGGCCGGGTTGGCGGGCGTGGTGACGATCTTTGAGGACGTGTCCGACACTCCCCGGGGTCGAGCCGCCTCCGATTCGCTGCTGTCCTACTACCAACTGATGGGGGAGGCAGCATTTGATGCGATGGTACGAACGGACATGGACGCAATCATCTCGTGGGCGTCCGACTCGTTGTGGTGGGTTTTGGGCCGTGATCCAGTCGCCGAGGTCGGCCAGTCCGTCCTTTCCTGGGTTCATCCCGGGGATTCGGCTGCCATTCGGGCGTTGATCTCCGAAACGATCGCCGATTCGAAGCACCTGCCCGCCGAGGTTCGCATCACCGGGTCAAACGGTGAGCACCGCTGGATGTCGGTGCATGCGCGCGGTCTCCGTGACGGCCGAGACACCATCGTCGGCGCGGTACTCGGACTGCGTGACATCGACCAACAAGTCAGAAGCCAACTCGCGACCAGGGCTGCCGAATTGAGATTCGAATTGGTTGCCGATAGTGCCGCCGACTTCTCATTCACAGCGGATCGGGACGGTCGCGCGACGTGGGTTTCCCGGTCGGTCAGCAAGAATTTCGGGTGGACTCCGGACGATCTGTTAGGTACCCAGATCGCAGACTTAGTACATCCCGACGATGCAGCCGACGTGACGGACTATCGCAAACAGCTCTCCTCCGGATTGGCTGTATCCCCGAAAACAACTGACGCGGTCGTCAGGATGAGGACCAAGACTGGGCAGTACCGTTGGGTGACCGGCAGGGCTGAGCCGCTCGTGGATGACGACGGGGCGACGACCGGCATTGTTGCCAACCTTCGGGACGTCGGGGATCTGGTTCGAGCGCAGGAAGCCGTCAGGGAGTCCGAGGCGCGTTTCCGGCTGCTGGCAGAGAACGCCTCCGACGTGGTGTGGCAGGTTTCCCTGGGCAATATCACGCGTTGGGTGTCACCATCGGTGGAGCCGACCCTGGGTTGGCGGCCAGATGAACTCATCGGTACCCGCACGTTTGATCTGATTCACCCTGATGACCGGGAAATGCTAAGGGGCAGCAGGACCGAGCGACTGTCGGGAGCCCCGCTCCCCTCGATGGAACTCCGACTGCGCACGGCCGACGGTTCGTATCGCTGGATGTCTTTGCAGGCCCGAGTAATCACCGACGACAAAGGGTCTGCCGAGGACGTCATTCTCTGGCTGCGCGACGTGAACCAGGAAGTCGAAGCCCGCGATGCCTTGCAGGCCAGTGAGGCTCGGTACCGACTACTGGCAGAGAACGCCTCGGACGTGGTGTGGCAGGTCGACCCCGGCGGGCACCTGGCGTGGTGCTCGGAATCGGTCACTTCGGTCCTGGGCTGGTCACGGGAGCAGATCGTCGGGAAGATTGCGACCGACCTGATGCACCCGGAGGATCGGGACCGCGCACTGAACGCTCGCGCGGAGGTCCTGGCCGGTGGCACGGCGCACGGGGAGACTCGAGTCCTGTGCGCAGATG
>JBAXOQ010000085.1:0-13943 GCA_037133175.1 Actinomycetes bacterium
GTTCGATGCGGCGCCCGCTGCTGAGCTTCCGCCCGCTGCTGAGCTTCCGCCCGCTGCTGAGCTTCCGCCCGCTGCTGAGCCACAGTCAGCGGAAGCCTCGCCGACTGCAACCTCACAGTCCTGGGTTCGGCCTACGTCGGCGCCCACTGCTTCCTCCGCCGCTGCGACCCCGGCCGCCTCTGCGGCGGGGCAAGCGACGCTTGACCAGGTCAAGGCGCTGTGGCCTACCGTGCTCGATGAGGTCCGATCCGGGTCACGGGTCGCCTGGATGATGGTCGTAGATGCGAGCCCGGTGTCCGTCGATGGGGGCGTCGTCCTTGCTTCTCACACCGACGCTGGCATCGTCAAACGCTTTGACGGCAGCGCTCATGAGCAGCGCATCAATGCCGCACTGACGGCAGTGGTTGGCCTGCCTTTGAGACTCCGGATGGCAACCGGGGTCGTCGGTCAGGGCCAGCAGGCACCTGCCGCGGAACCGGGCCGACCTGCGACAGGCGAAGCTGGCTTGCCGCCCGGACAGTCCAGTGTTGAATCCGAAGTAGCCGGCTCGTCGGATGTCGACGATCTATCCGGTATTGAACTGGCCATGCGCGAACTCGGTGCCACCACGATCGAAGAGTCCGACAGGTCGAATAATGTTTGATGGCGCGATCGCCGACCTGGTGGCCGAGCTCGGCAGGCTCCCGGGTATTGGGCCCAAGGGCGCCCAACGGATCGCCTTCTTCATCCTGCAGGCAGAGCCGGCGGACGTGCGCAGCTTGGTCGACGCGCTGGTAGCGGTCAAGGACAAAGTCAGCTTCTGCCTTGAGTGCGGAAACGTCAGCGAGGGTGAGTACTGCCGCATCTGCAGCGACGATCGTCGCGATCGATCGATGATCTGCGTCGTGGAAGAACCCAAGGATGTGGTGGCGGTGGAGCGCACCCGCGAGTATCGCGGCGTCTACCACGTTCTGGGGGGAGCGATCAGCCCGATCGATGGGATCGGCCCGGACAAGTTGCGCATCCGCGAGCTCGTGGCCCGGCTCGCCGACGGGCGCGTGGAGGAGGTCGTCATTGCGACCGACCCGAACCTGGAGGGCGAAGCGACGGCGACGTATCTGTCCCGGATGCTGATACCGCTGGGAGTCGCGGTATCACGCCTCGCGAGTGGGCTACCGGTGGGTGGGGACTTGGAATATGCCGACGAGGTCACGTTGGGCCGCGCCTTCTCGGGCAGGCGCCGGGTCGAAGCGTAAGCCGGAGGTCCGCCTGGGCACCGCGACCGATCACCGGTGGCTGACCGTTTTTGGGGCTCACTGACGGCAGTTTTGGGGGTTGCCGGTGGCGGTGTTGGAGCCACCGACGACCTTCTTCAAGCTCCGAGGCGGCTCCCCCGCGGGAGCTCCGAACGGTAATGGGTTTGGGCCATCCCGGGTGTGCGGATAGAATGGTGCCCCGGCGTGCAAACTTGCCCGTAGATCATCTGATGATGCTGGAGCAATCTCCATGGGACTTCTAGTCCAGAAGTACGGCGGTTCATCACTCGGCGACGCGCAGAGTGTCCAACGCGTCGCCCGGCGGATCGTCGACACCGTCAGCGGTGGCGATCAGGTCGTCGCTGTTGTTTCGGCGATGGGTGACACCACCGATGACCTGATCGACTTGGCCGAGCAGGTCTCGCCGGACCCGCCCGCCCGCGAGCTCGACATGCTGCTCACGGCAGGTGAGCGGATCTCGATGGCGGTGTTGGCGATGGCGATTGCTGATCTGGGCTGGGAGGCGCGTTCCTACACCGGTTCGCAAGCCGGACTCATCACCACGGCTGCTCACGGCGCGGCCAAGATCATCGACGTCACTCCCGGTCGGATTACCGAGGCGATCGGCAAGGGCTACATTCCGATCGTCGCTGGCTTCCAGGGAGTGTCACAGAGCACCAAAGACGTGACCACGCTTGGTCGGGGCGGTTCCGACACCACCGCGGTTGCGCTTGCTGCGGCGTTGGGTGCCGACGCCTGCGAGATCTACACCGACGTGGACGGCATCTTCACCGCAGATCCGCGGGTCGTGCCGGCTGCCGCGCAGGTACCGCTGATCACCTACGAAGAGATGCTGGAGCTAGCAGCGCATGGCGCGAAGGTTCTGCACTTGCGCTGCGTCGAGTACGCGCGTCGTTCGTCCATCCCACTGCGCGTGCGTTCGTCCTTCACCAACTCGCCAGGCACGTTAGTCACCACGGCGGACGAGGTCGCCCGAATCCTCGCCGCCTCTCATACCTCTCAGGGAGCCTCAGTGGAAGAGCCGATTCTGTCCGGCGTCGCACACGACGTGTCCGAAGCCAAGATCACTCTGACGGCGGTGCCGGACGAGCCGGGACGGGCCGCGATGGTGTTCGAGAAGCTTGCTGAAGCCGGGGTGAACCTCGACATGATCGTTCAGAACGTGTCCGAGCGCGGCACCACCGACATCACCTTCACGTTGCCGATGACCGATGGCGAGCGTGCGATGGCGGCGTTACGGGAGGCCGACGATTCGATCGGTTACGGCACGCTCACCTACGACGACCAAGTCGCCAAAGTGTCTTTGGTCGGTGCGGCCATGAGGTCGCACCCCGGCGTGTCGGCCACCTGCTTCCGGGCGCTAGCCGATGCAGGCGTGAACGTCGAGATGATCTCGACGTCGGAGATCCGGATCTCGGTGGTAATTCGCTCGCAGGACGTGGACAGAGCGGTTCAGGCCATTCACACGGCATTCGGGCTCGATGCCGACGGTGAAGCTGTCGTCTACGCGGGGACGGGCCGATGAGTAGGCCAACGTTGGCGGTGGTCGGTGCTACTGGAGCCGTCGGAAGTGTGATGCTGGACCTGCTATCCACTCGGCCTGACGTCTGGGGTGAGATTCGACTGATCGCGTCCCCGCGCTCGGCGGGACGACGGCTCGTCGTGCGTGGCGAGCAGGTCGAGGTGCTGGCGCTGGCGCCGGAGGTTTTCGACGGAGTGGACGTGGCGATGTTCGACGTGCCCGACGAGGTGTCGGCGCAGTGGGCCCCGATCGCGGCCGAGCGTGGCGCTGTGGTGGTGGACAACTCCGGTGCCTTCCGAATGGATCCCGAGGTGCCACTGGTTGTGCCCGAGGTCAACCCGGGTGCGGCTGATGATCGCCCCCGCGGCATCATCAGCAATCCGAATTGCACCACCTTGTCGATGATCGTGGTTATTGCCGCGCTGCACCGGCGCTACGGACTGAAGGAACTCGTCGTCGCCTCATACCAAGCAGCCTCAGGCGCCGGTCAGGCTGGGATCGACGAACTGCGTGCGCAGATCGCCGCCGTCGCAGGCGACGGTACTGTCGGGACCCGCGCCGGCGATGTCCGCGACATCGTGCCGCCCGGGCAGGCTTTCCCGGCGCCGCTGGCGATGAACGTGATCCCGTGGGCTGGGTCGTTGAAGGCTGACGGGAACACGTCCGAGGAGCTCAAGGTTCGCAACGAGTCGCGCAAGATCCTTGCGCTGCCCGATCTGAAGGTTGCGGCCACCTGCGTGCGGGTTCCGGTCATCACCACTCACTCGTTGGCGGTGCATGCGGTGTTCGAGCGCGAGGTGGATCAGCATGAGGCGCAGGAAGTGCTTGCTGCTGCCGACGCCGTGGTGCTGGTGGATGACCCCTTCAACCTGATCTTCCCGACGCCGATCGATGTCGTCGGGACCGACCCGACGTACGTCGGGCGGGTGCGCAAGTCGATCGATGATCCGTTCGCGCTGGACCTCTTCGTCTGCGGCGACAACCTGCGCAAGGGGGCCGCCTTGAACACGGCCCAGATCGCTGAGTTGCTTGCCTCGCACATGCCTGCCGAGCCGAGCTGACCTGACTTAGCGAGTTCACGCAGAGCAACTGCGCGCAAGATCAAGATGCGCCTTCCCGGATTGCGTGACAAGGTGGTTGCTTCCACAGGTGCGGCGTGGGTGTTCGCGGACCTTGGTACGATGAGGTTCGATTTGTGAGGGGTTGGCTTGAAGGCAAAGGCATCGCCAAGGGGGATTTTGGCTGCGGCCGCGTTAGCGGCTAGCGTCGGCTTCATCGGTGCGCAGGCGGGTCCGGTGTTCGCGTCCGGAGTGCCGGCGGCCGGCAACCCCAAGCCTGCCGCGACTAAGCCGAAGACCCCCAAGCCTTGGGCGGTGACTGACCTGGCTTCGGGGCAGGCCTTGTCCAGCGCGCTTGACGACCTTCCGCATGCCCGAAACAGCGAAGACCGGTTGCAACCGAACACTGTCCGATTGCTTCGGTTGATGGAGAAGACCTTCCCCTACTACGCCAGCGAGGGAGCCATCTACGGCTGGCGACTGGATCCGATCCCTGATCATCCCAGTGGCCAGGCCCTTGACATCATGATCAGAGGTGGCGCGCATTCCAAGGAGGACGTCGCAGAGGGCAGTAACATCGCCGCATTTCTGATGGCGAATTCCCGTGAATTGGGAGTGACCTACCTGATCTGGCGCCAGCACATCTGGGACTCAGCCCGCGGCTGGTCGCTGATGGGGGATCGCGGTGGCTGGACCGCTAACCACATGGATCACGTCCATGTTCTGGTCAAGGGGGACTTCGTGCCGACGGGCAGGTTGATCAGTCCGATCGACCTGAAGACCGCTGACGGTCTGCCGACTACTGAAGACATTCGGCGCGCCCACGAGCAGCGCATCGCCGAGCTCACCGGTGTTGCGACGGCGGCACATAAAGTGCTGACCAAGGCCGAAGCTGAACTTGCCCGGGTGATGAAGGACAGCCAACAGCGCCAGGTCGGAGTCGCCGATACTCAGCGCCGATCGGATTCGATGGCCCGCGAGGCGTATATGTTCGGCGCTGATTTGGGGTTGGCGTCGATGGCTGTCGGCTGGTTCGCCGAGCCCGAAGCCCTCGGGATGATCTCCCTGGTCACAGATCACGAGAACCAGGCCCGCAAAGACGACTACGAGAAGGCCCAGTCGAGCTTAGCTGCGGCTTCGCGCCAGGTTGCAGTCGCGAAGGCGAAACTGGACGCCGCCCAGCAGTCCGCCGCCGCCGCCGACCAGGACGTCACTGACGCCAAGGACTCCTGGCTGCTGAAGTAGGCGCAAGGCACCGCAAACTCCCTCCGTTCGCCGGGTTTTGGGCCCAAAAACCGGCGAACGGAGGGGGTTTGCGGGCAGGGCCACCCAGACGTCACTCCTTGATGGCGGAGCCAATGTTGGAGCTAGTGAAGTACTTCTGGAAGACCAGAAACAGGACCACCGCCGGTACTGCCAGGATGAACCCACCGGCCAGCACACTTCCATCCGGGTTGGCTGCTCGCCCAGCCAGGTTCTGCATGTAGTTCGCCAGCGACACCGCAAAGGGCTGCATCTCGAGCTGCTTGGTGACCAGGAAGGGCCAGAGGAACTCGTTCCACGGACCGATGAAAGTGATCAGCACAGCGGTCAGAATCGCCGGTTTGGCCAGCGGAATGGCTATCTGAAGCAGCGTCCGCAGTTCACCGGCGCCGTCGATTCGAGCCGATTCGAACAGTTCCTTCGGAAGCTGCAGGAAGAACTGACGGAAGATGAACACCGCCGTGGAGTTGATGGCGAACGGCAGGATCATTCCCCAGTAGCTGTCGCCCAAGCCGTAGACCCGCACGATCAGTACGAACAGCGGGATCATCAGCAGCTGGAACGGCACGATCAGTACCAGCAGCATGGCGCTGAAGATGGCGCCTTTGCCGCGGAAGTGCAGTTGGGCCAGCGACCAGCCGGCCAGCAACCCGAAGACCAACGTCAGAATCAGCACGCCGATGGTGAAGATCGCCGAGTTCATCAGCCCGACCGGCACATCGATGGCTGCGTTGATCTGGGTGTAGTTCGCGGTGGTCATGTTGGACGGGTCGGGGATGATGCCCTTCACCGACTTGTCCGCCTCGGTCTGGAACGACCCGACGATCATGTAGTAGAAGGGGAACAGGAAGATGATCGCGCCGAAGCACAACAGCATGAAGCGGGAAACCTGCGGTTTCTTGAACTTCTTTCGAGACCGGGGCAGGGCGACGTCGACGGGAACCTGGACGAAGTCCTCGGCGCCTTGGAGTGGAATGCTGGTGGCCATCAGTCTCTCTCCAGGAACCGTCGTTGGATCAGTGCGATGGTCAAGGTGATGAGGACTAGGATCACGCCGATGGAGGCCGCGTATCCAGCATCACCTTGCTCAACGCCTTTTTGGTACATGTAGAACACGGGGGTGATGGTGGCACCGTTCGGTCCGCCGCCGTTGGTGAGCAGGTAGGGCTCGGTGAACAGGTTCATGCCGGTGATCGTCGCCAGGATCAGGACCAGCAAAGTGGCTGGCCTAACTCCCGGAATGGTCACGTAACGGAACTTGTTCCAGGTGCCGCAGCCGTCCAGTGAGGCGGCTTCGTAGCGGCTGTCCGGGATGTTCTGAAGTGCTGCCAGATACAGCAAGATGAAGTAACCCATCTGCTTCCAGGCCACGAAGATGGCGATGATCGGCATCGCCCAGGTGCTGTTGATCAGCCACGAAGGATCGGGTGCGAACTTGCCGAGGACCGTGTTGATCAGGCCGCTCTCGCCGAACATGAACAACCACACTGCGATGACGGCGACGCTCGCGGTCACGTAGGGCACGTAGTACGAGGCCCGGAAGAACGTCAAGCCACGGATCTTGCCGTTGAGTGCCGAAGCCAGCATCATCGAACCGAATACCGTCAGCGGGACGTTGATCACCAGGAAGATGACCGTGTGTCCGAGCGAACCGAGGAACACTTCGTCGGTGAGGGCCCGACCGTAGTTCTCCAGCCCGATGAACGGCCGGTCCACTTCCGCACCGGGAGCGGCGAAGAAGTAGGACTGGAACGAGATGACGATCTGTACGACCAGCGGCCAGACAAAGATCGCCAAGAGAAAGATCAAGTAAGGCGCGATGAAGAGCCAGGCGATCGGGTTCTCCCCGACCCACTTGCGTACCCCGGTCTTGCGCGGTCTGACAACTGGCTCTCGTACCGGTGTGAATGTGGTCATTAGCGACGTACCACCAGTTTGTCGATTTTCGCGGCTGTGTCATCGATTTGCTGTCTTAGATCGCCCTCACCGAAGATGACGGCCTGTGTCCACATACCCCGGAACGTCTGCCAGATTTCGATCGAGTTGTTGACGAACGGCACCTCGATGAGCCGGGCAGTTTGGGAGGCGAACGCGGTGTAGGCGGGATGCTTGACGAAGTAGTCGGGATACGTCGTGGGCAGGTTCTGGCGAAGCGGCATCTGGCCGGTGGTCTGCAGCCACTTGCCGTCGTTCTCCTGCGTGGTGACGAACTTGATGAACTCCCATGCGCTCAACCGGTTCTTGCAGGCGCTGAACAGGCCGATGTTCTTGGCGTCCGAGAACGTGTAGCCCTGATCGGCTGGCATCCCTGCCGGTGTCGGTACCGGAACCGAGCCCCACTCCACCTTGTCCGCGTAGATCGGGATCGCCCACGGGCCGACGATCGACATCGCGGCGACGCCGTCGAGGAACGAGTCCCCGTTGTACTTCTCTTTCGGGGCGAGCTTCTCTTGGTACATGGTCTTCCAGAGCTGCGCTACGGCTTGGCCTTGGTCGGTGGCGAAGGTTGCCTTGCCGTTCTCGACCAGTTGCTTTCGGCTGTCGGCGGCGTAGAGCGGGTAGAAGTCGAACCACGGTTGGAAGAACTCGCTGCTAGGTGCCGGGTAGATCGCTGCCTTCGCGGCGCCGGACGAGACGAGCTTGCGGGACGTGTCGAGGAAGTCGGCGTAGGTACTGAGCTTCGGGTGGTCCGGGTCGAGTCCGGCCTTCTTGAAGAGCTTCTTGTTGTAGAAGATCATGACCGGGTTGGCCTTCCACGGGAACTGGAAGTACTGCCCGCCGGGCGACTTGAACTGGCTCGCTTCGGCCACGCCGGTGCGCGCTTCGATGTACTGGGTGGATCCCGGGAAGGTGCCCAGGTCCACCAGTCCGCCGGCTTTTTGGAACATCGGCACCGCCGAGGGCGCCGTGTTAAGGATCAGGCATGGAGCCGAACCGGCCACGACGGAGGCAAAGATGACTTCCTCGGAGGTTTTGCCGGCGGGGATCTGCTGGCCGGTGGCGATCTGGTCCGGGTGGGCTGAATTCCACTGCTTGACCATGTCTTCACTCCAGGCAACCTCTTCGGGGTTGTTGGAGTACCACAGGGTGATGGGCCCAGTGCTGGTGTTTGACTCTGGACCTGGAGCAGCCGCGCCCCCGCACGCTGACAAACCGAGCGCGAGCGCAGCCACGAACGCACCGGTTGCGGCAGGGTAGCGGAAAGACACCAACGTCTCCTCGGGTCTTCGTGCCGATCACGTGTGTGGTCGGGTGTGTCAATCACGGGGAGATGAATTGCAAGGCGGGAGCCTGATTCACGGCGATTGCAACGAACGTACTCCGATTTCTGCTACTGTCGCGCGTTCGAAGTGCTCTTCTCCAAGTCCGGAAATCTCTGTGCGCCCGAAGACTGCTGAACCCTGTCGTCTTAGCACCCGAAAAGCCGTCTTAGGCGGCCGAAACTGACTCTGAAGGCGGCTTTTCGGGTGCTAAGACGACGGTGGTTGGGCGGGCCAACTAGCTCAAGGTGGGTCATGTCGTCAATTCCCGTCGTGAAGCATCACGCCAACCCGATCATTCGAGTGTCCGACGTCAGGCCTTCCGCGCCTGAATTGAAGGTGGACTGCGTCTTCAATCCGGCAGCCACCGCGTATCGGGATCAGGTTGTGTTGCTCGTGCGGGTTGCTGAGAGTCCGCGGGACAACGATCCGCTGCGACCGTCAGTGGTCTATCTGGTCGGCGACGAGTTGGTCGTGGAAGCCCTGGATCGGCCGGAGTTGGAGGCGCGGGGATGGGACTTCAGCGACTCCCGGTCAGTGCGCGCGCCCGGGCCGAAGGGCTATCTGGTTGCCAAGTATCTGACCTCGATATCCCATCTGCGATTGGCCCGCAGCACCGATGGTGTGCACTTCGAGGTCGATGATGAGCCGTTTATTGCGCCCACTGGCGAGTACGAGTCATGGGGTTGCGAGGACCCTCGAATCACCCTGGTCGGCGATCGCTACATGATCAATTACTCCAGCGTGTCACCGCGGGGAATCTGCACGACCCTGGTCAGCACCACGGACTTCGAGTCGGTTGAGCGCCACGGCGTGATGTTTGCGCCCGAGAATCGCAACGTCGGCATCTTCAGCGAGAAGGTCCACGGTATGTACTACGCCGTCAACCGACCAGCGCCGCAGATGTTCGGCGAACCAGCCATCTGGCTGGCGGAATCGCCCAACCTGGTGCATTGGGGGAACCAACGATTCCTGATGGGGACCAGCGATTCGGGCTGGGAGAGCGGGAGGGTCGGGGCCGCCTTCCCGCCGATCCGAACGGCGGAAGGTTGGCTGTTCGTGTACCACGCGGCTGATCCGGACAACCGGTATTGCCTGGGCGCGATGCTGCTCGACTCGGATCGGCCGTGGTTGATCAAAGCCAAGTTGGCCGAGCCGATCCTGGAACCCACCGAACCCTACGAGACCGACGGGTTCTTCTCGAACGTGGTGTTCAGCTGCGGCGCCGTCGTCACCGGTGACACGCTGCACATCTACTACGGGGTCGCCGATACCGAGATCGCGCTAGCCGACCTCTCGGTTGGCGTCCTGGTTGCAGCCTTGCTGGCGGAATCGCGATGAGCGTCTGCGCGACCGACTTGTTGGTGGCCTACCGCACTCACGGAACTCCCCCGCTGATCACGTCGAAGCTAACGCTGGCCGGGATCGACGGACTCGATGGCTACAACATCACCCACCCTTTCCTCGATCGGGATCGCGTCATGTTGGGGGTCCGCGTCGAACCCCGCGACGACGAACGAAGCACGGTCAGGTTCTTCGGACCAAGGGCTCGCGCCGATAGGGCCAACAATCCCCTTGCCTCTGCACCCGAAAAGCCGATGAAAACGGTCGAAACGAGCCCCGAGATCGGCTTTTCGGGAGCAAAGACGGGGATGGGGTTCGAGCCGTCGGCGCGGACGCTGGAGCAGACCGATGAGTGGGCGCTCAGTTCGCAGCGCACCTTCGACCTGCAAGATCCGTTCGTCTCTGCGGTGGCAGCTGAGCTGATCTTCGGCGGCGTTCAGATCGAGGCCAATCCCGACGCGGGTTCCGATGGTGAGAAGTGGCGCTACCGAACGATTCTGTACCGCGGCGTCACGCTCGACGCTTTGATCCCGTTCGTCGATGGTCCGTGGGGGATGAAAGACATCCGTTTGGCGGAGTTGCCTGACGGACGGGTCGGCGTGTTCACGCGTCCGCAGGGTGGGTCGGCGGGCCGTGGCCAGATCGGCTTCGTCGTGGTTGATTCGCTGGGGCTGATCACAACGGACCTACTCGCAGAAGCACCGCCGATCACCGACATGTTCGTTGCAGCCGAGTGGGGAGGGGTCAACGACGCCGTCGCGCTAGGTGGCTCCCAGCTTGGCGTCTTGGGGCACATCGCCCACTATGACAATGACGGGAATCGTCACTACTATCCGATCGCCTTCGTGCTGGACGTGGCAGACATGTCCCGAACCGAGCCGGTCCTGCTGTTCGAGCGGTCCGACCTGGGACCCGGCGAGTCGAAGCGACCGGATCTGGTCGACGTGGTGTTCCCCGGCGGGATGCGGTTGGACGGGGACACAGTGGAGATCTACTGCGGTGCGGGTGATGCGGAGGCCTACCGCGTTGTGGTCCCCTCGCCTTTTGGGTAGGTACCTACCCAACGACCCCGCCGCCCGCAAACCCCCTCCAAACGCGGGTTTTCCGGCCCGAAAACCCTCATTTGCAGGGGGTTTGCGGGTAGTTGCGGCTTTGCCACGCTGCAGTGTCGGGCGGGATCGATGTCCTGGCGGTGCGGCTCGGTTGGCTTAGGCGCGGGTCCGAGCAGGCAATTACCTCGCCCGATGGCAGAGCGATCGACTGCTGGGACAGATTGACCAGCACTCGGACCAACTGGCCATCAGCCAGCCGGCTAAATGACAAGACGTCGGCCGGGGATTCGAGCCAGGTCAGCGTGCCTCGGCGCAGGCAGGCGTGCGCCCGGCGCAAGGCCAGCAACTCGGTGTACAGAGTCAGCATGGACGCAGGATCGCCGAGTTCGTCGGCGACCGTGTAGTCGGCGAACCAGTGTGGCTGAGGAAGCCAGGTGTCGGGCAATGCGCCCGCCGGCAGGGGTGATGCCCCGGTTCCGTAGAAACCGAATGGCGGTTCGTGCCCAGACCACGGCAACGGGACTCGGCAGCCGTCCCGGCCGCGTCGGGTGTGGCCTGAGCGTTCCCAGATCGGGTCGGTCAGCTGATCATCCGCAAGATCGTCGACGTTGGGCAGTCCTAGCTCCTGGCCCTGGTAGATGAACGGCGCTCCGGGCAGCGACAACAGCAGCATCGCCATCGCGCGCGCTCGGCGTGTTCCGATGGTCAGGTCATCGGAGCAGCGGGACGGGCTGCGGCGTTCGTCGTGGCTATCGGTAACCCAGGTGGGGGTTGTGCCGGTTCGCGCGTGCAGTACGAGTGCGTCGTCGATCGCCTTCCGGAGCCTTGCGGCATCCCAGCCGGCGTGCAGGAAGGGGAAGTTGAAGATCATGGGTAGCTCGTCGGATCGCGTGTACAGCTCTGCTTCGCGCCCGGTGGCACCGACTTCGCCCACCAGTGTTCGATCGCCGGGGAAGGAATCGACCATGGATCGAAAGGACCTCAGCGCTGTGTGCGTCCGACTGCCGGCACCGTGCTCCAGGAGTTCCTTGGCCGTCGGTGCGTCGGTGCGCGACACATCCTTGGTCAGGTGGTCGGCGACGTCGATCCGAAACCCATCCACCCCGCGGTTCAGCCAGAAGGACATGATCGCCTCGAAGTCGGCAAGTACGTCTGGCTCTGACCAGTTCAAGTCAGGCTGGTGCACATCATGCATATGGAAGTACCACTGCCCGGGGAGTCCGTCTGGCTCGATCACGCGCGTCCAGGCAGAGTCGCCGAACGAGCTGAGCACATCGGTCGGTGCCTCCTGCCCGTCGTTGCCGCGGCCGTCTCGGAACAGGTACCGACTGCGAGCTGTGCTGTGCGGACCGTCACGCAGAGCCCGTTCGAACCAAACGTGCTGGTTCGAGGTGTGACTCGGCACGATGTCCAGGATCACCCGCAGGCCTTGTTGATGGGCCTGGCCGAGCAGTTGGTCGAAGTCGTCTTCGGAACCGAAGATCGGGTCGATGGCCAAGTAGTCCGATACGTCGTAGCCGTGGTCGACCTGCGGGCTGGTGAACACCGGACACAGCCACAGAGCATCGACGCCGAGGTTCGACAGGTAGTCGAGGCGGCTGGTGATGCCCGCGAGGTCACCGGTGCCGCGGCCTTCGGTATCCCTCGTCGCGGCCGCGAATGATCGCGGGTAGATCTGGTAGAAGACCGCGTCCTCCCACCACTTCACCACCGCGGCAGTCTGTCATGCCCTCCCCGCCAACCCCCGCCGTTCGCCGATTTCCGGACGGAAAACCGGCGAACGGCGGGGGTTTGCGGGACGGGTCGACACAGCGCGCGACCGGAGTGCGCGCGGTGCTAGTCTGCAGCCATGACCGTGGTGAAAGGTCGGGACCGCCGCGCGAGGGTGGCGGCGCGGTCGGGCGTTGGATCAATGTTCGTGGTGCTGCTTGTGGCGTTGCTGATGGTCTCCTGCGGACGCCCGCCGATCGGCTCGAAGGGCGAGATAACCCCCTCGCCGGTACCACCTGGACCTGCCACGGGCACCTTGACCATGTGGGCGATGGGCACCGAGGGACTCGTACTCGGCAAGATTGCAAAGGACTTCGAAGCCCAGAACCCGGGCCTCAACATCGTCATCACCCCCATCCCTTGGGGTTCCGCTCACGACAAGATGGCAACGGCCGTCGCTGCGGCATCAACCCCAGACATGGCGCAGATGGGCACCACCTGGGTGCCGGAGTTCGCCCGCGCCAACGGGTTGGATCCGACCCCGCCGAACCTGGTCAATCCCAAGGACTTCTTCGAAGGCGCCTGGAACACCGGACTTGTGCTGGGGACATCTTTCGGAATCCCCTGGTACGTCGAGACCCGGCTGATCTTCTACCGCACCGATCTGGCTGCGAAGTATGGCGCGAAGGTGCCGACCAACTGGGCCGAGTTCCGGACCTTTGCCGAGACGTTCAAGAAGGCCGGAATCAAGGTCCCCATTCAGCTGCAGTCCAGCGGCAAAGGAAACATCGAGACCTGGTTGCCGTTCCTGTGGAGCGCGGGCGGCGAGATTCTGAATGCCGATCAGACCGAGTACACGCTCAACAGCCCGCAGGCAGTCAAGGCGCTGACGTACACATCGTCGTTCTTCCATGACGGGCTTTCGCCGCTGGCGGTCGGCGGCAAGACGATCCAGCAGTCCTTCGTCGATGGTGAGACGGCGTCGTTCCTGTCCGGGCCGTGGGACATCCAGCAGGTGATCGACCAGAGCAGCAAGGAGTTCTACGACTCCAAGGTCGGTGTGTTCGAGATGCCGCGCGATGTCGCCCCCGGTGCGTTCATGGGCGGTTCGGACCTGTGCGTGTTCAAGACCGCCAAGAACCGGGATGCCGCGTGGAAGTTCGCGCAGTACCTGTCGACCCCGGCGGTGCAGCAGAAGTTCTACGACCTGTCCAAGGACCTGCCAGCCCTGCCAGCAGCGTGGAAGTACCCGCCGATCGCCGGTGACCAGAAGTTGTCGGTGTTCGGCAAGCAGATGCTGACGGCCAAGTCGGCCCCGGCGATTCCCACCTGGGAGCAGATCCGCTCCATCCTCGATGCGGCCAACGAGAAGGTGAATCGTGGTGTCGCGACACCACAGGAGGGTGTGGACCAGATGCAGACCAACGCCACCTTCGTCGGAACAGGGCTGTCGTGAGCGCCACAGCCACCGCGGTGGC
>JBAXOQ010000086.1:0-13910 GCA_037133175.1 Actinomycetes bacterium
CCCCGACCGCCACCGTCACCCCGACGCCAACACCCACACCGACTACCACAGCGACCGCTGGTGGTTTGTCAGTGCAGGTGAAGGTGTCGTCCGACTGGGGGACGGGCCGGAGCATGGAGTTGCTGGTCACCAATGCCTCCAACAGCGCGATCTCATCCTGGACCGTGGCCATGCCGTGGGCCGGATCAGCGTCGGGCATGTGGAACGCCAAGGGCGGAGCAGCGAACGGAGTGCTCAGCGCGGCCAACGAATCGTGGAACGGATCATTGGCACCAGGAGCGACCGCCAGCGTCGGCTTCAGCGATGCCGGCACGCTGACGATCCCGGCCACCTGCACGGCGACCGTCTCAGGCAAGAGCGGAACCTGCGCTCTGAACGGTGCCGGTCAGACGTCCCCGTCGCCGACTACGACCGCAACCCCGACGGTAACCGCCACGCCAACGGCGAGCGCAACCCCGACGGCGACTACAACACCGACACCGGCACCCACCGCCAGCACACCGGGCGGAACCGCCACGCTGGGTGACCGGAAAGTGGTCGGCTATTTCACCGCCTGGTCGACGTATGCACGCAACTACCAGGTCACCGACATTCCTGGGAACAAGGTCAGCCACATCAACTACGCATTCGCCAATGTAGCCAATGGCAAGTGCGTGCTGGGTGACTCGTACGCCGATATCGACAAGGCGTTCGCCGGCGACACCTGGGATACCGGCGTGCTGCGGGGCAACTTCAATCAGTTGGTCAAGCTTCGGGCCAAGAACCCCAACCTCAAGACGCTGATCAGCATCGGTGGCTGGACGTGGAGCGCCAACTTCTCCGCCGCGGCGGCGACGGATGCCTCTCGCAAGGCATTCGCCTCAAGTTGCGTGGACTTCATGAAGCAGTACAAGTTCGACGGCGTCGATATCGACTGGGAATACCCGGTATCCGGCGGACTGCAGTCAGGGAGCCCTGCTGACAAGGCGAACTACACCGCTTTGCTGCAGGAGTTTCGGAACCAGTTGAACGCGAAGGAGACGGCTGATAGCCGCGACTACCTCCTGACGATCGCCGCTCCTGCCGGACCGTCGATCATCAACAACCTGGAGCCGGCGAAGATCGCCGTCGCCACCGACTGGATCAACCTGATGTCATACGACTACCACGGCGGCTGGGACGCGACGACCGGGCATAACGCACCGCTGGCCCAGGGTGCAGCTGATCCGTCACCGACCGGTTGGTCTGTCTCGGAGACCGTGGACGCTTACCTGGCTGCGGGGGTCCCCGCGGGCAAACTGGTGGTCGGGGTGCCGTTCTACGGACGTGGCTGGACCACCACCGGCACCGCCAACGCCGGGTTGTTCCAGGCAGGTACGGGTGCGAGCGTCGGCACGTGGGAGAGCGGCGTGTTCGACTACTCGGACATCGCCAAGAACTACCTGCCGACCATGACCCGCTATTGGGATGCCGATGCGAAGGTGCCGTACCTGTACGACCCAGCGCGCAAGCTGTTCATCAGCTACGACGACCCTGAGTCGATCGCGGCCAAAGCTGCCTACATCAACAGCAAAGGCCTCGGCGGGGCGATGTTCTGGGAGTTCAGCGGTGACCGCAATCAGGTACTACTGGACGCTCTGAACGCTACGCTGGACTGACCGACAGGCTGGACCAGCCGATGTGCCCGCCGTGCACGTGCCACGGCGGGCACATCGCGTGCCGAGAGGAAACTGACATGACAAGGCCTCCCCGCGGCGGCGGCCGCGAAGCGATGATCGAGGCCGCCGTCGCCGAGTTGCGGGCCGGCCGGCAGGTCAAGGTGCTCGACGTCGCTGCCGCGGCAGGGGTCAGCCACAGCCTCATCTACCGCCAGTTCCCGGACGGCGGCCGAGAAGAACTCATCGCAGAGGCATACGCACGCATCTTCCTCAGCACCTCCGAACAGGACCTGCAGACGACCAGGTCACTGTCCGATGACCCAGACGAACTGCTCGAGGAACTGGCGGCCCTCTACCGGACGATCCTGTCGCCGGAACGGGAGGAGCAACGGTGGTCACGGCTGGAAGCGCTGGCACAGGCCAGGAGGAACCCACTCGTCGCGCAGCACCTCCGGGCAGCTCGCAACGACCTGATCGATGAGCTGGTCACCGACCTTGCGAACCGCCCGGGTTGGCAATTCAACCAACACACGACCAGAGCTTTCGCGACCCTGATCCACAGCCTTCCACTGGGGCTGACAGCGATGATCGAACACGACATCTCCGACGAGGAGATCGCAACCATCGCCGACGTTTGGGCAAGGATGGTCTTGGCGTTCACGACCACGACTTCCAGCGTTGCGCCCACCTCCAACGCAGCAGTCCGACCCGACTGATCCCAAGCTGGTTCGAGCGCTGGAAAGCCCCCCAACGATCGCTGACACGCATCGATGACGACCCCGTCAGCGCGGACGATTTCGCCGCCCGCAACGTTTTCGTATAGTGGATGTATGACGAGAACCGATGCGAGCGCGTGGAACACACTGCTGTCCGACAGACATGTCGAGGCCGACCCGGTAACGGTCGAGAAGCTGCAGGCGTCGAAGATCGATCCTAACGATGACAGCGAATTCGGGTTCGTGACCTGGTGGAAGTTCCTCACGAACAATGACATCACCCCACGGGTGCCGCTGATCCTTGCGTTGTCTGCCGCGGGCCTGCAGGCCGGACACCACCCGTACTGGGGTATCGAAACCTGGTTCGACGAGCTGCGCCAGGCGAAGATCCCTGCCTCCACCGATCTCATCATCAAGATGAACAAAGCGAAGATATGGGCGACCGACCCGCACCACAAGGGCGAGAGCTTCTCCCAATGGATCAGCCAGACCGAACCTTCTGTCAAGGGAATTCACCTGATTCTGGCGGCAAAGAACGAAGGCGTGTCCGCCACCGAGTTCGAGGACTGGCTGGCCAGTCCGGAAGGTGAGACCGCGACCGCCACCCTGACCAGCGCCGACCTCTACGCCGCAGGATCCCAAGCTGCCTCGGTCGCGCTGAACTTCGTCACGATCGCGCAGCTGAGTCATATTCTTTCCCGGCTCGCGGACAACCCCCGGTTCTTCGCGTCCGGGAACTTCGCGACCCCGCGGGAACTCGTTCGGATCGTCGATGAAGCGGTAGCGACTTACACCCTCCACATTCTCAACGCGCAGGGCACACTGCCGTCCCGCGAAGGAGTCACCCAGGAGACGTGCTTCGTGGGACCCGCCATGCGGGACAACCCCTTCCTGAACTACATCCCGTGCCGCCTGTCGCTGATCGGCACGCTGCTGAACACCACGATTCGTCCCGACGTGTGCTTGATTTCCGTGTCGCCGCCGCGGAACGGACGGGTCTCGCTTGGAATCGAAACGAACATCGTTCCCGCTGCGATCGAAGCAACCCGAGCCAACGGGGGGCTCGTCATCGCGCAAGTGAACTCCCACATGCCATACACCTTCGGGGACTCAGAAATCGACTGCACCCTCATCGACTACGCGTTGGAGGCCGACGAGACCCTCATGTCGGTGAGGCGATCCGATACCTACAACGGTGTGTACGACGCGATCGGTAAGAATATCGCCAGACTGGTCCCCGATCACGCCACCTTGCAGCTCGGCATCGGCAGCATTCCCGACGCAGTACTCGACAACATCAAGACACAAAAGGACCTGTCCGTGTGGACGGAAATGTTCTCCGACGGTGTGCTCGACCTGCACAACAAAGGCAAACTCAACCCCGACAACTTCATTGCCGCCTCCTTCGTGATCGGCTCCGAAGATCTCTACGAATGGCTGAACCTCAATACGGGTGTGCGGATGTACCGCACCGAAGTGATCAACGATCCGGGCAGGATCTCTGCCCGCGGCAACATGGTCAGCGTCAATGCTGCTCTGCAGGTGGACCTGTACGCACAAGCGAACGCGTCCCGGGTCAAGGGCCGCATCTACTCCGGTTTCGGCGGGTCCACTGACTTCATTGTCGGGTCGCTGCACTCGCCCGGCGGGCAGGCGTTCATTGCCCTGCCTTCCTGGCATGCGTCATCGAACGAATCCACCATCGTTCCTATCCTCACGTCTCCGGTGACCAGCTTCCAACACACCGCGATCGTGACCGAGATCGGTATCGCTCGCGTGCTGGGAGTGCCCGCGTACATGCAGGCCCAACGCATCGTCAACAACGCCGCCCATCCCAACGCTCGCGATCGGCTCAACGAAGCAGCCAAGGAGTTCCGCATCTTCTGACGCTGCGCCCGGACGGTCCGCCGATGGGAGCATTCCTGATCGGCGAGGCGGCGGACTCTGACCCGGTGGGTCCGTCGTTGGAGACGCCTGCGTCTCATCGCGCGACACGGCAGTGGCTGGGGCAGACTCTGGTCTGGGCGCCGGTGGCCACCGGCGCGCGAGATTATGGGGAGGCACGATGACGAACCACTCGAGTGGCGACGCGGAAATGACCGAGCGCCCGGATTGCTCACCACGAAAGGGTCCATCACCCGACGGTGGCGTCGTGTACGGACTCGGGATGATCGGGGCGGCGGCGTACTTCTTCTCGTCGGCACAGTCCCGTCGCGACTACGCGCTGGCGGTTCCCAAGGCGGCCATCTGGCCGACCCTGTTGGTGTATCAGTTGTTCAAGCGGACGGACGTCTGAGGGACTGCCGTTAGTTCGCACCGTTCCGTTCCGTTCCGTTCCGTTCCGCTCCGCGGTCCCCAATTTCCCTCGTCTTTGCACCGAAAAGCCGCTTTCCCGCTCGATTTCAGCCCGGGAAGGAGAGTACGGCAACTAGTCCGTTTCCCGGCGCCTGAAGATCGTCGGTCGTAGTGACACTGGTTAATCGCGGGTCGCCGTCAACATAAACGTGCTGGTCTGAATACGTGAGTTGTAGGATTTCGATCGCACTATGGTTCGTGTCGATAAAGACCTGCCAGCGATTGCGGCATGGGGTTGGATTCGGGTTGGGCTGGTGAGAGGGGACTCCTCCCCGGCCAGGTAAATACTACGTAAATACTATGCGAAATACTGTAGATGGTAGGGGTATTTGATGTACCGTTCGTCCTATGAACAACCATGAGCTTGCCGCGCTGCTCTCAGAACTTAGGGCCAATGGCGGAGATACGACTGCAGTGGAAGTGAAATCCGCCGCAGGGGGGCTTCCATCAAGCATCTCTGGCACGCTGTGCGCCCTGGCGAACACTCCTGGGGGCGGAGTGTTGATCTTAGGGATTGACGAGCGGGCGAGCTTCGCTCCCGTTGGGCTGACATCTGCTGCAGCACAGACTCTGCGTCGAGGCCTTGCATCCAAAGCGAGGAAGCAGTTCGTTCCCCCGGTCGAACTGACTTTCTCCCAATGCACGGTCCAGGGCCAGCATGTAGTAGTCGCTGAGGTGCATGAATGTCCTAGGTCGGCGAAACCGTGCAGACTCACGTCGGGGAAGGCAATGCTGCGCGGTTACGACGGCGGCTTCGAGATGTCCGACCTGGAGGCGCAGGGGTTTCTCGTGCCGCGCGACCAGCCAATGCGCGACCGGCGCCCTGTCGCCGGAACAACCCTCGACGACCTAGATGACGCGATCGTGCAGGACTGGATAACCACAGTTCGTATGCGGGACAAGATGGGGCTCGGTCGATTCTCCGACGACAACGAAATGCTGCGACGAGGAGAGATCCTTCTGGCGGGCGGCGAACTCAGTCTCGCTTCGCTACTGGCAATGGGGAAGTATCCGCAGCAGCACTTCCCGAGACTGGTCATCTCTGCGGCGTGGATCGACGAGGCGCAGCCGCTGGTCCTTCATGATCATGCAGTGATCACTGGCCCGATCCCCACCATGATGGAGCAAACAATGATGTGGGCGCGATCCACATTTCCTAACGTCATCACCGCCTCAGCTGACGGTAGCCGCAGAGACGACTCCCTTTACCCACTGGCAGCTTTTCGGGAACTAGTGAGCAATGCTCTGATCCATCGCGATCTTGAGGCGTGGTCCGAAGCCATTGCCATTGACATCCGAGCCAGCCGTAGGCAAATGCGTATTACAAATCCTGGGTGCCTGTTCGGAGTAACAGTAAAGACGCTCGGACTGACAAAGGCCACCACCGCCCGCAACGCCAGACTGCTCTCGCTTTGCCAATTCCTGCACACGCCCGGAGACGGCGGTCGCGTAATCGAAGCACTCGCAACCGGCATCCCGATCGTGCGGCACGCACTCACCGATGCGGGAATGCCCAACCCTGGGTTCCTGGACGACGGCATTCGATTTAGCGTAAAGCTCTACGCTGCAAAGGACCGGGCTGCGCTCGCGCGGCTGGGCCGAACTCAAATGCAGATAATGGAATTGATCCACGAAGCCCCCAGATCGGTTGCTGACTTGGTGCCCTTACTGGCGGTGGGCGAGAAAGCCATTCAGCGGGCAGTCAGCGAACTTGTCAAAAAGGGCCTCGCAGTGCAAGACGGGGGGCGTGGACGCCCGACGGTCTATCGCGCTTCCGATTCGGCGTAACGAATAAGAGCGGGTGCAACGAACGAGGCAGAGGTTGGTGCCCATATGCCCGAAGACTATAGCCGCTTGAGCACAGCGATTCCCTCTGATTTCCACGGCCCCGCTCCCATAAGTGCCAATCCGAATCACCTGAGACTCAGGGTGCTCCACACACGATGGCGGCGACGAGTGCCCTTCGCAATCCCAATTGAACCAGCGCTCAACGGATTCGGACACGTCATCTCCGACTGGCGTCTTGCCACTCCTCGGTGTCATCTTCTGTGCCTTCCACTTACTCACAGACCACGTGGGGTGACTGCCAACCCGCATCTTCAGGCGCCACTAAAACGGACTAGTTGCCGTACTCTCGGGAAGGCGGCTTTTCGGTGCAAAGACGAAGGGTCTGGTCGCCCAACTGCGCAGACTCTAATGCTCGCAGCAGAGGACGGTCCGGGCGTAGCCAAGTTCGGACGTCTGGCCCACTCGGCAGTGGCTGGCCGGGGCTGGCTAGGGTGCGGCCGCGAGTTCGGCACCGGTTCCTGGTTGGCTCCCGCGCTGCGAGGCGAGCACCTGGCGGACCCTGCCCGTTGGTGCGCACTGCGCATCACGTTCGAACTGCTCGACGCGCAGTCGGTCGTCTCGTCGACGTTGGTCGGCAACGAACCTTCTCGGCGCGTGTCCCAGCGGAGCGGCTACCTGGCCGATGGCGTCAGCGTGGATACCTCCCGGGGTGTTCGCGAAGACATGGTCCGGTTTCGGATCTCCCGCGAGCGTTGGCGGGAGCTTGAACGGCCCGTCATTGCGGCCCGCGGTGTCCACGAGCTGCGCACCGCCGTGCTCGGCGAGAACTGACCGGGCCGCTGGTCTGCCTCGTTCCCTACCGCCCGACACGGGGTACGTCAGCTCGCCGTCCGCGGGATGCTGCCCCGTTAGTATTTGTCCTGGTTGCCGGACAGCGGCGTTGGCGCGTTCGTTAGCCAGGGATCGCCGCTTTCCCATGCTGCAGCGGCGCGCTGGACTGGTGCATGGGCGCACAGCCACAAAGCCAGCGTCACGTCGTCGACCCTATTCGGGGCGCCGACGGCGCGGCGCAGGTCCTTGACTGAAGCCGTCCCCGGGGCGTCGAGCCGACCTGGGTCTCCGTTGGCGAGGGCCGCAAGGTCCGCGGTCTGCGGGCGCCAACCCTTCTGGATCCAGCCCATGAGGATCAACGCCGCTGCGGTGATGGTGCCGCCGATCGCTTCGCGGAGTTCAACGAGGTCCGACGGCTGGTACCGCGCGTCCCAAAGGTCCGGCATCAGGCGCCGGGGGATCCCCAGGCTCAGCCATTCGGCGCGCAGCAGTGGCTGGTGAGAGTCCACCGGACTGTGGGTCGAGGCGAGCCAGGTGACTACCGGTTCGTACGCGATGCCCAGCTTGGTCAGCCGGATGGCATCGAGTGGTTCGAACTTGCTCGGGCGGCGCGCGGGTGACCAGGTGTCTACCCGCTCGCCAGCTGGTTTCACCCCGGCGGAGCTCAGGGTCCGGGCGATCCAGGGCAGGTCGGCGCCGTACACCTGGGCGGCCAGGTAGAACAGGGAAGGCAACGGTCCAACCAGTCCGAGCTCACGGTGCACCGCGGCGATCCACTGCGGGTTAACGCCGGCGTCGAACAGGTTCTGCAGTGTGTCCGGTTCACTGACCGCATCTTGCGCAGCGTCCCAACCGGGCGGCGCGGTCACCGGCGCAAGGCCGTCGTTTCCATGAGCGGCCAGGATCGCCTTCATCACGTCGTTCAGCTGCCAGCGTGGCGCGCCGAACTCGGCACTCAGGTGCCGCACGGAACGAGCGTGTCCGGCGGCGGCGCCGGCAGAGGGGAACATTCGGTCGCGGCAACAACCGTCGGCGGGGGAAACCGGAATCCAGCTCTGGTTGAACGGATCTATCGCGACCTGCGGTCCGCTGACCCGCAGGTGGCGTGCCAGCCCGATCCGCGCGGCAGGCACGGTCATGTCGCACAGCGTCAGGCACGACAGGTAGCCCCCCAGCGCCGCGGCGATCCGTTCGGATCGAAGGTCATGAGGCACCACCACATCCCAGTCGGGGGTGATTGTCACCTCGTGCACCCTGCCGCCGGTCATTGAGCGACGGGTGCGACAGCGCACCGGCAGCACCAGGGCACCACCGGGCGAAGGAGCCGGAGCCGGCCCAGCATCGAAGACGCCGCTGTCCATCACGATGCCCTCCCCTCGCGGTCAACGCCGTCCATGATTGCACTCTCCGTCGAAGTTGGCCGATCCCTTTCCACAGTGTTGCGCCTCCTGCTGAACTGCGGGGAACAACGGCTTGAACTGCGAGGACAAGGGGACAGCGCGCTGGGAGCGGCTAGTTGTCACGCAGTTCGCGTCGGCGATGGCCGGCGCAACGCACCCGCGGACCGGAAGGCAGCGGCCACTGTCAGGCACGCTCGGTAGGGTGCCCCGCAGACGGGGTGTCTTGGCGACCTGACCCGTGTTTCGGCATTACGAACGGAGGCAGACATGCGGAATAGAGACGAGTACGAATCGCTGTTGGCAGCAATGGGGGTGTGCGTGGCGGCGCGCAAACCGTTCCTGCTGTGGGGATTGCCCGGGTCTGGCAAGACGGCAGTGGTGGAGTCCGCTGGCGCCGACGGTTGGTTGGTGATCACGATCATTGTCAGTCACTATGAGCAAAGCGACTTCGCCGGTCTGCCGATCGTCTCAGCTGCCGGGGAGGTCACGTTGGCGCCGCCACAGTGGGCGAAGACGGCAGCTTCGCACGACGGCCCGGTGTTGATCTTCTTTGATGAGCTGACGACGGCGCCCCCGGCGTTGCAGGCAGTCGTGTTGCGCGTGCTGACTCACGGGCAGGTCGGTGCCCTGCAGCTCGGGGACAACGTGTCGTTCGCGGCTGCCGCCAACCCCGCCGATGTCGCCGCCGCGGGGTGGGAACTCGAGGCGCCCACCGCCAACCGCTTCATACATTTGGATTGGGAGCTTCCCCTCGACGTTTTTGTCGGCTCGATCGTCACCGGCAACTGGCCGAAGATGACGATCCCGGCACGGCCGGACACCCTGGCCGGCGGCTACGCCGCCGCGTTGGCGTTGGTCGCCGGGTTCGTGAAAGCCAGGCCGAGCGCGCTGACGGCGATGCCCAAGGATGCGTCCTCGCGCGGGGGAGCGTTCCCCACCCAGCGGACCTGGGACTACTGCGGTCAGTTGTACGCCTGGGCCAAGGCGACCGGGGCTGGGCAGGACACGATCCGCCTGCTGGTTTACGGCACGATCGGTGCCGCCACCGGGCACGAATTCCTGACCTGGGTGACCTTGATGGACCTGCCCGACCCCGAAGCGATCCTGCGGGACCCGACCAATCCGACACCATTTCTTGGGATGCGTCCGGACCGGGTGCACGCGACGTTGCAGGCGCTGCTGGCCGCGGTCGTGTCCAAGAACAGCGCCAAGCGGTGGACCGCCGCGCTGACCGCCTGCGCGACCGCCGCGAGCGTCAAAGGGATCGGGATCGATGCCGCGGTACCGGTCGTGCGAACCCTGTTCACGACTCGTCCCTCGGGAGCCGAGTTGCCTGCCGACGGAGCGTTGGCCGCTTTCGCCCCGGCGCTGGCGTTGGCGGGGTTGCTCAAACCGGCTGAACGGTGAAGTCGGTGCCCGCCAACGCCCGACATGCCGATCCCCACGCCGAACTCGACCTTGATCGGCTGGCCGCCGCCAAGCTGTGGCTGATCACGACCGAACGGATGCCGTACCTATCGGCCGCGATCTACTCGATGATCACCGTCGGGACTCGGAAGGTCGCCCGGCTCAGTGCCGACACCCACTGGCGCCTGTACGTCAATCCTGATTGGCTCAACGGCGCCCAGATACCAGACATCGCGGCGCGGCTCGCCGAAGTCGTTTGGCACCTGCTCGGCGCCCACGCCGAGCGAGCGTTCGACATGGGGGTCGGCCCCGATCAAGCGGACACTTGGCACCAGGCCGCCGACGCGACGATCGCCGGGCTGCTGGACCGCGCCGGGATCGAGCACACCGTGCCCGGACCGATACAGCTCAACTTGCCTGAGGGGCTGGCAGTCGAGCAGTACTACGCGATCCTCGGGCGCCTACCGGTCGACGATGAACCGCCCGAGCAGCCCGACCAGCAGGAGCAAGATGGCCAGCCCGGGCAAGACGGGCACGACGGGCAGGACGCCCCGGCGGACGATTGCGGCTCGGCCGCCGACGGACTTCCCCGCCCGTACGAGCTGTCCCCAGCCGATGCGGTCGGGGCGCTGGACCGTCACGGCGCCGAACACGTCCGCCGGCAGGTCGCCATCGAGTACCGTGCCGACCTGCTTCGCCGCGGCGATGAGCCCGGCTGCTGGGGCCGCTGGATCGCCGACATCCTCGACCCCGTCGTCCCCTGGGCCCAGGTGCTCGCCTCAGCGGTTCGCCGCGCCTTCGGCTGGGCCAGCGGCCGGACCGACTTCACCTACTCCCGGCCCTCCCGCCGCCAGTCCTCCAGCCCCAACGTGATCTTGCCGGCCACCCGTCGACCCTTGCCCGAGGTAGCGGTCGTCGTCGACAGTTCGGGGTCAGTCGACGACGGGCTGCTCGCCCAAGCCATGGGCGAGGTAGAAGGCGTGCTCACGGGACTCGGGGTTCCGGGCAGGAAGCTGACCGTGCTGGTAGTCGATGCCGCCATGCAGACGGTGGGGCGAGTCAGCTCAGCCCGAGACGTGCCGCTGGCCGGCGGGGGAGGGACCGACATGCGCATCGGGATCGACGCCGCCCGGGCCCTGAGGCCACCCGTGGACATTGTCATCGTGCTGACCGACGGCGGCACCCTGTGGCCCACTTCACCCCCGGAACGGGTGGCCCTGATCGCAGTGATCATCGGCAGGAGCAAAGCCGAACTGCCGGCCACGCCGCCGTGGCTGCAACGCATCGAATGCGTACCGCACTGAGCAGTTGGCTGGGCCCGCCGGTGCGCCAAATCGTTGCCCGATCGGGCAGGGCTGGTTAGTGTGACGTTGTCCAGAGGCCAGGCAACACGATCAGGAGCCGCGCGCATGGCGTACGAAGTGAACTTCCAGACCGTCTCAACCGAGGGACTTGAATCCTCACCGGTGGCTGCGGCTCTGGCCGGTCTGCGGGCCAATGAGGCCCGCTACTTCAAGAACAAGTACAACCACATCTTCACGGTCGAGCCCGCGAGCCAGGCCGAGGAGCAGGTCGACTACGTGAACCGCATCCTCAAGGACGAGCGCGGCATCGTCATCGAGTCAAAGCCGCTGGAGGCCACGACCTTCACTGTTGAGGGTATCCGGTGGACCTACGTTTTCTACCAGAGCGGCCTGTCGATCAACGTGCTGTATACCCTTGAGGATTCGGGCAAACGGGCAGTCGGGTTCAAACTCTCCGACGGTATGGAGGTTCCAGCAGAACTCGCTGCGCGGTTCAAGTTCGCCCGGCAGAAGTCCAAATTGGCCGGCACGATCCGCGGTTCCTACTTCGTGATCAAAGGCGAGTACTGAAGTCTTAGAAGAGCACAGTTGCACCACGCGGTGGGATAACACCCCGTGACACATTCCCGACACACACCACGATTGGCGCGTGAAGTTGAAACTCTATGCCGACACCCCGGCCCGTCGCGTTCGTCAGATCGTCGCTGACGGTTGGTTCGTGGTCTGGGTCTTGTTGTGGATTTGGCTGGGCATTCGACTGCACGACCTGATCATTCCGCTGGGAACACCCGGCGAGCAGCTTCACAGCGCGGGTGAGTCGCTGGCCAGCAACATGACGGCAGCCGGGAATTGGATCAACGAATTGCCACTGGTGGGCGGAAGTGGAAGCTCGGCGTTTGAGCGAATGAGTGGGGCCGCGCAGGCACTGGCGGACGCGGGGGCAGGCCAACAGGAAGTCGTCAACAAGCTTGCCCTCTTCCTGCCATTGATCATTGGCTTCCTTGCAGTCGCTCTGCTGGTGGCAATCTGGCTCCCGTTCCGGATTCGCTTCATCAGTCGCGCCACCGCTGCTCAACGATTCATGAACGACCAGGGCGATATCGACCTGTTCGCGCTGCGTGCGCTGGCTCGGCAACCTTTGAAAGCATTGGCGGCAATTGATTCAGATCCGGCGGGAGCATGGCGGCGGCACGATCCCCAGGTGATTCGCGCACTAGCGCGGCTGGAGCTGCGAGACGAGGGCCTGCACCTTCCGAAGGTCAGTGACGGCTAGCAAGCCGCGGTCGCCGGTCAGCTCGTCATTCGTCCCGTTTCATAGGCCCACATCGCCATCTCGACCCGGTTACGGGTGCCGAGTTTGCCCATCAGGCTGGCGAGGTGGGTCTTGACGGTGCTGAGGCTGATGTAGAGCTCGTCGGCGATCTCGGGTCCGGCCTCCAACGTGCCCCCGAGTAACGCGGCTCGCTCAGTCATCCCGACGATTCCGTAGCCCCAGGACGGACGGCCGACCGACGTTGGGTCGCCGTCGTCGACGACTGTGAGGCGCACACAGTCATCGTAACCGTCGATTCGTACGTCAATGCGTGTCGCGTGGCGAGCTTGCCGTACCGCATTGGTGATCGACTCCTGGGTCAGCCGATAGACCGCCGCATCCACCGCTGGCCGCAGGTCGCCGACGTCGCCGGTCACGTCAGCGGTAACCAGCGGCGAGTCACCGGCGGCCCTGGCGAGCTGCCAGACATCGGTTACACCGCGCTGCGGCATGAGGTGAGCGGCCTGGCCTTCGCGCAGGGCACCCACCATGTCGCGCATCTCCCTCAGCGCGCGCGTGGCCTCAACCTCGATGAGGTGCAGCGCCTCCAGGGCCGCCTCGGGACGGGAACCGGCGACGACGCTGCCTGCCTGCGCCTGGATGGCGATGGCGGAGCGGCCTGAGCCCCACCGACCGAGGGCTTAGGACGATGGTGCTGGCCTCCGTGACGCTTCTGCCGGCATTCCTTGGGCTTGCCGGGCAGCGCATCAACCGACGCTCCCACCGCGGCATTTCCTCGCCGGGCGATCACCAGGTCAGCGCGCGATGGCTGCGCTTCGGCACGCACGTGACGCGGCACGCCTGGACGTACCTCGTGACAACCGCGGTGCTTCTGCTAGTGCTGGCAGCTCCGGTGTTCGCCATGCGACTGGGGTTCCCGGACCAAGGCTCACTTCCCCCGTCGCGCTCCGAGCGGGTGGCCTACGACCTCGTCGCGCAGGGCTTCGGGCCCGGGATCAACGGCCCGCTGCTGATCGCTGTGGATATCTCGGGTGACACTAGTGTCGTGGCGCCGCTGCGCGACGCGATGCAGCAGCGGCTGTCGGACGCGGTTGGCGCGCCGGCGAGCGTGAAGGGCCGTCGGGCTGAGGGATTGGGCGCGCTCGGGCGCCGCGAGGGCATCGCATGTTTTGCGGTTGCCGTGTTGGTGAAGGGATAAC
>JBAXOQ010000087.1:0-13877 GCA_037133175.1 Actinomycetes bacterium
CTCGGGGGGCGTCGCGAAGATCTCACCCACCACCCCAGGCGTGGCGACCTTCACCGCAATCGCGGCGATCACCGATCCGCGCGCCATCACCGTCGGACCGGACGGCAACCTGTGGACGGCCAGCAACAACAACCTCATCAAGATCCCGCCAGCCAACCCCGGCGCCGCGACCACCTACGCACCGACCGGACTGACCGGGGCACGGTGGATCGCCAGCGGGAACGGCCAATTGTGGGTGGCGGACTTCGGCGGTGCGCAGATCTTGGCCGTCAACACCAACGGAACAACGGCCGCCGCCTACAACACCGGCGGCGGACCCCAGGGCGTCGCCTTCGGCGCTGGCATCGCCGGCTACGGGAATCCCGGCGCGGTGCCGCAGACGATTGGACGCATCAAGCCCGGTGGCACTCCGCAGACCACAAATGCGCCTCTGTCCGATCCGTTCGGCGTCGCCTTCGGAGTCGATGGAGCATTCTGGTTCGCGCAGTTCGCGGGCAACAATGTGGGTCGGTTGAGCACTTCCGGGGGCTACTCCACGGTGGCCGGATTGTCAGCCGGAGCCGGACCCCGCCAACTGACCGCTGGTCCGAACAACACCCTGTGGGTAACGCTCGACACAGCCGACAAAGTCGCCCGAGTTGGCGGGCTTACCCCACTGACGCCCAACACCACCATCAACAAGAAGCCCAAGAACACCGTCACGACGCGCAAGCCCAAAGCCAAGGTCGTCTTCGGGTTCGTGGCTGACCAGCCAGGGGCCTCGTTCCAGTGTCAACTCAGCAGAACCGGCAAGCCCAAGCCGAGTTTCCAACCGTGCAGCTCACCGACGAGCTACCGCCTCAAGCCTGGTTCCTACACGTTCCGGGTTCGCGCAGTCCTGGGAACGGTCGCCGACCCCACTCCAGGGAAGTTCTCCTTCACAGTCGCCCGACGCTAGGCTTCGCTGCTGACGGGCAGCGGCACAGCAATACCAGTGCGCGTGATCAGTGTCGCAGTTGGCGGCCAAATCCTGAGCTGATCTTGATTCTGTGCAGTTCCTCTGGACCCACCCCGGCAGCTAGAATCGGGCACAATCCATACCCAGGGAGCCGTCATGTTGGAGTTTCACTCCGCGAGTGTTCGCATGGTCAATTCTCGCCGAGCCATGACCGAATGCCTTGAGGCTGCGCTCGGGAAAGACAGCACCGATTGCGACCTGATCGTCGTCCACGCCTCAATGGGGCACGACTTCGCGGCACTGGCCCGCCAGGCGCGGAAACTTGCGCCGAGCGCCCGCGTCGTCGGCTCGTCCTGTTGTGGCGTGGTGGGGTGCGAGGGAGTCAGCGAATCAATGCATGACGTGGCCATCATGGCTATCCGCGGAGCCGACGAACTGGCGGTCTCCAGCGTCGACGGGATATCCGGGCACAACTCACGCGAGCAGTGTGCCGACCTCGCCGAGCAGCTCAAAGCAACAAACCCGAACGTGAACATGGTGTTGTTCCTAGCCTCCGGAATCGACATCGCCGACGACGAGTGCATCGCCGGATTCGAGTCCGTGCTAGGCCCGCAGGTGACCGTCTTCGGCGCCACTTCTTCGGACAACATGAAGGGCATCGCCAGCTACCAGATCGTCGACGGCGAGGTCTTCGAACACGCCGCCTGGGCGGTAGGCTTCGCCGACCCGACGCTCGACGTCATCACCCAGGCAACCCATGGTTTCCTGGCCGTCGGCGATCCGATGACGGTGACCCGCTCCGACGGCAACCGCATCATCGAGCTCGACGGGGTGCCGGCCTGGTCCGAGTACACCCGGCGGCTCGGGGTGGCACAAACGTCCACCTGCGGAGACACCATCCCGATTGGTGCCTTAGCAGAGGCCCTGCCAGCGGACCTGGCAGATGAATATGGCAATGACCACATCTTGCGGGTGGTCACCAAGCGGGACGACGACGGAACGATGCACTACGCCACGACCTGTCCGGAAGGAACCCAATTGTGGCTCACGGTCCGGGACGAGGACCGCATCTTCAGCGACATGGACCGCATGATGGAACAGATGACCGAACGGGCGGCCGGTCGCGAGATCGTCGCCGTTTTCCACGCCGACTGCCTGGCCCGCGGCAGGTTCCTGTTCAACCGAGTGATGAAGGAGGAACTAGTCGGTCGGATGCAATTCCCGCTGAGCATGGACGGGGTGGTGCCGCCGTGGCTGGGGATCTACGGCTTCGGTGAGTTCGCGCGCCTGGGGAATGCCAACACTTACCACAACTACACGACCGCGATCTACGCCCTGGTCCGCTCGTAATCCGCAGCGCATGAGTGACCGCGAAGACGACGAAGACAACGAAGACAGTGAACCCGACATGAGTATCGCCGACACACGCCGCCCAGTTGATCTCACCGACGCCCACCAATTGCAGGCGCGGGCGGCCGACCTTGCCGCCCAGGTAGCCCGGTTGTCGGTGGTGCAGCAGCAGCTGATCAGCACCAGGGACCGGCTTGACCGCGAGTTGGAGCGATTCGCGGCGATGCAGGCATACAACACCCACGCAATCACCATTCGCGATCTGGACCAGTTGGCCGAACTGACGGCGGAATCCATTTGCGAGATCTTCGAGATGCAGTTCGGCGTGCTATGGACGCTCGGGCCCGATGGACTTCCGACTCCTAGTCCGGCGGGTGCAGCCGGTATCGACCTCGACGGCATCCCGGTGGCGGAGCTTAACCGTGTGCTGGGTTGCGATCGGTTCAAACTGGCTCACGCGGGCATTTGGACCGCGCAGGACGAACCAGCCTTGCAGTCGCTGGGGATTCGTCACTTGGCAGTCGCGGCTTGCATCGGCAGCAGCGGCAAGACCTTCGCCCTGGCTTTGGCCGGAACCCGCCAGGACAGCCCGGGCTTCCATCCGGGCATGGATGAAGAGCAGCTCAAGCCGTTCACACTGTTGGCCCAGCAGATCGGGGCGATTCTGCAGAACCGCGAGGATCAATCCACAATCGAAAGCCAAGTGGAACAGCTGCAATTCGAACAGAAACGCCTGAACCTGGCCCTGCAGGGCAGCAACGCCGGACTTTGGGACTGGAATCTGAAGACCAACGATGTCTACTACTCACCCGAGTGGAAGGCGTTGATCGGATACCAACCGGACGAGATCCCCAACGATTTCTCGCAGTGGCAGAAGCGGATTCATCCAGAAGACAGCGATCTCGTGGCCGACCGGGTGAGGGCCTACTTCGCAGGCGAGACCGAGACCTACGAGAACGTCCATCGGATGCGCCACAAAGATGGACACTACGTATGGATCCTGGCAACGGGTCGAATGTTTCGCGATTCTGCAGGCGCTCCCCGTCGCATGGTCGGAATCCATCTGGACATCACTGAGCAGCGCCTTGCCCGGGAACGGGCGGAAGCCGCCAATCGCGCCAAGAGCGAGTTCCTCGCCACCATGAGCCACGAGATCCGCACCCCGATGAACGGCGTGCTCGGGATGCTGCAACTGCTGATGGACTCCGAACTCGCTGCTGAACAAGCGCAGTACGTCACCATGGCCCACAAGTCGGCCACCTCACTGATGGCAATCATCGGGGACATCCTCGACTTATCGAAGATCGAATCAGGACGATTGGAGATCGAGAACACGCCTTTCTGCCCGACCGAGGAGCTGACCGAAGCCGCCGAACTATTGCGAGAGCGGATCGAAGCCAAGGGCCTGGGACTGAGCATCACGGTCAGCCCGGAAGTTCCGGCTGCCGTCCTCGGGGATGCCGGACGGCTGCGTCAGATCGTCACCAACCTGGTCGGAAACGCCGCCAAGTTCACCTCACACGGATCGGTGCACCTGCACATCGGCGGCACCGCATTGCCCGACGACACATTCCGGTTGGCGTTCTCGGTTCGGGACACCGGAATCGGGATCCCGCCCGACGTCCAGGATCAGCTGTTCTCTCCGTTCACTCAAGCCGACGCCACATCTACGCGGTTGTACGGCGGCACCGGATTGGGTCTGGCGATCTGCCGGAAGCTGCTGACCCAGATGGGGGGCCGGATCTGGGCCGAGAGCCCGGTCGGCGAGGATGGATCCAGCGGCGCCTGCTTCCACGTCGAACTGCCGGCGAGAATCCCTCAGGAGCCGATTCGCGCGCACCGGGAGCCACCACCTCAGCTTGGCCAGGTACCGGGAGCCCCGGAGCTCGCCACCGCCCTACCCCGCCGCGCACTGCTGGTCGAGGACGACCGGGTGAACCAGCTCGTGGCCCGAACAATGCTGCAACAAATGGGAATCGAAGTGGTCATCGCAGAGGACGGCCATCAAGCTTTGGAGCAATACGCGCGGGGGCAGTTCGCAATGGTATTCATGGATGTTCAGATGCCACTCATGGACGGCTACCAGGCGACTCGACTGCTGCGCCAGCAGGAGGCCGCCACCGGTCGGGGCCGAACGCCGGTCGTCGCCCTGACTGCGAACGTCATGGACACCGACATGGATGCCTGCCGCGCTGCGGGCATGGACGACTTTCTGTCCAAACCGGTGTCAAAAGTCAAGCTCGCCGAGGCCGTGGACCAGTGGGCGCGCACGTGAGTATCGTCATCCACCTCGGCCGACGCTTTGCGCGCCGGACACGATCATTGTCAGCAGGAAGCTGAGAACGACCGGAAGTACTCTGATAATCGTGACTTCCAGAGCCGATCGGGGCAATCCGGCCAGTCCGCTGGCGACCGTGCTGCTCACCATCGGACTGGCTGCGTTGACCGGGCTGACGGGCGTCGCCGTGTCGGCGCCTGCGAGCTCGGCATCGGCCCTGCCGCCGACCAAACCGAACGTGGTGATCATTCTCACCGACGACCAGCCTGAGGGCATGCTGGGAGTCGAACCGACAGTCCGTGCTGAGATCGCAGCCAAGGGCACCACTTTCACCAATGCAGTGGTGTCAACGCCGCTGTGTTGCCCATCGAGGACGAGCATGCTGACCGGGTTGTTTGCCAATGAAAGCGGTGTTTTCGGCAACGACGAGGCATCCCAGGGCGGATACGACGTATTCAAGCGAAACGGTAACGAAGAGCGAACTATCGCAACCAAACTGTCCAAGGCTGGCTACATCACCGGCATGTTTGGCAAATACATCAACAAGTACAGCGTGACCGACGGTCAATCGCGCCCGGCGGGCTGGAACGAGTTCTCAGTCTTCAGCCAGGGACCCGCCTACTACGACTACCAGTACTCGGCCGACCAGGACCCATCGGTACCGCTGGGTGAGAAGCTGGATGCACCGCTGGTCAACGTTCCCTCGGAGGGAGACTACTCAACCACCCAGTTCGGGGAGTTCACCGCCGACTTCATCCGGCGAGTGCCCGCGGATTCGCCCCTGCTGGCCGTCTACGCCCCCTTCGCGGCGCACGCCCCATTCACCGCCGAACCGAAGTACGTCGGGTCCGGCATGATCAACAACAGGCTGCGCAAGGACCCGTCCTTCAACGAGAAGGACGTCTCGGACAAGCCGAAATGGGTCCGCAAGCAGAAGAAGCAACGGCTCACGAAACAGCTGCGCAAGTGGCGGAAGCAGACCGAGGCTCTGCGGACGGCCGACGACCAGGTCGCCAACATCCTGACAGCGTTGAGCGACACCGGGCGTCTGGACAACACCTTGATCATCTATACGTCGGACAACGGCTACCAGCATGGCCAGCACCGACTGCAGTTCAAAAACACCCCCTACCGCGCGAGCAGCAACGTCGACCTGCTGGTGCGATTCCCGTATCAGAAGTACCCCAGAGTCGATGACCACATCGTGACGGCGAACGTCGACGTTGCTGCCACGGTGCTGGCTGCGGCCGAGCTACCCAACAGCACGTCCGGCTTCAGCCTCGATAACCCAATCGCCAGCGGCGTCCCCGTGATGGGCATCCGCTGGCGCTCGGGCCCAGCCGTCCGACCGACCTACTGCGGATGGAGAACAGCCACTGGACTGTTCGTCAGGTACGGCACCAAAGAAGAGGAACTGTACGACTACGTCAAGGATCCGTACGAACTGAAGAACGTGGCCAAAGACCCCACATACCGAAAAATGAAGCGAGCCTACATCCGCGCGGCCACCCCGCGGTGCGGGAATCTGCCGCCGGACTTTGGTCCGTCATACGCCCAGCCGTCCGGTCAGCAGCCCAAAGATCCGCAAAGCACCGACGACTGACGGTCCCGTCCACTTAGGGTCTGGCACAGACCTGCGGCCGCCAAGCCGCCAATCCGACCGGACGGAGAATGAAACGCCATGACGGTCTTGCTGCGTGAAGTACGTACCGCAGCACCGAGCAGGTCACGATCTCGCTGACCTTGACGCCGAGCCTGCGTTGGCGGTGGCGCCGATGGTAGGTCGTTTCAATCCAGATGACCTGATCTGATCTTGCAGGTGTTCTTTCGCCACCACTCCAGCACGCGTGCCAGCGCCCGCTAAAGGGGTCAGATGGGTAGGGTCCGTCCGGCGAGCTTGGATATTTGCCCGGCGGGCTGGGGTCGGGCATGGTAGAAGCCTTGGGATTTGTGGCAGCCCAGATCACGCAGGACTTGGGCTTGCTGCGGGGTTTCGATTCCCTCGGCGATCACCTCAAGGCCCAGCACGTCTGCCATCGCGATTATCGCTGTGACGATTCCCCGGGCGTCCGGACCGTCATTGATTTCAGTCACGAACGAACGATCGATTTTCAGAGTGTGGACGGGGAAGCGGCTCAGGTAGGCCAGGGAGGAGTATCCGGTGCCAAAGTCGTCGATCCAAATCTTGGTGCCCAGTTCGCAGAGCTGGCCCAGGACTTTCAGGGAGAATTCGGCGTCGCTCATTAGGTTCGATTCGGTGATCTCCAAGTAGAGGTGTTCGGGGTTGAGACCGGAGTCGGTCAGCACGCTGCTAACTAGGGCGACCAGGTTGGGGTCGCGCAGTTGGTGTGGGGAGACGTTGACTGAGACGTGGGCGTCACCGAAGGTGTTCGGGAATTCTCGTTGCCAGGTCGCGAGTTGGTTGACTGCATCGGCCATGATCCACCTGCCGATGGGCAGGATGAGGCCGGTGCTTTCAGCGACCGGAATGAACGCACCCGGTGGGATCAGCCCCAACGTGGGGTGCTCAATCCGGATGAGGGCTTCAAAGCCGAGGATACGGCCGGTATCAAGGTCGATTTGTGGCTGGAAGTAGGTAACAAACCAATCCTGTTCCAGGGCTTGGTAGAGCACATGCTCCATGTCGAGGCGCTGGTTCGCGGCCTCGCTTTGACGGGGATCGTAGTTCTGGGACTTGATCCCGGCCTTTTCCGCTTGGTCGAGAGCGACTTGGGCTTGGCGAAGGAGTTCATCAGCGGTTGTGTCGGCTTTGCTGCAGGCAATTCCGGTTCGGGCATCAATATGGACGATTTTGCCTGCCACACTCAACGGCTCGTTGAGTTGATCTCGAATGCGCCCGGCTGTGGCACCAATAGTGTCGATCGGGTCTGGGCTGTTCAAATCTTCGACAACGATGGCAAAGGTGTTGGCCTGGATCCGGGCAACCGAGTCATTTATACCGACCGCTGCAACGAGCCGGCGCGCGGATTGAACCACCACCTCATCTGCGGCGGACCAGCCTAGACTTTGGGCAACGTTTTGGACCTTCGCCAGTTCCACCAAGATCAAACCGACGGCACTGTGATCATGCGAGGTCCCAGCAAGGACCTCACTGACCCGCCGGCCAAGAAACCGCCAGTTGGGAAGAGATGTCAATCGATCATGCAGACTTTGATACGCCAGGTCGGCATAAAGCTTTGCATTCTCCATGGAGATGACTGCCTGCGCGCAGATCGCAGTGGAAATCTCGACGCTTTCGGTGCTGAACGCATCGGCCGCCAGACTGTTCTGCAAATACAGGACCCCGCATACGCGTTCATTGCTTTTGAGCGACACACACAACACCGACCGCGGTGTGACGCCTTGAACCGACTCGAAGCGATAAAGCGAGTTGGCCGTGTCCCTGATCAAGACGACTTTTCCGGTGGAGCGGACCTCTTCCACCACAGCGACCGAAACAAACGGCGCCGCCTCGCGCCATCGGTCACCGCTTCCCAGTCTCGATACCGTGACGCCACCTGATTCTACCGATTGCGCAACCGCGACCAGATCGACATCTTCCAAGATCAATAGCGCGGCGTCGGCTCCCGCATCATGAGCTGCCAGGTTCAAGATTTCGCGGGCCATATCCTCGACGTCGATTGCCTTGGTTATCGCCTGGGTTGCCCGCACCAGCGCTAACACATCCACGCTCAGGTCAGAGCCCGTCGTGCCGGTGCCAGAAGACGAGCGGGCGCTGGCGTTGGGACCGGCTTGGACTGGAATCCTGATGGACAGGAACGGGAACTCCGATTCGAGTTGGTCCACCTTCACAAAGGCTTCCCACCGCTGATACAACTCGTGTGAGTCGCGCAGCCGCCGATGCGCTATCTCGCTTAGACCCTCAGCCATCAGGAAGCGGCCAGACAACTCGCAGGCCAGAGCTTCGATTTGCAGGGATTCCTGCTCTCGGGCGAGTGCGATGGCTTTCTCATAGTGTTGCAAGGCCGCATAGTTCTCGCCGTATGCCCGGGCAAGTTCTGCATCAACAAGCTCGAGGCGATGCAGCCACGTCGACGGACAGTACTGAGCGAACGTCGCAAGCCGCGTGCGCAGGTCCTTTGTGTCGCCGATGAATCCTTCCCGCTTGCCCGGGTCGGTTTCGGACGAGGCGCAAGCGCAATACACAAGACACCGAAAGAACTCGTGATCAGCGCAACGAACCCCTACCAGCTTCCCCGGGTCACGTCTGTCCTGTTCCGCTACGAGTTCAGCGGCATCGAATGCGCCGCCGATATCGCGCAGGATGAACCACTGTTCCATCTGAAGCGCATGAAGACACCCGCCTGCACCGACGATCGTCAGGGTTTCTTCAACTTCGTCTGCTGACATCGCCGAAGTCTCGCCAACCGAAATTCCACGCATTTCCGTCGCATACATTGTCGCAACCGAAGCAAAGGCGCGTGCTAAATCGTTCCCAGTTTCAAGCGTGAAGTCGGTGGCCTCACGCGCCAGTTGGGCGACCTGACTCAACGGCGCGCCGCGCAACTTGTCCGCGCCGGGCTGCGACGCACGAGCCCATCCCCCCATGAAGGTGTCAGCCAACTGGATCGACAAGCGCACCACACGCCGCAACAGGAGGGCGACTTCATCCGCTGGTGCGACGTAGTGGTGAGCGTACGTAGCGAAGATGTGCGGGCCAGCGGAAACGGTCGACACATCCCTGTTTGCCCACAGCGCCAGTGCCATGTCATGCACTGCTTTGGTGTCCCCGAGGTCGTGGTTGTAGACCCACAGCGATATCGCCAGCGCGCCCAGCGTGAACACGGTGTCTTGGGTGGGGCCGTAGTCGAGCGCGATCCGCCAACCGACCACCGCCGAGAACGCCCACATATCCATGTCGCCGTAAAACAAGGCAGCCGCCATTGTGGACCAGATTTGGGTCGCAAGTTCGGCTCGTGGATCGCTGACGGGCTGCAACGCAAGCATCCGGGACGCATCCCAGATCTTTAAGTCGTCATGCACTCCAGCCATCAATGTCGGCAGCGCGGCCGCGACATCATCGGGAACGTCCCAGCCGATCATGCCGAGTGCTTCACAAACGATAGCTAACGCACCCCCATAATCGCCCTGCACAGTTCGGGACAGGGCTGAGTAGCGAAGCAGCGAGGCGCGGTCAAATCCGTCGGCTGCGTGCGCCATAGCTGCCCCGATGACACCGTCGGACGCTTCGATGTCATTACGGTATTGATACAGACCGGCAAGATGTTTGTGGATCTCAAACGTGAGCGAGTAGGTGCGTTCCCAGCAATCTTGGGGCAGCCAGGAAAGCGCGGCTTGCAGGGTAGCCAGGGCAGTATCGGGTGCTCCGGCCTTCTCGGCATACGCTGCTGCCCGCAAATACAACTCGGCAATCTCAACGCTTTCAGTCGGGTCATCGACAATGGAACGGGCATGATCGAAGTGACCAACGACTCCGAAAAGCCCGGGTTCTTGAACGTTTATCCGCATTGACCGACCGAGCGACAGGTGGACACGCGCCCGCTCAGCTTCATCGAGCAAGTCGTGGGCGACTTCTTGCACTCGGTCGTGCAAGAAACCGAACTGTTGGTAGACGACGGCCACGTCCGTGCCGGCACCACTGATCATTTCCGGATTCGACGCTCGGATCACTCCATCAGTCACCGCTGGCGAGAGCACCTCCCACGCTGCCAGCGGGGCGACATCGAGCAAGTCCGCAACCCGATCGAGAGTGAAGCTGGCACCGATGCAAGCCCCCACCGACAGCGCACCCACCGTCGAGGCCGGCAGCGCGCCCAGCCGTTGCGCGACTGACTCGGCGACGTTGTTGGTGAACCCTTCACGAGCAATCGCTTCAAGGTCATAGCGCCACGACCCCGCCCGATCCGGATCCGCGGTCACAAGATTCTTGCGATTGAGCATCGTGAGGAATTCGCGGACAAAGAACGGGTTCGCCCCGGTACGTTCCATGACGAGCGCGCCCAGCTCGATTCCTTCAGGCACGTCCCTGCGTAAGCTGTCTGCGACGAGGGCATCAACATCGGCTGCGCCCAATGGGCCCAAGTGAATCGACACCGCTGAATCGGTGACTGCGACGGTTTCGAGCACAGTACGCAACGGGTGCGTCGAGTGGACTTCAGTATCCCTATAGGCGCCAATGATGAGCACCGCACTCGACTGGTCACCCAACAATGCGTTGAGCAGGGAAATCGAGGCATCATCAGCCCACTGCAGGTCATCTAGGAACAGCACCAACGGACGACCAGGTGCACCCAGGGCTGCAACAAACTCCACGAATACTCGGGCGAAACGTATCCGGGTCTCAGCAGAACCCAACTCGGCATACTCACCCTGCGGGCCACACAACAACTCGATTTCGGGGATTACTTCCGCGACGACCCCTCCATCATCGCCCACCGCTGCCATGATCTCCGACGCGACTCGTGCCTTCTCGTCCTCGCTTCCCGCAGGCAGATCTCGCAACGCCTCCCGGCAAGCATCGATAATCGCGTTGTACGGGGCATTCGATTTCAACTGGTCGTACTTACCCGCCCCCCATAGCCCACCCCGGTCGCCAATCGGACCATAGACCGCATCAATCAAAGCCGTCTTGCCCGAGCCCGGGGCGCCGTTCACGAACACCACCGCCGACTCGCCAACTCGTGCCCGTTCAAACGCCGACATGACGAGTCCGAGCTGTTCCGTGCGGCCGTACAGACGCTGCGGAAGCGCCAGCACGTCGGGCACGTCATGGGCCCGCGGGGTGAACGCTGCAACAGCCCCGGCCCGGTAGTCGTTACGGATCCGTTCCAGATCAGCGATCAACCCGTCAGCGGTTTGGTACCGATCATGCGGGTCCTTCGCCAACAGCGCCATCACCACATCAGAGAGCACAACCGGGATTCGAGGGTCTCGAACGCAGGGCGCCACCGGTGTTCGCGCCAGATGCGCGTGAACGATCGTTAACCGATCTTCAAAAACAAACGGTGCCTCCCCAACCAACAGCCGGTACAACGTGGCACCCAACGAGTACAAGTCGCCGCGCGCATCCAACGGACGGGAGGTCCGCCCCGTCTGCTCCGGGGCCATGTAAGCAAGGGTGCCCCGCAGATAGCGACCGATCTGCGAATCGAAAGATTCAGCAGCCAACCCGGTCGAAATCCCAAAATCAATCAGCTGCACCGACCCGGTACCGCGATTGATCACAATGTTGCTTGGGTTCACATCCTTGTGAATCAAACCTGCCAGGTGCACAGCAGCCAAGCCACGCGCAACAGCTAGCCCGACGTCAAGTACTTCGCTTATACCCAGACACTCGCCCGGACGCAGCAAGCGATCTAGCGAGACGCCACCCGAACTCGGGAACACCAAAGCTGGGCGGTCAGCCTGCACCACCAGATCAACCGGTGAACACACGAACTCGCTCACAACCCGCCGACCGAAGTCATACTCAACCCGCGATGCCGACCACGCACCGCCAGCCCCAGTTGCTCGGGCAACTTTCACCACCACCGGAAGCCCATCAGCGACCCGGACCCCACGCCACACCCGGCTCCGGCCCCCAACATGAACCAACTCGACCCCGGAGAACGTCGAATCATCAAACATGACGGGCGACGACGTGGTGTCTGCATTTACCATCGCCAACACTCCGTCCGACATCAGACTCCAAAGGGGCGCCACAATGCTCATGCCACCTTGGTCCCCGCGGCGCCACTTACGTGCTCCAGCACCCAGCACCGTATCGCGGAGCTGCCCATCGTTGCAGGCCGACGACGGCGATCCCGGTCACCTGCGTTTCCAGCCCGGCTGCCAGCTCCACGAACCGCGGCAACGGTATATGCAGACGTTTGACAAGACTCAACGCACCATGGACTGGGATCTTGACGAAGATCACAGCGACGACGCAGAGATGTACCACTTCGAAAACCCTGCCGCCGCGCAGATGGCTCGCATCGAAGCAGACCCCGCCATGCTGTCTCGGTTTGCGCGCAGAAAGACTTTCGAACACGCAAAGCAGTCGCGGGGAACCCCAATACGCCCGTGAGGATTCTGACGGAGTTCGCACACGACGAAGACTCCCTACCGGCTGACCCGGTGCAGGCGTGCTGTGCCCGGCGTGCAGTGAACGGCGTGCAGTGGACGTCACCGTCCGACGGAGAACGCCGGACTGTACGACACGATTCCCGTGGGCAATCGCGATCCGAACGTGAGCGCCATGAAGTGGTCCGGTGGAACTTCCGGCAGCACCAGTCCGTCCACGCAAGCGAAACCGAATCGACGGTAGTACCGCGAGTCGCCCAGCACAACGCAGCCGGCAGCCGACAGCGCTTGCAGTTGACCCAGCACCTCGCGCACCAACTGTGAACCGATTCCCATGTTCTGGACGGTCGGGGTGACCGAGACCGGACCCAACCCGAACCACCCGAGCGAACCATCCGAGATCGAGACCGGCGACGCCGCCGCATGTCCGACGACAGCAGAATCGAGTACCGCGACGACGGAGACCACAAGATCGCCGGAGTCGCGCAGCGCCCGGACAATCAGGTGCTCGGTCTGATCCGAGTACTCGATGTCACGGAATGCTTCCAAGGTGACTGCCTCGATGGCAGCCGCATCGGCCTCGCCCTCAGATCGAACACTGATGGACTGGCCGCCCCCGGGGGTCTCGGTCATGACGCTCTTTCCGGAGGTTCATCAGCCATTCGGCGCGGACTCCGACGAGCCCTTCGTATCTTCGGTGACCGGCTCGAGGATGACAACGGGAATCTCACGCTCGGTATTGGCCTGGTACCCGGCATAGTTCTTGTGGTCTGCGGTGAGCTTGGGCCAGAGGTGAGCGCGCTCCTGCGCGTCAGCCACTCGGGCGTGCATCTTCTGCTTGGGGCCGCCGCCGATTCTTGCCTCGACAGCAGGGTTATCGCGCAGGTTCAGGAACCATGCCGGATGCCGGTCGTCACCGCCGCGAGAAGCGACGATCACATAGGAATCGCCCTCCTGCCACGGCGAGGTCAGCATCGTGCTGCGCGGTTGTCCGCTCTTGCGCCCGATCGTCGTCAGTTCGATCACCGGCATACCCATGGCTCCCCAGCCGATCTTTCCGAAGCTCGCGGTGAGGATCAGGCGGTGGACGAGGTTCATTGTCTTGAGTTGCAGATCGTTGGGCATCAGGTCTCCTTCGGGAACAGGTTCGTGGAGCCGACTCTATTGCCAGCAGGACCCTCGCGTCGTTGGCACCGTAGCCTCAGGGTCCACCCGGTGGAGGTGGCATCCCCGGCGGAAGACCGCCCGGACCCAGCGGTCCCCCAGGAC
>JBAXOQ010000088.1:0-13849 GCA_037133175.1 Actinomycetes bacterium
GCCAACGCCCTCCCAACCCCGTTACCCCGCCAACCCAAACGCCCCAAAGCCCGCTGAAAACCAGCAGAAAATCACCGGATCCATTTTGCGACAGCCTGCTTGGGCGGCTTTTCGGGTGCAAAGACGAGGAAAAGGGGGAGGGGTTGCTCAGCCTGTCGCGATTCCTAGGGCGCTCCCATGCTTGGGCTCATGGTGCCGGTGCTTGGGCTGCCTGAGCCGGATGGGCTCATGCCCATGACCGGGGCAGGCACCTTCTTCAGTTCGCTCGCCGGCGGTTGCGGTGCCCCGACCGGTGGCAAAATGTAGAACGCCGACATCATCCCGGCCTCTTCGTGGGCCAGGATGTGGCAGTGGAACACCGTCGGACCATCGAAGTCGGTGTACTTGATCCGGAACACCATGGTCCCCTTGCCCGGCACGCTCATGGTGTCCATATACGAGTTGGCGTTGAAGGGCTGGCCGTTGATGGTCATCACCTGGAACGGGTTCACATGCATGTGGAACGGATGCAGCTCACCGGTCTTGTTCACCACAGTCCATTCCTCGACCGTGTTGAGCTGCGGGGTGTACATGTAGTTGCCGTCGAACATCACGCCGTTGATGTAGAACTTCGTGCTCTCGGAGTTCTGGCTCAACGTGACAGTGCGCTTGACTGCGACCGGTGCCGTGGACAGGTCCTGGAAGAACGGCTGACCGTTGGGTGAAGGGGCCAGGGCGACCGGCATCGTTGCGGCGGTCTGGACGTCGCCCGATGACACCAGGGTTGCCTCCGTCACCTGGGGGTACTGATCGCCCTCAGGGCCGGTGGTGAAGGGCAGGGTCTGCAGGGTCGTGGTACCTGCCGGGGGACCGGTCACCAACACCGAGTAGCGCTTGCCCGACGGCAGCGTCAGGGTGTCAGCGGACCACACCTTGTTGACTGGGTCGCCGTCCTCGCCGATCACGTAGAACTTCTGACCGGTGAGCTGGACCTGGTAGTAGATGCCGGCGTCGAAGTTGCCGATGTTCCACAGCTGCGTCTCACCGGGTTTGATCGTCAGCGTCGGGTTGACCAGACCGTTCACGGTGCGGGTCGTGGGGGCGTTCGTGTCGATGTTCTTGTTGATGATGGCACCGTCGGCAACTTGCAGATCCTTGAGCTGCAGGGTCTTCTCGGTGATGTTTTGCAGGTCGGTCGGCAGCAGCTTCTTCAGGCCGGTGACGATGATCGCCCCACCGAGGCCGCTGGCCACTTGGCCCTCGTTGTCGGCCCAATGCGGGTGATACCAGGCGATGCCGGGCTTGTAGTCCGCCGGAATGGTGATCTTGTAATCGAAGATCGTGTTGGGTTGAACGTCGACGAAGATGTTGTCGGCGTTGCCCTTGGGGCTCACATGCATGCCGTGGAAGTGCAGGTCGGTGCTTTCAGGCAGGTTGTTCACCAGCTTGAGATTGATGGTGTCCCCGGGGTTCACCTGCAATGTCGGGGACGTGAACTTGCCGTTGTAAGTCATGGCCGTGATCATGGTTCCGCTGATCTCGACGGGCTTCAGCGCCGCTTCCAACGTCACGTTCAGCACGCCGTTGCTGCTGGTGAGCACCTCCGGCTGCTGGTCGGGCATGCCGGTTTTGTAGGTCGCGCCTGCTGAGGTCACCGAGGCGTAGGTGGGCGACGGCGTCGCGGATGGGGAACTGCTGCTGCTACTGCCTGACGAGCATCCAGCGAGGGAGATCGCCGCGACGGTGACCGTTACCATGACTGGAGTAGTCCTGGTCAGCCAACGAGGTCGCGCAAGGGCGCGTGATCGGTTCATTCTTGCCTCCAATTCGTGCGCGATTCTGGCAGACGCCGCCGGGTTTCGCTGCCCCTGGCGCGAAATTCGGCAACTCTCCGAGGCAATTGGTGCGCAGTTCGGGCGACGATCATCACTACTTCGGGTGATTGTCTGGCTACCGCTTGCGTTCACCCGATTGGCGGATCAAAATGGTCTGATGGACTGTTTGCTCGTGCTGGCGGGCTTGCAGACGTAGGTCACTGGTGCGGGTTCCGGGTGCGGGCTCCCGTCGCCTTGGCGGAGGGAGTGGTCGTGGACACTGAAAGTCGCCGGTCGAGGCGGGCCGGGTCGGGAATGACGTGGATCGTAACTCGGGGGTGGCCGCTGCTGGTTGCGGCCGTCCTAAGCCTGGTCATGTCGGTCGTGGTGGCACCGGCGGCACACGCTGCCGTACCGACTGTGACCTCGGTCAGTCCCACTTCCGGGCCGCTCGCAGGTGGCACTGCGGTCACCATCAACGGCAGCAACTTCATCAAGGGTGGTGTCAACACCGTCACGTTCGGCGGCGTGGCCGCCACCAGCGTGACGGCGGCTTCGACGAGCAAGATCACCGCGACGACTCCAGCAGGCGTCAGCGCTAGTGCAGTGAACGTGGTGGTGACGAACACCAATGGCACCGGCACTCTGAGCAGCGGATACACGTACTACTCCCTCACTCCGTTCAGTTGTACCTCGAACCTGTTCCAGATCAGTTCCAGCGGTGGCGGCGGACTGTACAAGTACTTGTCCCCATCCAACTCGATGCAGCGGGTGGGTACCGGCGGGATTAGCGGCATCAACGGGATGGGCTACAACACCGCAGACAACTTCATGTACGCCTTCGCCTCCTCCGGCAACCTGGTTCAGATCGACGCGAACGGAGTGTTCGTCGACAAAGGTGCGGTTACTCCGGCGGTCTCAAGTACCACCGCCGCCGCGTTCGTGAGCCCCAACCACATCCTGGTTGGCTCGAGTTCCTCCTGGAAGAACGTCACGGTCAATACTTCTCCGCCGACCAGCACAGCGGTCACGTTCACCGGAGCCAGTTGGGGCGCTGCGGATATTGCCGTCTATGACGACGGAGGTGGCCAGGACGGCTACGGCTTGAACGGCACCACCCTGAGCATCGTTAACCTGTCCACCAACGTTGTGGTGAACAAGACGGTCATCGGGTCGACGAGCGGATCGTATGGGGCCGCCTATGCGGACAGCGCCGGCAACCTGTACTTCTATAACAACACCGACGGCAAAGTGTTTCTACTGACCCAGACCGAGGTGGCCAAGGCGAGTCCGACGGCCCAGTACCTCGGTGGTACGCCGGTTTACGCCACTGGCACCACGACGACACTGTCTGCCCCTAACGATGGCGCCTACTGCCCCACCGCGCCCGCGCCCTACGTGCCGCCGACTGTTACGACGGTGGCGGCGAGTGGTGTCGCGAGCACCACAGCGACGTTGAACGGCACCGTGACCCCCAACGGTGCGCAGACCACGGCGACGTTCACCTACGGCACGAGCTCGGACCTGAGCAGCGGAACGACAACTGTGACCGCGGTCGGATCGCCGGTGGTCGGTAGTTCGGGTGCAACCTCGGTGTCGTATGCGTTGACCGGCTTGACCTCCGGGACCACCTACTACTTCCGCGCCACCGGGAACAACGGATTCGGTGGCAACGTCAACGGGTCGATTCTGAGCTTCACACCAACGGCACCGACGTCGCCCACCGTATCGACCACGACGGTGGGAACTGTCGCATCAACGACCGCCGCCCTCAGCGGGACGGTCACTCCCAATGGCTCGGCGACCACGGTGTGGTTCGACTACAGCACTGATCCCACCATGACTACCGGCGTGACCAGTGTTGCGGGCACCCCACCATCGGTGGTCGCGACCGGCAGCCCGACGGCAGTGGCCACGACGCTGACGGGGTTGACCGCGGGTACGCGCTACTACGCTCGGATCAGGGCTGTCAATACAACCGGCACGACGAACGGGAGTATCGCCAACTTCCTGTCCTTGGGCGTGCCAGCAGTGACTACCGGCGCTGCCACCTCGGTCGGCACGACCACGGCGACGTTGAACGGCTCCATCACCCCCTTCGGATCCAGCACGACCGCGCAGTTCCAGTACGGTACGACCGCTGACTTGAGCGGAACCACCACGACGGTGACGGCAACGGGTTCACCGGTTGCCCCGAACGCCGCCAACGACCCGACAGCGGTTTCGTATGCGCTGACCGGCCTAACGCAGGGCACTACCTACTACTACCGCGCGATTGGTACGAACTCGACCGGCACCACCAGAGGGTCGATCGTGAGTTTCGTCTACGTGTCGACGACTCCGATCGTGACGACGTCTGCGGCGACGTCGGTCGGCTCTACGACGGCCACGTTGAACGGTTCGGTGAACGCTAACGGATTCTCCAGCGTCGTGACGTTCACGTACGGCACTTCGCCGACCCTCGCCTCAGGCAATACCACTGTGACAGCCACCCCGTCTCCGGTCACCGGCAGCTCGGCCACCCCGGTGTCTGCCGCTCTCTCCGGGCTTGCCGTTGGCACCACCTACTACTTCCGGGTCACAGGCAATAGCTCCCAGGGCATCACCGATGGCGCGATTCTGAGCTTCACGCCCACTTCGGCGCCAGCAGTGACCACCTTGCCCACGAGTGCGATCGGTTCAACCACAGCAACGCTCAATGCCACCATCACCTCCAACGGGTTGAGCACCATAGCGACGTTCCGGTATGGGCAAGACCCGCTCTTCGTGGTCGGTACGACAGTCACCGCCGCCCAGTCCCCGGTGACCGCTGCCGGTCCGACAGCGGTCACCGCGGCCGTGACGGGATTGACGTCCGGGCTCCAGTACTACGTGCGAGCCACCGGCGTTAACTCGCTGGGAACCACCAACGGATCCTCCGTCAGTTTCACCACCAACTCCGTTCCGGTGGCCACGTCCGTCGCCGCGAGTTCCGTCGGTACCACGACGGCGACGTTGAACGGCACCGTCAGCCCTGGCGGATTGAGTACTGCGGTGACCTTCACGTACGGGCCGACGTCTGACTTGGTTGCTGACAGCATTGTGGTCACCGGCGACCAGTCGCCGCTGGCAGCATCGGCCGGAACCACTCCGATCACCTTCACTCTCACCGGGCTGGCTTCAGGGACCACGTATTACTTCCAGGCCACAGGAATGAACTCGTTGGGTCAGAGCGATGGGACGATCTTGAGCTTCACTACGGCTCCAGTCCTGTCGCCACCGGTGAACACGGTGGCCCCGGCGGTCACCGGGTCGACTGTCGTCGGGTCCACGTTGACCACTACCCACGGCACGTGGACCGGATCCCCAACCCCGACCTTGAGCTACCTGTGGCAGTCCTGCACGACCAGCGATTGTTCCGGCGGCACCGTTTCCGACATCGCGACTGGGACGGGCACCTACGTGCTGACTGGTTCCGAACTGGGCAAGTACGTTCGCGCGAAGGTGACCGGAACGAACGGCAGCGGGACAGTAGTGGCCTACTCCAACATCACTTCGGTTGTCGTCGGACCTCAGCCGACCGTCACGACGGTGTCACCGTCCCAGGGCCCGGCCGGCGGCGCGACGTCCGTGGTGATTACCGGTACTGACTTCACCGGTGCCACCGCTGTCACGTTCGGCGGCACGGCCGCCGCCAGCTATGTCGTCAACAGCGCCACGCAGATCACTGCGACGACTCCTGCTGGTTCGGCCGGACCGGTCACCGTGGCTGTGACCACCTCCGGAGGCACTGGTACGAAGGCGTTGGGCTTCACCTACATCAACACCCCCGATGCCCCGACGCTGGGGCTGATCACGACCAGCAACGGCTCGGTCACGGTTCCGTTCACGCCGGGAGCTGACAACGGTTCGGCGATCACGAACTACCAGTATTCGATTGACGGCGGCAGCTCCTGGGTGACACGTTCGCCCGCATCTGCGACCAGTCCGCTAGTGATCACCGGTTTGACCAATGGAACGACCTACAGCGTTGCGCTGCGTGCGGTGAATGCAAACGGTTCGGGTGCGGCTTCGGCCAACTCTGCCGCGACTCCCCATGCGATCGCCCCGGCTGCGCCGACGCTGGTGTCACTGACACCTGGTGACCACTCCCTGTCGGCCGAGTTCACCGCGGGGGATAGTGGCGGCTCGGCGATCACGAACTACGAGTATTCGACTGACGGCGGCTCGCATTGGCAGCCCGTCGCTCCGGCGGCGACGACCTCGCCGATCGTGATCACGACCTTGTCCACCAACGGGATCACGCCGCTTGCCAACGGCACCAGCTATAACGTCAAGCTGCGCGCTGTTACGTTGCTTCTGACGGGCGCTGCCTCGAATCAGCTGTCCGGTATCCCGTCTACCACACCGTCGGTGCCGACCGGCGTGGTCATCACGGCTGGCAACGGTTCGCTGTCGGTCGCCTTCACCGCGGCCTCCGATGGCGGTTCGGCAATCACCAACTACGAGTACTCGACCGATGGCGGCGGTTCCTGGATCGTGCCGAGCCCGGCGGTGCTTGCCTCACCGCTGGTCATCAGCGGCTTGACCAACGGGAACCACTACAACGTGCAGATCCGGGCCAGGAATGACAACGGCGCGAGCTCGGCCACAGCCACGGTTGTCGGCACGCCGGCCGCAGTGCTGGCCTCGGCGCCGACTGCGCTGTCCTATACCCCCGGTGATCAGACGCTGACCGTGGCGTTCACCCCCGGCTCTGACGGAGGGGCGACGATCACCACGTACGAGTACTCCACCGATGGTGGGACGACGTGGCGGACCCGGACGGTGGGCGGGGCGACGTCACCGATCGTGATCACCACAACGTCGACCGATAACACGGCCTTGGTCAATGGTCACGAATACTCCGTGCAACTGCGTGCCTACACGGCGGCTGGGTCGGGCGTCGCATCCGATACGTTGCCCGCAACGCCGACGACCACCCCTGCAGCCCCGACCGGTGTCGTGATCACGCCCGGTAACGGATCGCTGTCCGTGGCATTCACCCCCGGCGCCGATGGTGGACTGCCCATCCTCAACTACCAGTTCTCGGTCAACGGGGGAGTGTCCTGGGTCACGTCGAGTCCGACGGTGACATCCTCTCCCATCGTCATCACCGGACTGGCGAACGGAACGGCCTACAGCATCCAGCTGCGCGCCGTGAACGCAGATGGCGCTGGTGCGGCGTCGACCGCAACCCCGGGCACCCCGGCCGCGGTCAAAGCATCGGCTCCGACGTTGGTGTCGGCGGCGCACGGTGACCAATCCCTATCGGTGTCTTTCACCGCTGGCAGCAATGGTGGGGCGACGATCACCACGTACGAGTACTCCACCGACGGTGGGGAGCATTGGCGGACTCGCGCAACCGGGACGACCGGATCACCCGTGACGATCACGACACTGTCCACTGACGGCGTTACCCGGCTGACCAACGGCACGAGCTATCCGATTCAACTCCGTGCGGTGACGTCGGTCGGGTCAGGTTTCGCTTCGGCCTCGTTGGCGGCCACTCCGTCGACGACCCCGGGCGCCCCGACGATCACTGCGGTAGCCTCCGGCAACCAGTCGTTGTCGGTGACGTTCTCCGGTGCCGCCGCCAATGGTTCGACGATCACGAACTACCAGTACTCGGTGAACAGCGGCGCGTCGTGGGTCACGCCGAACCCGGCCATCACTTCGTCTCCTATGGTGATTACTGGTTTGACCAATGGCAACAGCTACGGCGTGGTACTGCGCGCAGTCAACGGTGACGGCGCGGGTGCTTCCTCGAACACCTGGACCGAGCACGCCGGAGCGGTCGCGCCGGCCGCGCCGACTGCTCTGTCGTACACACCCGGAGACCTGTCGCTGTCGGTGGCGTTCACACCCGGATCCAACGGCGGATCGGCGATCTCGTCGTACGAGTACTCAACCGATGGCGGTACGTCGTGGCGTGCACGCGCGACTGGGACGACCGCATCGCCGATCGTGATCACGGCCCAGTCCCTTGACGGAGCCCCGCTGCAGAACGGTACGAGCTACAACGTCCAACTGCGGGCAATCAACGGTGCCGGAACCGGTGCCGCGTCCGTGACGCTTCCGGCCATCCCATCGACGACTCCGGCGGCCCCGACGGCCTTGGTGATCACCCGCGGGGACTCATCGTTGTCGGTGGCGTTCACGGCCGGCTCTGATGGCGGTTCGGCGATCACGAACTACGAGTATTCGGTCAATGATGGCGCATCCTGGGTCGCCTTCAGCCCGGCAGATACCACTTCGCCAGTAGTGATCAACGGTCTGACCAACGGCAACAGCTACAACGTGCAGCTGCGGGCTATCAATGCCAACGGTGAGGGAGCGGCGTCAGCCACCTCAACGGCGACTCCGGCGACCACCGCGTCCGCACCGACGCTGGTCTCCCTCACACCCGGGAATGGCTCGTTGTCCGCCGCGTTCACTGCTGGCTCCAACGGCGGCACCGCCATCACGACCTACGAGTACTCCACAGACGGCGGCAGCACGTGGCGGGAACGCGCGACCGGCACGACGGCGTCGCCGGTCGTGATCACCACCTTGTCCACCAACGGAACCACGCCGCTTGCCAACGGCACCACCTACAACGTCAAACTGCGAGCGGTGACATCGGTCCCGACCGGGGCGGCGTCCAACCAATTGTCGGCAGCCCCCTCCACGACACCTGCGGCACCTACTATCGGAACGATCACCGAGGGCAATGGGTCTTTGTCCGTGGCGTTCACTGCTGGCGCCAACGGCGGCCTGCCGATTACGAACTACCGGTACTCAACCGATGGTGGCACCACCTGGACGACTCGTTCGCCGGCCGCCACAAGCGCGCCGCTGCTGATCACCGGACTGACCAACGGGACCACGTACACGGTCAAGTTGCTCGCCGTGAACGCCAATGGTGAGGGCGCCGCGTCGGATGGTGCCAGCGCAACTCCGCATGCGGTTGCTGCGTCGGCCCCCACCCTGGTATCGCTGAGCCCGGGCGACGGGTCTTTGTCGGCGGCGTTCACCGCGCCGGTCAGTAACGGCGGTACGACGATTACCTCGTACGAGTACTCGACTGATGGCGGCACCAACTGGTTGATTCGCGGCTCGGGAGGCACGACGTCGCCGATCGTGATCACCCTGGCGTCCAGTTCAGGCAACCCGCCGCTGGTGAACGGCACCAGCTACGACGTGAAGGTGCGCGCGGTGACCACGGTCCCCGGCGGCGCCGCCTCCAACCAGTTGACCGGTGTTCCCGCGACCACGCCGGCGACTCCGACCATCGGGGCGATCGAACCTGGCAACGGGTCGTTGTCGGTACCTTTCACTGCTGGGGCAGACAACGGTTCGGCGATCACCAACTACGAGTATTCGATCGATGGCGGAACATCATGGGTCACCCGTTCCCCAGCCGAGACCGGCTCGCCAGTGCTGATTTCGGGCCTGACCAACGGTCACAGCTACGACGTACAGGTACGGGCAGTCAACGCCAGAGGTTCCGGGGCCGCGTCCTCGACTGTGGCCGCCACTCCGGCTGGCGCAGCGCCGACTGCCCCCACCTTGAATTCGGTGATTGCGGGTGACAAGTCGCTGTCTGCCGACTTCACCGCCGGATCCGCAGGCGCCGATCCGATCACGACCTACTGGTATTCCACCGACAACGGAGCCACCTGGGCGAACCGCTCGACCGGAACCACTGAATCTCCAATTCTGATCACTGCGCTGTCGACCAATGGGACTACCCCACTTGAGAACGGCACGACCTACAACGTGCTTGTTCGCGCCAAGAGCAACAGCGGTGCCGGAACTCCGTCCAACATGATCGCCGCGACACCGACGGCAACCGCCAGTGCTCCCACGATCACGTCGATCGCTCCGGGGGACGACAGCCTGACTGTCAATTTCAACGCTCCGGCCAATACCGGTGGTCTGCCGATCACCAACTACGAATACTCCACCGACAACGGCACCCTGTGGGTGACACCGGCCCCGGCGGTGACCGGCTCGCCGCTTGTGATCGATGGCCTCGAGGACAACATCACCTACCGCGTGAAGGTGCGCGCGGTGAATTCCAGGGGACCCGGTGCGGAGTCGAACATGATGGAGGGAACGCCCGTTCCTATGCCGCCAGATCCGCCGACTATCACCTCAGTCCAGCACGCGGACAAGACGCTGACTATCAGGTTCACCCCGGGCGATGATGGCGGCTCGGCCATCGAGAACTACGCATACTCAACCGATGCCGGCGTGACCTGGACGACTCCGGATCCGCACGTCACGGCATCGCCATTGACGATCACGAAGGCTTCGTGTCTGGCGCCGGCGGTTTGTCCGGATCTGGTCAACGGAACCGAGTATCAGGTTCAGTTGAAGGCTATCAACATTGATGGGGAGAGTGTTGCGTCCAACGAGGTGAACGCGACTCCATCGACCACCCCCGCGGCCCCGACGTCATTGGTCGTCACCACTGGTGACTCCACGCTGTCGGTAGCGTTCACCGCTGGCAGCAATGGCGGGTCGGCCATCACGGCCTACCAGTACTCCCTCAACGGCGGTGTCACCTGGGTGACCCCGTCGCCCGCGGTGACGTCCTCACCGTTGGTGATCACCGGATTGACGAATGGCACGCCGTACAGCGTCCAGTTGCGCGCCCGAAATGTCGACGGAGTGGGCGATTCGTCGACCTCGGCCTCGGGCACCCCGTCGACAGTTCCTAGCGCGCCGTCGTTGGCCGTCAACTCGATCACCCCTGGCGATGACGTGCTGTCGGTGGCATTCACTGCTGGCTCGACGGGTGGTTCGGCGATCATCTCCTACCAGTACTCGACGGACAACGGCTCGTCCTGGGTGACCCCAGCAGTGGCCGTGACCGCCTCGCCCCTGGTGATCGGCGGGCTGGAGGACGGACACACCTACCAAGTGAGGCTGCGTGGTGTGAACGCCAACGGCCCGGGTGCCCAGTCGAACATGCGTGAGGGAACACCGGTTGCGGTGCCGCCCTCGCCTCCGACTTTGGACGCGATTACCACCGGTGACCGGTCGTTGTCGGTGGCGTTCACACCCGGCGATGATGGCGGGACAACGATCACCAGCTACCAGTACTCGCTCAATGGCGCCGCGTGGACGACCGCGTCAGGGACGGTATCGCCCATCGCAATCGGCTCGTTGACCAATGGGACGTCCTACACCGTGCGCCTGCGGGCCATCAACGCCGACGGTGCCAGCCTGGAGTCCAACTCGCTGTCCGGAACTCCGTCAACGGTGCCTGGTGCACCGACGCTAAATGTCATCGTGGCCGGTGACGACATCCTGACTGCTCCCTTCAGCGCCCCGCTTGATAATGGCGGCGCGACGATCACCAACTACGAGTACTCGGTCGATAACGGTTCGTCGTGGGTGACACCCAACCCGGCGGTCACGACATCGCCGATGGTGATCCCCGGGCTGACCGATCACGTCACGTACCAGGTGAAGTTGCGGGCCCTGAACTCGAACGGGCCGGGAGCCGCTTCAAACATGCGCACCGGCACCCCGATCTCGGTTCCGCCCGCAGCCCCAACCGTGGCGAGCCCGCTGACGAACGGGAACCGGACGCTGGGTGTGGCGTTCACCCCGGGTGACACCGGTGGTTCACCGATCACCAGCTACGAATACTCGCTCAACGGCGGGTCCTGGGTCGTCGCGTCGGGTACGACCTCGCCGATCACCATCAGTGGTCTGGTCAACGGTCGGTCCTACAGTGTGCGGCTGCGTGCCGTCAATATCGATGGCAAGGGTGCGGCGTCCAATGCTGTGGTCGGCATACCGTCGACCACCCCGGCTGCCCCGATGCTTGGTCCGATCGATGCCGGCGACGACGTCTTGTCCGTGCCGTTCGCGGCTCCGTTCGACAACGGCGGCTCGGCCATCACCAACTACCAGTACTCCACCGACAACGGTCTGTCGTGGGTGACTCCGTACCCGGCAGTCACGACGTCGCCGATGGAGATCGGTGGGCTGGTCGATCACGTCACCTATCAGGTGATGCTGCGGGCCGTGAACGCAAACGGACCTGGCACGGCGTCGAACATGCAGGAGGGAACTCCGATCTCGGTGCCGCCGTCGGCCCCGACGCTGGTCAGCCCGATCACGACAGGCGACGGGGCGCTGAGTGTGGCGTTCATTGCCGGTGACACCGGTGGCTCGCCGATCACTCGGTACGAATACTCGCTCAACGGTGGAGACTGGGTCGCCCCCGCATCGGTGGTGCTGTCCTCCCCGATGGTGATCACCGGGCTGACCAACGGTTCGTCCTACGGCGTGCGCCTGCGGGCGGTCAACGCTGACGGTGACGGCGCCGCCTCTGACGAGTTGTTCGCGACACCCTCAACTGTGCCTGGTGCCCCCGCATTGGCGACGATCACCGCTGGCGACGACATCCTGACGGTGGCCTTCAACACGCCGAACGGTGATGGCGGATCGCCGATCATCACGTATCAGTATTCGACGGACAACGGCTCCTCGTGGGTGACCCCGAACCCGGCGGTCACAGATTCGCCGCTGACCATCGGTGGTCTGGAAGACGGCATCACGTACAAAGTGAAGGTTCGTGGTGTGAATGCCAACGGGCCGGGTGCTGAGTCCGATATGAAGGAGGGCACGCCGGTTTCCGTGCCTCCGTCCGCTCCGACCCTGACGTCGATCACGGCGGGCAACCTGTCGCTATCGGTGGCGTTCACCCCGGGTGACGACGGTGGAACTCCGATCACACGGTACGAGTACACCCTTAACGGTGGTGCTTGGACGACCGCCTCCGGGACGTCCTCACCGATCGTCATCACGTCCGGTCTGACCAACGGCACGCTGTACAGCGTTCAGCTGCGGGCGATCAACGCAGACGGTGCCAGTGTCGGGTCCAACACGCTGACCGGTGTTCCGCTGACGACTCCGGCGGCACCGACGTTGGACGCGGTGAACCACACCGACAAGTCGCTGTCCGCGGCGTTCACGCCGGGAGATGACGGCGGAACACCGATCACCAACTACCAGTACTCGATCGATGGCGGCTCATCATGGGTCACCGCTAGCCCCGCGGTGACGTCATCGCCGCTGGTTATCACCGACCTGACCAATGGCACCAGCTACTCGGTCAAGATTCGGGCCGTGAACGCGGTCGGCGTTGGCCCGGCCTCGTCCGCGGTCAGTGGCATTCCGTCGACCAGGGCGTCCGCCCCCACGTTGACTTCCGTGACACCCGGGACGGCTTCGCTGTCGGTGGCTTTCACGGCAGGTAGCAACGGTGGCGCGCCCATCACGAACTACGAGTACTCGCTCAACGGCGGCTTCTGGGTGGCGGCCGATCCGGCTGTCACGACCTCGCCGTTGGTGATCACTGGGCTCAGCGATGGCACCAGCTACGGCGTGCGGCTGCGGGCGATCAACCTGAACGGGGAGGGTGTCCAGTCTGCCCAGATGAGCGGAACCCCGTCCACCGTCCCAGCAGCTCCAACGCTGGGTACCGTGACCAGCGGCGACGGACTGTTGTCGGTCGCGTTCACTCCGGGTGGCGATGGTGGCTCGGCGATCACGAACTACCAGTACTCCACCGACAACGGGGACACGTGGGACACTCGGTCGCCGGCGGACACTGCGTCGCCACTGGTGATCACCGGACTGACCAACGGCACCACCTACTCGGTCATGATCCGCGCCGTGAATGCGAACGGATCGTCCGCCGATTCGGATATGAAGACGGGCACGCCGCAGGTCCCGGCTCCGGGCAAGCCTGCCTTGCCGACTGCGGTCGCCGGGAATGGTTCTGCCACTGTGACGGTGAGCTCCGGCGAAGCTGGCGGTGCCCCGTTGGGGTACACCGTGACCTCGGAACCCGGCGGAAAGACGTGTTCGGTCCTGGGCTTCTCCGGCTCGTGTGATGTGACCGGATTGACCAACGGCGTCGCCTACACGTTCACGGTGGTCGCCTACAACGCCGGCGTGTCGGTCAGCGCGATCGGGCTGGCCGGCGCCACTGGTGGCGACGGCGACCTCGGGACTGACGGTGGTCTTCG
>JBAXOQ010000089.1:0-13731 GCA_037133175.1 Actinomycetes bacterium
GTTCTTCGACCTGTATGCGGCAGCGATCGCGCTCGCCGGCGGGGTGCAGGTGACAGTGCCACTGGTCGTGCCGTCACTGGAGTTCGCGTCCGAACCCGCCTTCGCATCGGCTCCGGGGACTGGCCAGCGGGCTCCTGGCACCCCGGCTCCGGGGTTCCGGCTCGACGCTGATGCACTGGCAGCGGCCATCACGGACCGAACGCGGCTGATCCTGGTGAACTCGCCCCACAACCCGACTGGCATGGTGCTCGACCTAGCGGAACTACAGCAGATAGCCGACCTCGCCATCGCTCACGACCTGATCGTGCTCAGCGACGAGGCTTACGAGCACCTGTACTTCGCCCCGAGCGACCATGTGCCGATCGCTACTCTGCCGGGGATGTTCGAACGGACCGTCAGTGTCGGGTCCGGCGGCAAGTCGTTCTCGTTCACCGGTTGGAAAGTCGGCTGGGCCAGCGGCCCGACGCACCTGATCGCGGCGGTTCGCGTCGTTCGGCAGCACCTTTCCTACGTCTCCGGCGGGCCATTCCAGTCGGCGATCGCGGCAGGGCTGCGGCTACCTGATGCCTACTTCGAACAATTTCGCATCGAGTTGATGGCCAAACGGGATCACCTCAGCGCCGGGCTCACTTCCCTGGGCTTCGGGGTCATCTCGAGTCAGGGAACCTACTTCCTGATCACCGATGTGCGTCCCCTCGGATACGTCAGCGGAACCGATTTCTGCCGGGAATTGCCCGCCCGCGCTGGCGTCGTGGCCATTCCGGTCGCAGCCCTGGCGCAACGCCACGAGCAGTTCGACTCCTTCGTTCGGTGGACTTTCTGCAAACGGCGTGAGGTCTTGGACGCGGCACTCGACCGCCTGGCCGTCGGCGCCGAATAGCCCGCAAAGCCCCACGACACGGCGAACAATGAAGCCCCAATCGTCCGCGTGTCGCAGGAGTTCGCGAACTGGGGTCGCAGGTCTACTTCGAGGCTGACGGTGACGCGCCTGTGCAGGAAGCCTCGATGCCCTGGATCGCCTTGTACCAACGTTCGGCGCTGGCGTACTGCTCGTCGGGATTCGCGGAGGCCGTGGAAGTGGCCGCACTGGCACCGGCGTTGATTTGGGCGGCGGCCGAGTTGAGGGAAGCCTGCAGCGTCGCATCGGTGGTGCTGGCGGCGATCGTCGAGAGCTTGGCGGCAACCTGGGTCAGGTTCTGGCTGAACTGCTGTTCGGACATTCCGTTCATGACCTGATTGACCTGCGCACACGCTTGGCCCAAAGTCAGGTAGGGCGACGACGACGTTGACACCGATGCGGAGGACGACGGGGTACTAGACGTCGTGCCCCCGCAGGCAGTCACGGAGAGCGCCACCGCGACGAGCAAGCTGACTGTGGTGAGTGCTCGTTTCACTCGGGTTCCTCGATTCTTGAGCAGTGGGGATCGGGCTCTGAGAGTGCAACGGTAGGCATCCGCATGCTGAAACGTGCCGCACCGGGTGGTGCGCCTAGGCGGTGCTGCCGACGGTGAGGGCGTCACCGGTCGGGTCGAGGTCCACCACGACCGTAGACCCATCGGTGACGCGGCCAGCCAGGATTTCCTTGGCCAATGCGTCGCCGACTGCGGTTTGCACCAGCCGACGCAGCGGGCGGGCGCCGTAGACCGGGTCGAAACCGTTCAGCACCAGCCATTCGGTCGCGCCTGGAGTCACTTCAAGCGTGAGCCGCCGGTCCACCAGCCGCTGCTGTAGCGACGCCAGTTGCAGGTCCACGATGTAGGTCAGCTGCTCAGTGCCGAGAGGCTCGAAGAACACGATGTTGTCCAGCCGGTTCAGGAACTCGGGTTTGAATGATGCCCGGACCACGTCCATGACCAGGTTGTTGGCCTCTTTGCGATCGAGCGTCTGATCAACCAGGAACTGTGATCCGATGTTGGACGTCAGGATCAGGATCACGTTGCGGAAGTCCACTGTCCGGCCGTGGCCGTCGGTGAGCCTGCCGTCATCAAGGACCTGCAGCAGGATGTTGAACACGTCAGGGTGGGCCTTTTCGACCTCATCGAGCAGGATCACCGAATACGGCCGACGCCGCACGGCCTCGGTGAGCTGACCGCCCTCCTCGTACCCGACATAGCCCGGGGGTGCACCGACTAGCCGGGCGACCGAGTGCTTCTCGCCGTACTCGCTCATGTCGATGCGAACGATGGCGCGCGGGTCGTCGAAGAGGAAGTCGGCCAGCGTCTTGGCCAACTCGGTCTTGCCGACGCCGGTTGGACCGAGGAACAGGAACGACCCGGTCGGTCGATCCGGGTCGGAGATGCCCGCCCGCGACCGGCGCACCGCGTCGGACACCGCCGCGACTGCCGCGTCCTGGCCGACGACCTTCTTGGAGATCTCTTCCTCCATCCGCAGCAGCTTCTGGCTCTCGCCCTCGAGCAGCCGTCCGGCCGGAATCCCGGTCCAGGCCGCAACCACCTCGGCGATGTCGGCGGGGCCGACGACGTCTTGGACCATCGCGGCACGGGCGTTGACGTCGCGGCTCACCTGTTGCAGCTCCTCCTGAAGCGCCGGAAGCTCGGCGTACAGGATGCGTCCGGCCTGCTCGAAGTCACCGTCGCGCTGAGCCCGCTCGGCTACCGAACGCAGTTCGTCAATGCGGAGCTTGATGTCGCCGACACGATCGAGACCGGACTTCTCTTGCTCCCAGTTGGCGCGCAGGCCGCGCAGTTCCTCCTCCTTGTCGGCGAGCTCGCTGCGAATCTTGGCCAAGCGTTCGATGGACGCCTCGTCCTGCTCCTTGGAGATGGCTAGTTCCTCCATGTGCAGCCGGTCCACCGCCCGCTGCAGCGTGTCGATCTCTTCCGGCGAGGAATCGATCTCCATCCGGAGTCGGGACGCCGACTCGTCGATCAGGTCGATTGCCTTGTCCGGCAGGAACCGCGAGGTGATGTAGCGGTCCGACAGCGTCGCCGCCGCGACTAGCGCCGAGTCGGCGATGGCAACCTTGTGGTGCGCCTCGTACTTCTCTTTCAGCCCACGCAGACTCGCAATCGTGTCGGAAACGCTTGGCTCGGACACCAGCACCATCTGGAACCGGCGCTCCAGGGCGGCGTCCTTCTCGATGTACTTGCGGTACTCGTCGAGGGTGGTGGCCCCGACCATCCGCAGCTCGCCGCGGGCCAGCATTGGCTTGAGCATGTTGCCGGCGTCCATGCCGGATTCGCCGGTCGCCCCGGCGCCGACCACGGTGTGCAGCTCGTCGATGAAGGTGATGACCTGGCCGTCGGATTCCTTGATCTCTTCCAGCACCGCCTTCAAGCGCTCCTCAAACTCGCCGCGGTACTTGGCCCCGGCCACCATGGCGCCTAGATCCAGCGCGATGAGTCGCTTGCCGCGCAGGGCGTCCGGTACATCGCCGGCGACGATCCGCTGAGCGAGGCCCTCGACCACAGCTGTCTTGCCGACGCCGGGCTCACCGATCAGCACCGGGTTGTTCTTGGTACGCCGGCTGAGTACTTGCACGACGCGGCGGATCTCGGCGTCGCGGCCGATGACCGGGTCCAGCGAACCGGCACGGGCACGTGCTGTGAGGTCCTGCCCGAACTTCTCCAGGGCTTGGAAGCTGCCCTCTGGATCGGCGCTGGTGACCCGGGTCGCGCCGCGGACCGCGCTGAGAGCGTCGACTAGCGCATCGGCGTTCGCGCCCACCCCGTCGAGTGCGCTGACCACACCGGAACCGCCGTCGCGGGCCAGGCCGATCAGCAGGTGTTCGGTCGAGACGAACTCGTCGCCGCGCTCTGCCGCCAACGACTGCGCGGTGCGCACGACAGCCAGCGACTGGCGGGACAGCTGCGGGCTTGATCCGCTGCTGCCGGACGCCGACGGCAGGGCCGCCACCAGGTTGCGGGCAGTCGCGGTCAACGCGGTCCGATCAGCGCCGACGTTGTCGATCAGTGCGTTGGCGATGCCGTCTTTCTGGTCCAGCAGTGCCAACAGGATGTGCGCGGGCGCAACTTCGGCGTTGCCGCGGGCAGCTGCCGTTTGCAGGGCGCTCTGCAGAGCCTCCTGGCTGCGAGTTGTGAATTGGACGTCCATGTGTAGGTGCTCTCCTTAGTGTGCGCCCGGACAGTTGATGAAGTCGTAGGAGCAGGCGTGTGCACGGTTCTTATCGGTTGCGTCGGGGACGCCACACGACCAGGGCCGTGGATGTCCGATCGTGTTCGAGTTGCTCGAGTCTGCGGCGCAACGAACGGTTCTCGTCCTGCAACTGCAGGATCCGTTGGATCCCCGCTAGGTTCATTCCTTGCGCTGCGAGGTTCTGCACTTCACGAAGGCGGGCGATGTCGCGCATCGAGTACAGCCGGTTGCGACCGCCGGAGCGATCGGGTGACACCAGCCCGAGCCGGTCGTACTGCCGCAGCGTTTGGGGGTGCAATCCGGATAGCTCAGCGGCCACCGACATTACGTAGACCGGTAGTTCTTCATTGATTGTCTGTTGCATTGTGGCGGACCTCCATCCGTCATCTGTGTTGTCTTTGCGGTCGGTTGCCTGTTTGGTGTCGGTCGATTCCTCGCCACGGATCGGGTCGTCGTCGTCAGGTCGCGAGCTTGCTCATCAGCTCGGCGCGGGGATCAAAGGCTCCGCGGGCGACCCGCAGGGCTTGCACCGCGGTCGTCGCGTCTTCGGTCAGCGACGGCGGCACGGCGATTACCACGGTCGCTAGCAAGTCTCCGGCAGGTTTGTTCGACTGCTGAACGCCCTTGCCCTTGACCCGGAAAGTACGGCCGTTGGCGGTGCCGGGCGGCACCTGGATCAACACGGTGCTTCCGTCCGGTGTGGGAACCCGGACGTTCGCCCCCAGCGCGGCCTCGTCGAACGCGACCGGCAGGTCGAGGGTCACGTTCGCGCCGTCTCGGCCGAAAACCGGATGGGCGCTGACATGGATCAGGATGAACAGGTCCCCTGCTGGCCCGCCGCCCTCGCCAGTTGCGCCCTTGCCCTTGAGTCGGATCCGTTGTCCGTCCTTAACCCCAGCCGGGATCCGGGCATTCACCGTGCGGGTCATCACCGCATGGCCGGTGCCGTGACAGGTCGGGCACGGGTCCTCGATGACCACACCGCGGCCGTGGCATTGCTGGCACGGTTCAGAGAAGGCGAAGCCCCCCTGATTGCGAACTGTCGATCCGTTGCCCTGGCAATTCGGGCACGGCTTCGGGCTGGTTCCCGGTCGTGCACCCACACCGCCGCAGGTGGGGCAGGTCTCTTCGGTTTGCAGGCGCAGCGGCAGCGTCACGCCGTGCAATGCGTCCAGGAAGGACAGCGTCACTTCGCTTTCAACGTCGGCGCCTCGCTGCGACTGCGGGGCACGCTGCTGGCCGCCGCCGCGGTTGAACAGCCCGCTGAAGATGTCGCCGAATCCGCCGCTCTGACCACCTTGGCCGAATAGGTCGTTGAGGTCCGCTTGACTGAAGCCGCCTTGGCCGCCGCCGCCTCCGGGAGCGCCGCGGCTGGGACCGCGACCACCACCGAACGGCATTCGGGGGCGCCCCGACCCGTACAACTCGCGGGCCTCGTCGTACTGCGCGCGCGTGGTGGCATCGCCGAGGACGTCGTATGCCTCGGATACTTCCTTGAAGCGCTCTTCAGCTTTTCGGTTGTCCGGGTTGGTGTCGGGGTGCAGCTCCCGGGCCAGCTTGCGGTACGCCTTCTTGATAGTGGCCGCGTCAGCCTTCTTGGAGACTCCGAGGGACTTGTAGTAGTCCTTCTCAAGCCACTCCTTGCGGATCTCAGAACCACCCGCCATCGCCGTTCCCTCCTCTCCAGATCAGGCCCTTAACAGTTGGCCACATGGACTTGGTGTGGCCGTCACTCGGAGACGGCGACACGGGCGGGGCGGACGATTCGTCCCCGGTACCGATACCCCTGTTGGAAGATCTGGCTGCAGATGGGCTCATCGAGTCCCTCACCCTCAGAGTGGGTCATCGCCTCGTGAATCTCGGGGTCGAAAACATCGCCGACGGCGCCGAACGATTCCAGTCCGAGCGCGGTCAGCTTGGTCTCCAAGCCGTCACCGACGACCTTGAACGCCCCGGTCAGCTCGTCGTGCTCTCGAGCCCGATCGATGTCGTCCAACACTGGCAGCAGTCCGACCAGCACGCCCACCACAGACAGTTCGCGTACCGCCTCACGATCACGTTCGACCCGCTTGCGGTAGTTCGCGTATTCGGCCGTGATGCGTTGCAGGTCCGCAGTCAGCTCCTGGACCCTCGCGTCAGCCGTCCACTCCGCCAGCGCCTCGTCGGCGCCGTCAGCGGGCTCCGCCGGGGCGGCGGGTTTCGGGGCGGGCGCCGGGTGGCGAACCTGTCCGGTCACCGGGTCGATGCGGCGCTTGTCAGTGAACTTGAGGCCGGTCTGTTCGACGTTCGGATCCCGGCCCTCAGACGGTTCGCCGGACCCCGGCGCACCTGAGGCCGATCCTTCCGAGGCCGAGGCGCCCCCCACCGGCTGTTCGGCCGGTGGGGAGCTATCGGGTGTGCTGGTCACTTCTTCTCGTCCTCGTCGATGATCTCGGCGTCGACGACATCGTCGTCGCTGGACCCGTCGTGGCCGGCCGAACCGGTCCCGCCGTCGCTTGCCCCACCGGTCGGGGAGGCCGAGGCCTGCTGCTGGTACAGCGCGGCACCGACAGCCTGGCTGGTGGTCGATACCTTCTCGGCGGCCGTCTTGATGGCCTCCAGGTCGTCGCCCTCCAGAGCCTTCTTCAGCTCGTCGAGCGGCTCACGGACGTTCTCCTTGGCCTCGTCTGGCAGCTTGTCGGCGTTGTCGGCGACGAACTTCTCGGTCTGGTAGACCAGTGACTCGGCGTTGTTACGCAGCTCGACCTCTTCGCGCCGCGCACGGTCCTCTTCAGCGTGCTCCTCGGCCTCGCGCATCATCCGCTCGATGTCGTCCTTGGGCAACCCGGAACCGCCGCTGATGGTCATCGACTGTTCCTTGTTGGTGCCCAGGTCCTTGGCCGACACGTGCACGATGCCGTTGGCATCGATGTCGAAGGTGACCTCGATCTGCGGGATCCCGCGCGGTGCTGGCGGCAGGCCGGTGAGCTCGAAGGTGCCGAGCTTCTTGTTGTAGGCGGCCATCTCGCGCTCGCCCTGGAATACCTGGATCAGCACCGACGGCTGGTTGTCCTCGGCGGTCGTGAACGTCTCCGAGCGCTTGGTCGGGATGGTGGTGTTGCGCTCGATCAAGCGGGTCATGATCCCGCCCTTCGTCTCGATCCCCAGCGAAAGCGGCGTGACATCCAAGAGGAGGACGTCTTTGACCTCCCCTTTCAACACGCCAGCCTGCAGGGCCGCGCCGATCGCCACAACCTCGTCGGGGTTGACGCCCTTGTTGGGCTCCTTACCGCCGGTCATGCTCTTGACCAGGTCGGTGACGGCTGGCATCCGGGTGGAACCACCGACCATGACAACTTGGTCGATCTGGTTCACGGTGATGCCCGCGTCCTTGATGACGCGCTCGAACGGGCCCTTGCACCGGTCGAGCAGTTTCTGGGTCAGCTGCTGGAACTGGGCGCGGGTCAGTGTCTCGTCCAGGTGCAGCGGGCCCTCTGCTGAGGCGGTGATATAGGGCAGGTTGATGGTGGTCGACTGCGAGCTCGACAGCTCGATCTTGGCCTTCTCGGCCGCCTCACGCAGTCGTTGCATGGCCATCTTGTCCTTGCTCAAGTCCACGCCGTGGGCGTTCTTGAATCCGGTGACCATCCATTCGACGACCGCGGCATCCCAGTCGTCGCCGCCGAGGTGGTTGTCACCACTGGTTGCCTTGACCTCGACGACACCGTCGCCGATCTCAAGCAGGGACACGTCGAACGTGCCACCGCCGAGGTCGAACACCAGGATCGTCTGCTCCTTGTCGCCCTTGTCCAGGCCGTAGGCCAAGGCGGCCGCGGTCGGCTCGTTGATGATGCGCAGGACGTTCAGGCCGGCGATCTCGCCGGCCTCTTTGGTGGCCTGGCGCTGGGAGTCGTTGAAGTAGGCCGGAACGGTGATGACGGCGTCCATGACCGGCTCGCCGAGGTAGGCCTCTGCGTCGCGCTTGAGCTTGCCGAGGGTGCGGGCGCTAATCTCTTGCGCGGTATAGGCCTTGCCGTCGATGTTGGTGGTCCAGTTGCCGCCCATGTGCCGCTTGACCGAACGGATCGTCCGGTCGACGTTGGTCACAGCCTGACGCTTTGCGACTTCGCCGACGAGGACCTCGCCGTTCTTGGCGAACGCGACGATCGACGGGGTGGTGCGGGCGCCCTCAGCATTTGCGATGACAACCGGCTCGCCGCCCTCAAGTACCGCGACGACCGAGTTGGTGGTGCCAAGGTCGATTCCGACTGTTCGTGCCATTGGTGCTCCTTGAATTGTGTGGGAGTGCATTCGCTTGATTGACTTGCTGCCCATTAAACACCAGGACTGAACCCTTATGCAAGTGTTTCAGCAGCAAAGTTGAGTCAGGTTGGCTCAACTTTGCTGCGAAGGTGCAATCTTGCCAGGAGGAATCCGAAACCTCGGCCTGGTCCGCGCGATTTTAGCGATAGGGCCGGACTCTCCATCAGGATCCACGACAAGGCGCCGAATAGGCACGCGATGAACATCGCAACAACCGCGTACGGCACGATCCCGAATCGTTCGAGCCCGAATTCAGCCAGCACCTGCTGGACCGGGAATCCGTAAAGGTACACGCCGTAGGAGATGTCGTGCTTTCGTCCAATAAGGCGGAATTGAGACGGCAGAGCGGCGCACAGCCACAGGATGGAGTAAGTAAACCCGAGGCAACCGTAGGGGTAGAAGTGGCCGTAGTGCAGCGTGGCCAGCGCAAGTACCGCAGCCGGTATCGCAAGCCACAACGTCACAGGGATCCAGTTGGCGAACAACACCATGGAGGCGCCAAGCGCGAAGATCAGCCCGAACCGAATAGTCCAGTCGTCTTTCATCAGGCCTAGATCGACGAACCAATCCGTCGGCCAAGGGACCGTCTGGATGCACAGCACCCCCAGCGCCACCGCGATCAGCGGCACCACGAACCTGGCCCAGCTCGTCAGCACCCCTATCAGCGACAGGACCCCGATCACCAGATAGCAGCGAACTTCGTAGATCAGCGTCCAGATCGAGCCGTTGAACACGCTCGCGTTGGTGGCCTCACCGTAGGGGGTGTCCACCAGCAGCCTGCCGATTCCCCACTGGGTGACGTTGAGGTTGGCGTTGTGCCAGAAGTAGCCCCACGGGCTCGGATCCAGCGACCAGTAGCCCGACAGTCGGCTGGTGCCCGCGACGTACACCAGCGGTGCGATCACCAGCACCGTCACCGCCAACACAAACCAGTAGGCGGGCACGAGCCGAAGGGCGCGTTTCCAGGCGTACTGCAGCAGGTCGTTGGAGCGGGCACTGGCAGTAACCAAGAACCCGCTGATGGCGAAGAAGCCGCAGACCGCCAACGTCCCCAGAGTCACCTGGTTGTCCGAGAAGGTGGTCAGCGGCTCGACTCCGAACCCTCCGAGTGGGTAGGAATGGCTGACGATCACCAGCAGCGCCAGGCTCAACCGCACGAACCCGAACGAATTGTCGCGCTCCAGCAGCGCTGACAGCCGCGGTTTCGGGGTTCGTGGAGAGCCGCTGTCGGCGGCAGGCACGGTCGGCTGGACTCCGCTGTGGATGTCTGCCTGCACGGTGCCATCATCCACGACCGCGTCGACACTCAGCGGATCATGATGTGCAAACCCCCACGACACGCGGACGATTCCGCCGAATTCGTCCCCGTGTCGTGGGGGTTTGTGGCGGGGTGCGCGGGTGGCGCGGATCTAGCAGCCGCGCGGGGTGACGTTCTGTAGGGCGCGGGTGGCCAGCGTCCGGGCGGACTTGGTGGCCGTGATCTGGCGGGCAGTGACCTTGATCTTGAAGGTCTTCGACCAGGGTGAAGAGAGGACGCCGTCGTTGTCGGTGGTCTGCGCCCGGAAGAGGTAGACGCCAGCTTGCTTAGCCTTCTTCAGGAAGACGCCATCAGTACTCTTCCATGCCTTCTTCCCGGGCTGGATAACCTGAAAGACGGTCTCGAAGTTGGGGTTGTACCCGCCGAGTCCGACGAAGTCGATTCTGGCTGGCGAACGTTCCAGCCCCCCGAGGCATCCCTTCATCATCCTGGCCGGGACGAGCTTGGCCCGCACAGTGGTGGGTGCCACCGGACGGGTCAGCGTGACGGTCGCAGGGGCGCCAGCCTCGTCGTTGTGCAGCAGTGTCACAGTGACGACGACCGAAGTGAACTCGGCTGGAATCGGGATATCACCGCCGAGACTCGAACCCGCGAGGCCGCTGTAGCCCGCGGAGGTAGTGATCCTGGCGTTGGTGGGATAGGAGTCCACACTTGAGAACATGGCAGACCAGGACAGGTGGGCGTTGTACCCGGTCGGACTCTTGTAGATCGATTCGATCTGCAGCCCGCTCGGCGCCGGCGGCGGGGCTGCCTGAGCGGGTGCGGCGAGCAGCAAACTTGCTGCCAAGGCTGCGCCGACGGTGACCGCGGGGATTGCCTTCTTCATGATGTTCCTCTTCTGTTGGCTCGGCTGATTCGAGCAGTGGCGCTAACTGGCCTCAACATCAAGTTGACCATGGTCCGAGAGTTCTGTCATGTCACCTATGCGGGGGACAGACTCCGAGGCTGGGGCCGCCCGGGCCGATCAACGGCTCCGCAAAGCCCCGGCAAACCCCCGCCAAATGTGGGTTTTCGGACCGAAAAACCCACATTTGGCGGGGGTTTGCGGGGACGAGGGGCTGGTTCCGGTTACGGGCGGAGGCAACTGACGGGCTACCCTAAGCCGCGCGCCCACTTGCGTGACACCCCCCGAGGCAACCTGGTCTGTGAGCGCCCGACGGCGGGTGTCCCGACATGCAGAGAGTAGTGACCAATGTCCGAGACGAGCCCGACGCAGTCTGAGCCAGGTGCTCAAGCTCCGCCTACTCCGGTGGCTGCGGCTCCGCAATCACCGACCACAGCTGGTGCGGACTACACGGATCGGCTAGATCGGCTCTCCAACAAGCGCTGGAAGCAGATCCTCAATCCACAAATCCCCTATGCGTGGAACACCCGGCGGATCTGCCGAGGTCGGGTGCTGGACCTCGGGTGTGGGATCGGCCGCAACCTAGCCCACCTGCGGGGAGCTGGCGTTGGGGTCGACCATAATCCGCAGTCAGTCCAGATAGCTTGCGCCAACGGATTCGAGGCGTACACGCCGGAGGATTTCCTGGCGACGAAACTGGCCCAACCGGGTAGTTTCGACACTCTGCTGGTGGCGCATGTGCTGGAACACGTTGACGTTGAGGTTGGCGACGGGTTGCTTGCGAGGTACAGCTCGTTCCTGCGTCCCGGCGGTCGGGTGGTACTGATCTGTCCGCAGGAGCGTGGTTTCGCTTCTGACGAGACCCATGTGCGGTGGGTCGATGTCCTAGACATGAGTTCGCACATCGGCCGACTCGGCGGGCAGGTCGAATCGGTGGATTCGTTTCCGTTTCCCCGGCGTGCCGGAACGTTGTTTGTCTACAACGAGTCTGTGGTCGTTGGGACCCTGCGGTAGATTCTGGGCGCTCGCTTTGTGCGCGGTGGGGCGGACTGCATGAGCTGGTGGGTAATTCGGCGCCAGTCGGCGCTCAGCAGTCGGTTCAGGATCGGCGGGACGGTCATGCCGAACCCGGGCGGAGGGTCGATCGGGGCTTGCAGCAGGGGTGCCAACTGCGCATCGCTGCGCACCCGAGCGGACTGGATCCGTCGATGGCGGGCGGCCAGTTCTGAGCGGTGTCGGACGATCCAGACCCAACCGGCCCACTTCTGCTTGGCCCAGCCGTCGCGGATCGCCGCCACCATCACGCCCGCCTCGACCACCAGGGCGATCGGGGCGATCAGTGCCAGAGTGCGCGGCTCGTAGATGGTCAGCAGGCAGATCAGGCGGTTCCGCTCTAACAGGTACATCTTGCGCGGGTGGCGACCGAAGTCGTGCCAGTGCCAGCAGATCGCCGACGGCACGAATTGCACCGAGTAGCCGCGTTGCCAAGTACGCAGCGACAGATCCATGTCCTCGCAGTAGGCGAAGAAGATCGGGTCGAAGCCGCCCAACTCGAACCAGACCGCCCGCCGAACACCGAACGTGGCACCGCATACCCCCGCGATCGTCTTGGGCTTGGTGTGTGCAGAGGCCAGGTCACCCATGGAACCGCTCCAGGAGAAGCCCAGGAATTGGATGGGGTTGCCCACCGAGTTGACCCGGTCGGGCTCGGCGCCGAGCAATACCCGCCCGCTGGCCAGTCCGACGCCTGGTTGGCTGACCTGCTCGGACAACTCCCGCAGCGCATCGGGCGCAATCACGACGTCGCTGTTGACGAACACGATGACGTCGCCGGCGGTGGCTGCGGCGCCGAGGTTGCAGCCACCCGAGAACCCGAGGTTCTGTTCAGGACGCAGAATGGTCACCGCTGGGTGCGGCTCCAAGGCGTCGACCGCCGCCGTGGCGCCATTGTCGACCAGCACGATCTGCGGCACCGGTTGGACCGCCAGTAGTGCAGCGATGCACTCGGCCAAGTACTCCTCTGCACCGTAGGCCAGCACGACCACTGAGACCGATGGCTGCGCTGATTCGCTCACGGCAGCCGCCGCCGAGGCGGGGTGCACAACCGCGCTGGCGGGAGGTTCGGTGTTGTGAGGTTCGTCAGGCGTGGGGACTGTCATGGGGGTCCGCAGAGTCGGTGGGGGTCGCGTGCTCAAGCAGCACATGGGCGTCGTGGATTCGCTCTGAGGACCGGTTGGCCGATCCGTGGGAAATCGGGCAGGGTGCCAGCTGCGCCAGGTAGGCAAGCAAGACGGCCTCGTTGCGGTTTCGGGTGATCCTTTCCATCGTGATGCCCGCCATCTCAAGCATCAGCGCGACCATGAACGAGATGAAGCCCAGGATCAGGTTGGGCAGACTCAGCAGTTGGCCGGCCTCGGCGTAGTTGCTGGCGACCACGAATGCGCTCCAGATCGTGATCAGGAACCAGGGCGCGGCGATGAAGGTGAAGGCGAGGGTGGGTCGGGCATCTCTGAACAGGCGCAGGTTCAGTCGCAGGATCCGGGCGCCGTCACCGAACGTCGATAGCTTGGAACTGTCGCCGTAAGGGCGGCCGACGAATGTCGTCGGGACCTCGACGACATTCACGCCGACGATCGCGGCGTGGGCGTTGAGTTCGACTTCGATCTCGAAGCCGGCGGCGCGCATCGGCAGTGACTTCACGAAACGTCGACTCATCACCCGGTAGCCGGAGAGAGTGTCGGTGATGTTCAGTTGGAAGAGTTTCTGGAAGATCCAGGTCAGGCTCCCATTTCCGAACTCGTGGCCTGGGCGGTAGCTCTTGGTGTCTTGCGGACTCTCGCGCCGACCGACCACCATGTCGCAGGAGCCGTCGGAGATCAGCCGCACCATCTCGGGCGCAGATCCCGGATCGCACTCGCCATCGCCGTCGATCAGCACGTAGATGTCGGCCTCGACGTCCGCGAACAGCTTGCGCACGGCGTAACCCTTGCCGAGCCGGGGCTCGAAGACCACCTGGGCGCCAGCATCGCGAGCTCGCTCGGCGGTGTCGTCAGTCGATCCGTTGTCGGCGACCACAATGATCGAACCGGGCAGGGCGAGCTGGAACTGGTGAACCACGGCGGCGATTGAGGGCGCCTCGTTGTGGCAGGGA
>JBAXOQ010000090.1:0-13714 GCA_037133175.1 Actinomycetes bacterium
GCTCGGCGTGCACCCGACCGTCCCATCCCAGGATCGGCCTGGTCGGCAGGTTGAGCTCACGCCACCAGATCACGTCGGTGACATCGCCGAACGTGCAGATCATCGCGATGCCCGAACCCTTCTCCGGATCCGCAAGCGGATGGGCAACCACCGGGACGTCAACGTCGAACAGCGGCGTGCGCACGGTGGTGCCGAACAGCGGCTGGTAGCGCTCGTCGTTCGGGTGGGCCACCAGGGCCACGCAGGCGGCAAGCAGTTCCGGCCGGGTCGTCTCGATGAACACCGTCCCCGCGCCGTCAGCATCAGTACGAGTAAAACCGATCCGGTGGTAGGCCCCCGGACGGTCGCGGTCCTCAAGCTCGGCCTGGGCGACGGCGGTGCGGAACGTGACATCCCACAGTGTCGGAGCTTCTGCCTGATAGGCCTCACCACGCGCCAGATTCCGCAGGAACGCCCGCTGCGACGTGGCTCGAGCGCGGGAGTCGATCGTCTGGTAGGTCATCGACCAGTCCACCGACAAGCCGAGTTGGCGCCACAAGCTTTCAAATACCTGCTCGTCCTGGCCGGTCAATTGTTCGCACAGTTCGATGAAGTTCCGACGCGAGATCGGGACTTGCGTCTTGCCGGGTTTCTCAGGGGCCACGAAATCAGGGTCATACGGCAGGGAGGGATCGCAGCGCACGCCATAGAAGTTCTGGACCCGGCGCTCGGTCGGCAGACCGTTGTCGTCCCACCCCATCGGGTAGAACACCTCCAGGCCGCGCATCCGTTGGTAGCGGGCGATGGTGTCGGTGTGGGTGTAGGAGAACACGTGCCCAACATGCAGAGCGCCACTGACGGTCGGCGGGGGAGTGTCGATCGAGTAGATCGCCTCGCGCGTCTTGCTCCGGTCGAAACGGTAGGCGCCTTGTTCCTGCCAAACGGTCGCCCACTTGTCCTCGATCCCAGCGAGCGAGGGTTTGTCGGGCATGCGCGAGTACATCGAGGCGTCCGAGGTCATTGCCACATCCTAGAGAGCGTGGCCGCGGTGCTGGCGGGGGAGCTAAACCTTCGTCCGGTTCCTAGACTGGCAGGCATGCGTGATGCTGATGGCCTGGGCGCCGGTCCTGTCGAGACTGACTTCGCCGAGGTCGAGCGTGCGCTGCTGTCTCGCTGGGCGGAGAATCGAGTTGCGCCGGACCTGGAGCGAATCACCGCGCTGACTTCGATGCTGGGCGATCCGCAGTGCAGTGCCCCTGTGATCCACATCGCCGGCACCAACGGAAAGACCAGCACAGCTCGAATCATTGAGTCCCTGCTGCGCTCTTGTGGTCTGAAGACCGGTCTGTTCACCAGCCCAGATCTAGGGAGCATCACGGAGCGGGTCCAGATCAATGGCATGCCGGTCTCACCCGAGCAGTTTGTTGCCGCGTACCAGGATGTCCAGCCCTACTTGGCGATCGTCGATCAGTTGAGCGCCGATCATGGCGGACCCCCTGCCACCATGTTCGAAGCGATCACTGCGCTGGCTTTCGCCGCCTTTGCCGACGCCCCGGTCGATGTGATGGTCGTCGAGTGCGGAATGGGAGGCACCTGGGATGCCACCAACGTGGTGCAACCAGCGGTCAGTGTCATCAGCCCCATTGGGCTAGATCACGTCGACTACCTCGGTGACAACCTGACCGCCATCGCGGGGGAGAAGGCGGGGATCCTGCGCGCCGGGGTGCCCGCGGTGTTGTCCAGGCAGGATCCCGAGGCCGCGCTGGTGCTGGTGGGTCGCTGTCAGGCGCTCGGGGTCGAGCCGTGCCGTGAGGGTGTGGAGTTCGCGGTGCTGCACCGCACGGTCGCCGTCGGCGGCCAGATGCTCGCAATCCAGGGACTGGGAGGGGAGTACGACGATCTCTACCTGCCGCTGCACGGCGAGCACCAGGCCGCGAATGCCGCGCTGGCCCTGGCGGCAGTCGAGACCTTCCTCGGTGCTTGGAGCGTTGATGGTTCGCGTCGTCGGCTCAACCTCGACTTCGTCAGAGCAGGCTTCATGGATGCCAGGTCCCCTGGGCGCCTTGAGCTGATCTTCACCAGTCCGACAGTGCTAGTGGATGCTGCGCATAATCCGCATGGCGCCCGGGCGCTGGCCGCTGCGGTCGGCGAGGCATTCAGCTTCAGCACCGTCATCGGGGTCGTTGCAGTACTGGACGGCAAAGACGTGGTCGGACTGCTGACCGAACTGGAACCGCTGCTGGACACCATCGTGGTGACCGCCAACTCATCCCCTCGATCGCTATCGCCCGACGATCTGGCGTACGCCGCCATCACAGTGTTCGGTGAGGAGCGAGTGCTCGCGGCACCCACCATCGCGTCGGCACTCGAGGCAGCATTCGGGATTGCTGACGATGAGCGATTCCTTGGCACCGCCGGCGTGGTGGCCACCGGTTCGGTGGTCACTGCGGCCGATGCGCGGCGCCTGCTGCACCGGGCATCGCCGGAACCCGAAGACGACCCACGTACCCTGCTGCCATGACTGAGCGCACTTTGTTACTCGTCAAGCCCGACGGCGTTGCCCGTGGGCTGGTCGGGGAGGTCCTGAGCCGAATCGAGCGACGTGGATTCACGATCGCTGCCTTGCAGTTGCGAACCATCGACGCGCAGTTGGCCGGGGAGCACTACGGAGAGCATCGCGGAAAGCCGTTCTTCGATGATCTGGTGAGCTTCATCACCTCAGGCCCGCTGGTCGCCGCTATCATCTCCGGTCCCGATGCTGTTGCCGGGTGGCGGGCGATGATGGGGGCAACCGATCCACGGAACTCAACTCCCGGGACGATTCGCGGGGATCTGGCAACGGTGATGAACCGCAATGTGGTCCATGGGTCGGATTCACCCGAAAGTGCAGAGCGCGAGATCGGCCTGTTCTTCCCGAATTCCTAGAAATCCGACGTAGGATCGAGTCCTTCCCCTTCCCATATCGTCGACGATCGGCAAGAAATGTCGGCGATCCAAAAGTTCACGATCGACTGGAAGGTCCCCGCGCTCCATCATGCGGCACTACCCGAATCCTGACGGCGACACCGGATCAACCGGTGCGCGGCGCCCACCTGAAGCCGAGGAGATCGACTTGCGGTCCGCCCGGGTTGGTGCGTCCGGTCAGCAGCGCAAGGGCTCCCAGGGGGCATCGGTGGCGGGCATGTTCACGGGGATGATCTCGGCGATGGGCCGGGACATGGCTGTTGATCTTGGCACCGCCAACACCTTGGTCTACGCCCGCGGTCGCGGCATTGTGCTCGACGAACCTAGCGTGGTGGCGTTGGATACCCGAACCGGGGCGATCGTCGCGGTAGGTTCTGCGGCGAAGGCGATGCTGGGCCGTACGCCCGAGGGGATTGTCGCTATCCGTCCACTCAAGGACGGGGTCGTGGCCGACTTCGAGACCACTGAGCGCATGCTGCGCTACTTCATCCAGAAGGTTCACGGTCGCCGGACCCTGGCCAAGCCCCGGCTGGTGATCTGTGTGCCAAGCGGCATCACCGCCGTCGAGCAAAGGGCGGTCAAGGACGCGGGGTACGCGGCTGGCGCCCGCAAGGTGTTCGTCATTGAGGAGGCGATGGCGGCCGCCATCGGAGCGGGACTGCCGGTGCACGACGCGGAGGGATCGATGGTCGTCGATATCGGCGGCGGAACCACCGAGGTCGCGGTGATCAGCCTGGGCGGCGTGGTGACGAGCATGTCGGCCCGGATCGGCGGAGATCGTCTCGACGACGCAATCGTCGCGCACGTCAAGAAGGAGTACTCGCTGCTGCTCGGTGAGCGCACAGCTGAAGACACCAAGATCCGCTTGGGCTCCGCCTTCCCGACTCGGGATGAGCCGCAGGCGCAGATCCGAGGCCGGGACTTGATCAGCGGGCTGCCGCGCTCGGTGGTTCTCACCTCAGAGGAGGTACGGCGGGCGCTCGACGAGCCGGTGGCCGCCATTGTCAATGCAGTACGAACGACATTGGATCGGACGCCGCCGGAACTCGCCGGTGACGTCATGGACAGCGGCATCGTGCTCACTGGGGGCGGTTCGCAACTGCGGGGGTTGGCGGACCGACTGCAGCACGAGACGGGCATGCCGGTGCGGCTCGCAGAGAATCCCGTCGATTGTGTTGTGCTGGGGACTGGTAGGTGCATCGAGGACCTGCAGGCACTCAAGCCGGTGTTGTTGGCGGAGTCCAGGTACTAGCGGGAGGCGTCGGCGAGCAAGGTTCTCGGTCGACGCGGGAACGAGGGTGGGGGTGAGGAATTGATGCGAGAAGCGATGAGGGCTCGGGCGGTACTGTCGGTGCTGCTGCTGGTCTCGCTGACACTGGTGCTACTCGACCTGCGCGGGGGCGGGGCGATTGGCGGGCTGCGGGGGATGGTCGCGGCAGTCGTCGGTCCGTTGGAGCAGGCGACTGGGGCGCTTGCTGCGCCATTCGTGAGCGCCGCGCGGTCGGTCACCAGCTTCGGTGACCCGCAGTCCCGAAGTGCGGTGGCCGGCGAGCAACTGCAGGGGCTGACCGGCAGTCCGGCGGTGAGTGCTGAGACTGCCAGAGTGGCAGGCGAACTGAAGTCGATGCTCGGGCTGGCCGGCCTGGGTGGCTTCAAGGTGTTGCCTGCGCGAGTGGTTGCTTATGGTTCCGCGCAGACTTTCTCTGGCACTGTCACGCTCGACGCGGGCAGCACAGACGGGATCGCAACTGATATGTGCGTCATCAACGGCGACGGACTGGTCGGCAAGATCATTTCTGTCGGTCCCACCACGGCCACTGTTCAGTTGATCACCGACAACAATTCCATCGTGGCTGTGCGGGCCGAGGGATCGGGCGATGCCGGTGCCCTGGACGGGACCGGTTCGCCGAACGAGTTGGCTCTGCGGCTGCTAGATCCCAGTATGGAGATCAAGGTCGGTACCAGGCTGGTCACGTTCGGATCGCCCAATGCTGCCCCATTTGCGGCGGGCATCCCGTTGGGAACCGTGACTGGCACCAGCGGAGAGCCGGGACAATCGGATCGGGTGGCGCTGGTGGCACCGGCGGTCCGGATGACGGCGCTCGACGTCGTCGGCGTGCTGGTCGTACCGGCTCGGACAGATCCTCGTGATGCACTGCTGCCCGCTAAGCCGAGCGCGGCAGGCACACCCAGTTCAGCCGCCACTGCCGGATCTGCGGGCGCAGCCGGATCGACGGGCACACCGTGAGGCTGACCGGACCTCGAATGCTGGTGGCTGTCGCCGTCACCCTGAGCGCGCTGGTGCTGCAGGTGACCGTGTTGTCGCGGCTCGGTCTTCCCGGAGCTACGCCCGACCTGCTGTTGGTAGTCGTGCTCGTTCTGGGCATGGCCGCCGGACCGACGACCGGCACCATCGTGGGCTTCGGTTCCGGAGTCCTGGTGGATTTGGCGCCCCCGGCCACCGGATCGATCGGACAGACAGCAGCCGTCTATGCGTTGGCCGGCTTCCTGGCCGGCCACATGACCGCCGAGTCTGGCCGACCGGATCTGCGCTCGGTGCTTGCGGTCAGTGGCCTGGCAGGCGGGGTCTGCCTGGCGCTGGTTGTGCTCGGGTGGATGCTCGGCTCGATGAACGTGACGTGGTGGGCGGTGCCAGCGCTGGTCGTGACGCAGATGCTCTACGCGGGCCTGTTGTCGCTGGTGGTGCTGCCAATTGTGGGGTTGCTATATCGGGGTGCCGCAGAAGAGGGCGTGACCGCGTGACCGGCAGATCTGACGGGACAGGGCGCCCTCGGTCGGCGCTCGCCCGCCGTGACGGGCGTCTGATCGTGCTCCAAGTGCTAGTCATCGCCCTGATCGGGACCTTGTTTCTGCGGCTGGCGTGGATGCAGCTTGGAGGCACGACCACCTTCCGCAACGCATCGGCCAGCAACAGTGTGCGCGAGATCGTCACCCCGGCCCAGCGTGGGCTGATCTTGGATCAGGTTGGACGTCCGCTGGTGGGCAATCGGTCGTCGATAGCGGTCACCGTGGACCGGGCGGCGTTGACCCGCCAGCGGGACCGTGGCACCGCTGTGCTGGCTCGCTTGGCCAGCCAACTCGGCACGACACCGGAAGCCATCAGCGATCGTCTGAAATCCTGCGGGACTCCTGGAGCTCCGGCGCAGCCGTTGTGCTGGAACGGGCCTTCGGCCCAGCCCGCGGTGGTGGCTGACGATGTTCCTCAGGCGGTCGGACTGCAGCTGATGGAAGCAGCCGACACTCTGCCCGCGGTTCGCACCGAGCTGGCCCCGGTTCGCGCCTACCCTCGACCCTACGGAGTCAACGTAGCGCACGTCGCGGGCTACCTGGGTCAGATCACCGGCGAGGAACAGGCCAAGATCGATCCGACGGATCGACCCACCGCAAACCAGTTGATAGGTCGTGCCGGGCTTGAGAAGCAGTACGACTCGGTACTCGCTGGCACCAACGGCATGCAGCGGGTAGCGGTCAGTCGATCGGGTCAGATCAACGGAACCGTCGAGGATACGGCCGCAATCCCCGGACAGAACATCGTCACCAACATCGACGCTCGGCTGCAGGCGGTCACCGAGCAGCAACTGGCGGCCGCCATCGACTTGGCCCACCAGCAAGGCAAGCCGGGGGACTCCGGCGCCATTGCGGTGTTGGACAGCACGAACGGCAGGGTCCTGTCGATGGCTTCGTACCCAACCTACGATCCGAATATCTGGACCGGCGGCATCGACAGCGCGAAGTATGCCGCGCTCAACGATCCCAATGGCGGCCTGCCGCTGCTGAACCGTGCCATTCAGGGCGTCTACCCGCCCGCGTCGACCTTCAAAGTCGTCTCGGCCGTCGCCGCGATGAAGGCCGGGTTCACGACCACGGCGTCCTACCCCTGCCCGAGCGAGTACTCGATCGGCGGCCAGCGGTTTGCCAACTACGAATCACATTCCTACGGCATGATCACTTTGTCGAAGGCGTTGTCCGTGTCGTGCGACACGGTTTTCTACAAGCTCGCCCACTCGATGTGGCTCAGCGACGGCGGGTTGACGCCGGACGGCAAGGCCAGCGAGTTGATGTTGAACACGGCCAAGGGTTTCGGCCTGGGCAAGGCGACCGGGCTGGACTTGCCGGGGGAGTACGCGGGGCGGCTGGTCGGTCGGGCCGACAAGAAGGCGATCTACGCTGAGCGCAAGGATGCTTATTGTAAGCGCGCCGCTGACGGCTACCCAGAGGTCACACCTGAGGATCGTGCCAAACTGCTGCAGGCCTACGCCAGAGACTTCTGCGAGTCCGGCGACCAATTCCGTGCTGGTGACGCGCTGAACCTCGCGATCGGTCAGGGCGACACCGGCGTGACGCCCGTGCAGATCGCCACACTGTATTCAGCGATCGGCAATGGCGGCACGTTGTGGCACCCCCAACTTGTGCGGGCGGTCGTCGCCAAGGACGGAACTGTCGGTCAGCGGATCGAACCTGCGTCCGCAGGTCGGCTCGATGTTCCTTCTGGGGCGCTGGGCTACCTGCAGTCGGCACTTGCCGATACCTCGGTCAACGGGACCACCGCCGGGGTGTTTGCCGGTTTCCCACTGAACAAGATCAGCGTGGCAGCCAAGACCGGCACCGGGGAGGTGGCTGGCAAGGCGTCCACTGCCTGGTTGGCGTCGTTCGCGCCGGCGACCTCGGCCAAGTACACCGTGGTCTGTGTCGTGTCTCAGGGTGGCACCGGGGCCGGCACCTGCGGACCGAGCGTGCGACGGATCTACGAGGCGTTGTTCGGAATCACCGGAAGCACCGTCGACCCGAGCAAGAGCGTGCTCAAGGGAGGGGAGCCGAGCGACTCGATCCCCAAGGTCAGCTCTGATGGCGTCGGTCAATTGGCGACTGCCGTGGCGCCTCCGGCCAAGGCTTCACCCAAAGCCACCAAGTCCGCTTCGCCGATGTCCTCGCCCTCGCCCTCGGCGACCACGAGCAAGGCGCCGGCGGCCGGTGAGTCCGCCGCAGCCGTGGTGTCACCCACCCCAACTCCGAGCGGCGACGTACCAGCAGGAGAGGCTCCCGCTGGCATCGTCTCAACACCCGGTCCCAGGAGTTCAAGGTCGAGGTCGCCATGAACGAGCGGCGCAGCATCCACGATTCCGGGCAGGGGCCGCCTCCTCAGAATGTCCCCGGGCCTCCGGCGTTACCCAAAGCGGTTGTCGTCACCCGGCGGCCGCAGGCCAGCAGCCGCGGCGCACGCCTCTACGTCAAGGCCAGGACCAACGTCGGCGGGCTGCTGCGGCTGGATCTGACGCTGCTCGGGTCAGCGCTGGCGTTGTCCCTGATCGGCGCCCTGCTGGTCTGGTCAGCCACCCGGACACGGTTGCTGGCAGCCGATGACGATCCCAACGCCTTCGTCACCAAACACATGGTCAATCTGGTGGTGGGGCTGTCACTGGGGTACATCGTGACCCGAATCGACTACCGCATTCTGCGCGCCTGGACTCCGATCGTGTACGGGTTTGTGATTTGCACGCTGCTGGTGGTGCTCTCACCGTTCGGCACGACCATCAATGGGGCAAACGCTTGGATCGCGCTCCCCGGAGGGTTCACGATCCAGCCCGGTGAGTTGGCGAAGATTGTCGTCATCCTGTCGATGGCCACGGTGTTGTCCGAGCGTGACGTCGGTCGGGACATGCCCACCAACAACGATGTTAGGAACGCCCTTGTCTGGGCGGCCGGACCAGTCTTCCTGATCATGCTGCAGCCCGATCTGGGCACAGTGATCATCATAGGCGCCATCGTGATCGGCATCATCGCGGTGTCCAACGCGCCCACTCGGTGGGTGATCGGCCTGCTGGCCGCGGTGGTCGTGGTGGCAATCGCGGCTATCAGTCTCGGTGTGCTCGATCAGTATCAGCTGGATCGGTTGCTGGCGTTTCTCGATCCGGGTCACGACCCGCAGGGTTCGGGGTACAACACGGCACAGGCCCGTATCGCGATTGGCGGCGGTGGACTGTTGGGTCAGGGCCTGTTCCACGGCAACCAGACTCAGGGCGCTTTTGTGCCGTATCAGCAGACCGACTTCGTTTTCTCGGTAGCAGCCGAAGAGCTTGGTTTGGTGGGTGCCGGCCTGGTGATCTTGCTGGTCGGCCTGGTGGTCTGGCGCGGAATCAAGATCGCCCGTGCCGCTCGCGACCCGTTCGGTCGGTTGGTCGCCACCGGGGTGGTGTGCTGGTTCACGTTCCAGGCGTTCGAGAACATCGGCATGAATCTCGGGATCATGCCGGTCACCGGCGTGCCGTTGCCGTTCGTGTCTTACGGTGGCACCTCTATGTTCGCCGGATGGATCGGCGTGGGGTTACTGCAGAGCGTTCACCTACGCTCCCGGGAGTAGACACCGCGTGGCGCAGTGGCTCCGCGTAGGCTCCTTGGCGTGAGCAACTCGCCCGGGGAATCGGTGTTCGATCGCCTAGAGCGGCTACTGCCCTTCGTGAGCAAGCCGGTGCAGTACGTCGGGGGCGAGCTCAATTCGGTCGTCAAGGCCTGGGACTCGACCGAGGTCCGGTGGGTGCTGATGTACCCGGACGCCTACGAGGTCGGACTGCCCAACCAGGGCATCCAGATTCTGTATGAACTGCTGAACGAAAGGCCCGACACCCTGGCCGAGCGCAGTTATGCGGTGTGGCCTGACCTTGAGAAGCTGATGCGCGAGCACGGCGTCCCGCAGTTCACTGTGGACGGACACCGCGCGGTGGGTGATTTCGACATCCTCGGGGTGTCGTTCGCTACCGAGCTCGGGTACACCAACCTGCTCACCGCGTTGGACCTCGCTGGCATCGAACTACATGCTGACGCGCGAACTGATGACGACCCATTGGTCATCGCCGGCGGGCATTGCGCTTTCAACCCAGAGCCGATCGCCCGGTTCGTCGACGCAGTGGTGATCGGGGACGGTGAAGAAGTCGTTGACGAGATCACCGACGTAGTCCGGGACGCCAAGCGCCTCGGGTCGCCGGGCGGTCGCGCCGGACTGTTGCGGCAATTGGCGGCCATCGAGGGGGTCTACATTCCGCAGTTCTACGACTTTGACTACCTGCCCGATGGCCGAATTCGTCGGGTCGTGGCCAACAACCCGGCCGCGCCTTGGCGAGTGTCAAAGCGAACGGTGTCCAACCTCGACCAGTGGCCGTACCCCAAGGCACCGTTGGTGCCGCTGGCTGAGACCGTCCATGAGCGCGCCTCGGTCGAGATCTTCCGTGGGTGCACTCGAGGTTGCCGATTCTGCCAGGCTGGCATGGTTTCGCGACCGGTTCGGGAGCGTTCGATCGACACCTTGGGAGCTATGATCGCCAACAGCTTGGCTAAGACAGGCTTCGCTGAAGTCGGCTTGCTGAGTCTGTCGAGTGCAGATCATTCCGAGATCGCCGACTTGACCAAGCAACTGGCGGATCGGTACGACGGTTCGAACGTGTCCCTATCCCTACCCTCGACTCGGGTTGACGCATTCAACATCGAACTGGCGACCGAGCTCACCCGCAATGGCCGCCGTTCCGGGCTGACCTTTGCCCCAGAGGGGGGTAGTGAGCGTATCCGACGAGTGATCAACAAGACGGTTTCGAAGGCGGATCTGATCGACACCGTCACGGCCGCCTACGGGGCGGGTTGGCGTGGCGTGAAGCTGTACTTCATGTGCGGTCTGCCGACTGAGACAGACGCTGATGTGCTGGAGATCGCCGACCTTGCGCGCGAGGTCGTGCGGTCCGGCCGCCTCGCTTGTGGCCGACGCGACATCCGTTGCACCGTGTCGATCGGCGGCTTCGTCCCCAAGCCGCATACGCCGTTCCAGTGGGCGCCGCAGCTGGACTGGCAGACGACCGATGCTCGGCTTGCGTTGCTTCGCAACGCCATCCGAGGCGATCGCGAGACCGGTCGTGCGGTGACCATCCGCTACCACGACGGTCGTCCCGGCTGCATCGAAGGCCTGCTGTCTCGGGGCGACCGACGGGTGGGTGCCGTAATTGAGCAAGTCTGGCGCGATGGCGAGCGCTTCGACGGTTGGAGTGAGCACTTCAGCTACGACAGTTGGGTCGCCGCGGCGCAGCTGGCCTTCGCCGATGAGCCGGTGGATCTGGATTGGTACACCACCCGCGAACGCGAGCAGTCGGAGGTGCTGCCTTGGGACCACCTCGATGTCGGCTTGGACCGCGACTGGCTATGGCAAGAGTGGCAGGACGCGATTGCTGAGGTCCGTCAAGAAGACTGCCGCTGGAACCCATGCTCCCAGTGCGGAGTCTGCGACACGCTCGACATAGAGATCCAAATCGCTGGGAATCTCTGATGGCAAGGCGGCAGCCGGATAGGGAGTTTGTTGCGCCCGTTGCCAAGGTCAGGCTGCGGTATGCGAAGCGGGGACGGCTGCGGTTTTCGAGTTCGCGGGACTTTCAACGCGCCCTTGAGCGGGCCTTGCGGCGGGCAAACGTTCCGATGGCGTATTCGGCTGGGTTCAATCCTCACCCCAAGATCTCGTACGCGAACGCGGTGCCGACCGGTGTGGCCAGCGAGGCCGAATACCTTGAAATTGGGGTTGCGGCCGCCGTCGATGTCGATCAACTCCGACGGGATCTCGATGCAGCGTTGCCAGCGGGACTGGACATCCTTGAGGCGGTGGTAGCGGCACCACCTGACCTAGCAGCACGCCTTCAAGCGAGCGTTTGGCAGATCGCGTTGCCGCAGGTCGATCTTGAAGCTGCGCAGTCGGCGGCCGCTGCGCTGATGGGCTCCGAATCCGTCGAAGTGCAGCGAATGATGAAGTCGGGGCTGCGGATTTGGGACGTTCGACCGTCGATTCGCTCGATTGACGTTCGTTTGGACTCCGAAGGGGTAGACAGGTGTGCGATACTCACAGTGGTCGTTGCGCACGGAACCCCGTCCGTACGACCCGATGATGTCCTCGCCGCTCTGCGGCAAGTGGCTGACCTCGTGCCGCCAGTTCCCGCAAGGGTAGTCCGGCTGGCACAGGGGCCGCTGGCTGTGGACGCTCGGACGGTTAGCGACCCGCTAGCACCCGAGGATACCGTCGGCGCTTGACCGTTAGTGCGTTCGGCAGTGCGTGGCTGGCAACTCAGTCACCGAGTCCGAGCAGGTCCGGCGCAATCCACCGATGGACTTTCGCGTCGAGTGAGCAAGCGGACTCGACGCCGCGATAGGCCCGCTTAGCGGGCAGGCTGGATCGGGCGCTCGCGCGCTGGTTGGCCTGTCCGATGGGTGGGCCGGACTTGGAGCACCCCGATGCTCGATGACGAGACCACTGAACAGTCAAGTGACTCGAACAGCGAAGCACAGACGGCAGCAGATGCGCAGACACCAGCGAACGCTGAGATGCCGCCGCCGGAACAGCAGTCGGAACAGCAGTCGGCTGAGCCGCAGCAGGTGACGGAATCACAGCAAGTCGACCAGCCCGCCCCTAAGCGGCGACGTCGGGCAGCTTCGCGCCCCGCGGGCGCGCCGGCTCTGGCTGCCGCCTTTGAGGCGCCCACTGACGGCGCTGACACTGGGGAGGATGAGCCGTCGATGGTCGTAGCGGTCAAGTCTTCTGCCAGCGTGGTGGCCCTGTTCCAGCCGCCGCCAGACGTCGAGGCGCTTCCGGCCCGACGCAAGCGTGCTGTGCCGAAGGCCACCAGTTCAGATTCGGGGGACGAGAGCGTCCAGGAGCGCGAGGCTGCCCGCGACGGGTCAGGCGCCGCCTCCACGGACGATGTCGCTGATGAGGAAGAGGATCAACTCGACGACGCCAGCACCGATGACGATGATGCTGCAGATGACGGAACCGGACCTCGCAAACGACGTCGGCGCCGGGGTGGCCGTCGGCGCCGCAAGCCCGGCCAGGGTGCGGAGGAGGACAACGACTCGCAAGGCGACGGTGGAGCCGAGGGCGACGGCGAGGATTCAGATGGTGATCAGTCTGATTCCGGCGGGGATGATGTCGGCAGCGGCGACGACAATGGTGACGGCGATGCCCAGGACGGTGCTGAGGACGACGAGGGCGGCGCAACGACGGCGCGGCGGCGGCGGCGACGCAGAAGGGGCCCGAACGCCGGCTCCGCCAATGAGGATGACCCGCCGAACACCGTGATCCATGTGCGCGAGGGTCGGGATTCCGGCGATCGTGTGACTGGCGTGCGTGGCTCGACCAGGCTTGAAGCGAAGAAGCAGCGGCGCCGGGAGGGCCGTGAAGCGGGCCGTCGCCGGGCACCGATCCTGAGTGAGGCTGAGTTCCTCGCCCGCCGTGAAAGCGTCGATCGGGTCATGGTCGTGCGTCAGCGAAATGACCGTACCCAGATCGCGGTCCTTGAGGACGACGTGCTTTCGGAGCATTACGTGAACCGATCAGAGTCGGTTTCCATGCTCGGCAACGTCTACCTCGGGCGGGTCCAGAACGTGCTGCCCTCCATGGAGGCGGCGTTCGTCGACATTGGCCGAGGCCGAAACGCTGTCCTGTACGCCGGAGAGGTGAATTGGGACGCAGCAGGGCTTGAGGGACAGCCCAAGCGCATTGAACTCGCGTTGAAGTCCGGCGACCCCGTGCTCGTTCAGGTCACCAAGGATCCGGTGGGTCAGAAGGGCGCTCGACTCACGAGCATGATCTCGTTGCCGGGTCGATACCTGGTCTACGTGCCTGGCGGGTCGATGACCGGGATCAGTCGACGATTGCCGGACAGTGAGCGCGGGCGGCTCAAGAAGCTGCTGCGTTCGACTTTGCCAGAGGATGCCGGCGTTATCGTGCGTA
>JBAXOQ010000091.1:0-13604 GCA_037133175.1 Actinomycetes bacterium
GGTCGTCGAATTGTGGCCGCCCGCCCCACCTCCGCCGATGGCCTCGACGCTCACCGATGTGACTCCGGCGGGAACGACCCACTGGGCCGCTCCTGGGGTTGCGAAGGTGATTTTCGTGCTGGCCTGCGCTGCGTCGGGAGTCGCAAACGCCATACCTCCAGCAACGACAACCACCGCCAGCGCCGTCCACCTGCTCCGCCTATATCGACTTGCTGGAGTGTGCATGTCATCCGCCTTACCCTGAAGAACACGGCGACGCCGGATTCGCCGCCTTCGGATTGTCGCACGCGCAGCCCCGAACCAACAGACCTGTTCGGCACGCGACAGTTGTCAGGGCGCCGCCAATGTTGCTTTGACACAGCATCGCGATGCCGGCGCCTCGGGAGGATCGTGGCGATGGTGGGGTTGGGTCCGGTTGTGCGTGCCCGTAGAGCCAGCCTTGGCCGTGTTTCCAGCCTTGGGCGCGCAGGATGGCTGCTTGTTGCGGTGTTTCGATTCCTTCCGCGACGGTGTCCAGGCCCAGGCCCTCGGCCAACCCCGACAGAGCCTTCGCAAGATGCTCGCAGGTGGCATCCGCTGACCCCAGTTCGGCGGTGAAGGACAGGTCCAGCTTCAGTCCGGCGACGGGCAGATCACGCAAATGGGAGATCGAGGAATAGCCGGTGCCGAAGTCGTCGACGTACCAGCTCACACCGATGGCAGCAAGCTGGTGCATGACGGATCGGACATGGTGGCTGACGTACAGCAACGCTGTTTCGGTGAACTCCAAGTGCAAGCGCTCAGGGGCAACTCCATAGCGAGTCAGGGTCCCGATCACTTGGCCTGCGTACCCGTCGCTGGCCAGGGTGGCCGCCGACACGTTCACAGCGACGTACACAGGGGCTGGCAGCCTGGCGAGTATCTCAACGGATCGCCACAAGACAACAAGGTCCAGGTCAGTGATCAGAGAGGTTCGTTCGGCGATCGGCACGAACTCGTCGGGAGGCACGATGCTGCCATCGGGTCGAACCCAACGGACCAGGGCCTCATAGCCGACAACTGTCTCATCGCCAAGGTCCACCACCGGCTGGAACCACGGCACGAACTGTCCGCCCGCGAGCGCGTCCCGAATCCCGCCCTCGACGTTCACCCGGTATTGAGCCTCTCGGGCCAGACTGGCTTGGAAGAACTCGCACCGGTCCCGGCCGTCATCCTTGGCCCGGTGCATTGCCAAGGCGGCATCGCGCAACAGTTCCTCGGCGTTGGCGCCGCGACCACCGGTGGCGATACCGATACTGACCGTCGGCTCCAAGTGGCTGACCCCAATCGTGACCGCGCCGTGGGCCGCCAACCGGAACTGTTCGGCGAACACTCCGGCGTCGGCGGCGCGAACCAGGTCCGGCAGCACTACCAGGAACTCATCCCCGGAGCCGCGGGCCAGCAGGTCCGGGTCGTCTTCGACCGTGGCGATCCTGGTCGCGATCGCGATCAGGACCCGGTCACCGGCCGCGTGGGTGAGAGCCTCGTTGACCGCCATCAGGCCATCGACTCCCACACAAAGGACCCCCACCGCGCGACCCGGACCCCGCTCGACCAGCTCACCGAGCAGTCGATCGATGCGGGCCAAAGCAACCGAAAGGGTTGCCAAACCCGTCAGCGGGTCGTGTTCAATCGCGTGCGCCAACGCCGTCCTGGCCTTGACCTCGGCGTCGATATCGCGCGTGCCAACAATCAAGCCCTGCAAGGACCCGTCGCCCCGGATTATCGCCCGTCCACGCAGCGACATCCACAGGTAACTACCGTCCGCGGTCAGCCTCCGAGATTCCAGGTCGGGAACGTCCACACCCTCGACCAGTCTGGCCTTCCGCACCGCCGTGGCCCTGCGGTCGTCTGGGTGGATCAGGCTCATGCCGTTGGCCCCGAGCAGGTCCTTCGGCTCGAAGCCCAGCACCTGCCGGGTCGCCGGGGACACCCAGGTGAACGACCCAGTCGTGTCCACCAGGAACACCGCATCTGTGGTGTTCTCGGCCAGCAGTCGGTACCGCCGTTCACTGTCGGCCAATGCTTGGCGGGCCACCAGGTCGGTGGCATCGCGGGCGGCCGCGAACACGCCGACCACCTCGCCGTTGTCGTCCCGGTACACCGACGCATTGCACAGCACAGGGGTCACGCGGCCGGATGCGTGCGCCAATTCCAGCGGGTAGTCCACGATCTGGCCGTCCCGGAACACCTGCTCGTAGCCTTTGCGGGCGTTCTGCGGGGACGTGAAGTAGTCGAGAAGTCGGTGCCGATCAACTCCGAGCGAGTGCGACCAGTGATCGTCTCGGTGGCCGCGTTCACGTCGGTGATCAGCCCTGCCGGGGAGATCGTGACCAGCGGGTCCAGCGAGGCCTCGATCAAGCGCCGCGAGTAGCCAGAGTCGACGCCAGGTTCCCTCACGTTCCCGCCCCCCCCAGTACGGCAACTGGTTGATACAGACGGTTGATAAACAGGTGCCGACCGGAACCGCTAATCAACGGTCGTTATTGATCTAGCTCAGCCTCTACGTTGACAAGTGTGATGTCCGTGCGTGATTTCGCTTCGCGTGACAGTGCCGACGCGTACCCTGAGCGCGAAAATAGAAAGATGTGCACGTTGGGGCTGACCTTGAGTCCGGCTTGACGCAGAGCTGGCAGTTTGTAGGTTTCAAGGTCTTGCAGGACTTTCAAGGGCATCGTTTTGTTGGTCCACTTCGCTTCTCCAGCGATGGTGACAACTTTGCGGGATGTGCCGACGATGTCGATTTCCTCAGTCTCGCGTTCCTTCGTGCGCCTGTGTGTGTCAAGGGCACGGCCCCACCACGCTCCGACCCGGGTGGCCTGACTGCCCTGGTTCTGTCGAACCCAGCTTCGGCACCACGATTCGAATACGGGTGCAGTGTGGTCGGCAAGGGCGGGGGCGATTTCGGTGTTGTATAGATCGGCGGCTGAAAGACCGGTGGAGAGTTCTTCTTGGAAGGGGAACACAAACCGGAACCAGAATCTGAACAGATCGTCGTCTAGGTGCCAGTGCCCCTTACGTGAGTCACGGGCGGCTTCAATGGGAAGTCTCCGCGTGATCAGGTGCATCCGGTCCAGCGTGCCCATGTATTTGGACAAAGGGCCGCTGTTGATACCCGTGGAGTTCGCGAGTTCGCCGAGTTCCTTGTCTCCTCTGGCGAGTGCCGCGAGGACGGTGAAATATGTCTTCGCTTCGCGCAGTTCTTCGTCGAGTACCACTCGTGGCTCGTCGAAGAGCGGGCCTGTGGGTGTTAGCAGTTCTTGTTGTATTGCGTGGGCTAAATTTTGGTCGGCGAATCTGTTGAGGTAGTAGGGCATTCCACCGCTAATCGCATAGCGCTGGAACGCGTCGATGCCGGTTGCTTTGGGAAAATACTCACGCGCGTGACGGAACTGGAGCGGGGTCACTGACAAACCGGCGAGGCGGCCTCGCAACGGCGCGCGTTCGGACATAAGACCTTCCATTTGTCCGATGAGTGATCCGCACACGATCAGTTTGAGTTGTGACGCTTCCCGAGCGTCTTCGAGGATTGCCTGCACTGCTGAAAGTTCGCGGATGCGCTCTTGTTCGGTGGTCGGGAGCAGCCATGGAAACTCATCCAGCACAACCAAGTGTTTTTCATTGGTGCCCAACTTGTAGAGGACTTCGATCAGCGACGCTAGATCGGTGATTGCGGGCGTGAAGCCGAGCCAGGGCGTGAGTGCTTGAGCAAATCTTCCGTACTGGGCACCTGGGCGTATCTGGCTGGCGACCAGAACGGTCGCGGGTTTGCCGTGAGCAAACCTGCGCAGCAGCCACGACTTTCCAACTCGACGTCTCCCGTAGACCGCCAATGGTAGGGAGTCGGAGTCGTTCCACCATCGCTCTAACTGATCGAGTTCTGCAGAACGGTTGCGGAACTGGTTAACGAGCGGCCACATGTAGGTCATGCGATTAGTCTACCAGCAAGTAGACTAATCCAACGTTGGCTATCGCGAGGCGCGTTATCAACCATCTGTATCAACTAGTTGCCGTACTGGCCCCCCCCGCCGAAAGAATCAACGCCGTGATGTTCATGATCGCACATGCCGCCGGGGCCTAGCAGTGTGGAAAGGCACTCCCAGAGCCAGGTGAAGCGTAACGGAGTAACTACGCGCCGACCCGAACCGTGTTGCGGCCTGCGCCTTTGGCTTCGCACAGCGCCGAGTCTGCGCGGCGCATCCATGAGGAGAGATCGTCCTGCTGATGCACCTCAGCTACGCCGATACTGCCGGTCACCGTGCCGGCCTGATCGAACGGGGTGTCGGCGATGAGAACGCGCAGTTTCTCCGCAACAAGGGCTGCCTCGGCGACGGCGCAGTGGCCGCTCATCACCACGAACTCCTCGCCACCCCAGCGGGCCAGCACATCCGAGCCGCGCAGTTGCTTGGCGAGTCTGCGGGTCAGCTCGACCAGAACGTAGTCGCCAACATGGTGTCCGTACTCGTCATTGACGTCCTTGAATTGGTCGACGTCGAGCATCAGCATCGATAACGGGTGGCCATATCGCCGCGAGTCCGCCAGAGCCGCAGTCAGCAACTCCTCGGCTTGTCTGCGGTTCCATACCCCGGTCAGCGGGTCGGTCCGGGCCAGTCTGTTGAGTTCTTCCTCCAAGCGCTTTCGCTCACTGATGTCCCGTGTCACGCCCAGGATCCGCAATACGTTCCCGTCGGCGTCGACCTGGGGAACCACGTCCAACTCGCCGTGCATGATGGAGCCGTCCTTGCGGTAGTAGTCCTGCTCTCCGTGGAACGTCGGCGGTTCGGTGCCAGCCGCAATGGCCGCGAACAGGCGCCCCCAGTACTCCGCTCCCTTGGCAATGGACTCGGGCGGCTGCATCTGCTCGGGGGTCTGGGCAGCCGCCTCGGCGGGCGTCAAGCCGCGGACCCTTTCCACGGACGGACTCACGTAGCTGATGGTGCCGTCAAGTTCCATCGTCCAGATGACATCCCACGCGTTCTCCGCCAACAATCGGTAATTGGTCTCCGCCTCAGCCAGCGCCACTGCGGCAGTGTGCCGGTCTGTAATGTCCCGCCAGGTCAGGGATACGCCGTCCCCAACCCGGGTTGCGCGAAGATCGTAGAAGCGTTGTTGAGCGACGGGAACCCCTTGGTCGTAGACAACGTCGTCCAACGCCAGAGGCTCACCGGTGTCCACGATCTGCCGGTAGGACTGCAGCAGGCCAGAACCAGCTTGACCGGGTAGCAGGTCCAGCGCCCGGGCCCCGACCAGGTCCTGGTAGTCGGCATCGGCGTACTGGCAGGCGGCCGGGTTGGCGTCGGTGTAGACGAAGTCCACGATCGACCCGGACTCGTCGCGGACCGCGTCTAACAGCACGTGCGGGTCCATCAACGAGTCCAACGTGGCTCGCAGTTTCGCCCGTTCGGCCTGCACCAACTCCCGGGCCGCAACCAATTCGGTGATGTCCTCATGGGTGCCGGTCATCCGCACCGGACGACCATCGGAGTCCCACTGCACGATCTTGCCGCGATCGCGGACCCACACCCACCGGCCGTCACGGTGCCTCATCCGTACCTCGGCGTCGTAGTACGGAAGCAGGCCTTGGCTGTGTTGGGCGACCAGGTCCGAGGCGCGGATGAGGTCTTCGGGATGACAGAGCCTGTCCCAGGTGCTTGTGTCGATCGGTTCGAGCTCGTCGAGCCGATAGCCAAGACTCTGCGCCCAGCGCTCGTCAAAAACCTCCTCACCCGTCTGCATGTTCCAGTCCCACAGCCCGACACGGGTCCCGGACAGCACCAGTTCGCGGCGCTCGTTCTCTACCGCCAACGCGGAGTGGGCTGCCTCAAGTTGATCGGCCGCCTCGGCCAACTCCCGCTCGGCTCGCACCCGCTCACCAATGTCGGTCAGCACTCCCACGTAGCCGGTGACTTCGCCCATCACTCCGGGCACCGCACTGACCGACAACAGGGCCGGGGATTCGGTACCGTCCGTGTGCCGGATCGACATCTCACCACGGACACCGGCCTGCGCCCGGATGGTGCTGCGGATCCGTTCGGCGTTCTGGGCATCGGTGCTGGCCTTGCCCAGTACCTTCGTGTGCTGACCGACGATCGACTTGGAATCCCAGCCGGTCAGTTCGGTGAACGCCCGGTTGACCCCGGTGACGACCCCAACCGGATCGGTGATCACCACGGCCTCGAGAGTATTGTCGAAGACCGCTGCCGCCTGGCGCAGCTGGGCTTCGACGCGCTCACGTTCGGTCACATCGGTGATGATCGAGAACAGCAGCGTCCGCCCGTGGTCCGCGATCGGGGAGGAATGCACCTGCACCGACCGGATCTGACCGTTCGCTAACTGGTGCCCGAACACGAAGTGGTTGCGGTCCCCGGCCAGCGCCTGGGCCCGGCGCAAAGCGACTTGCTCATCGGGCAGCACGTTGATCCGGTCGATGCTCACGGACCGCAACTCATCGTCGGTGTAACCGTAGAAATCGGCGGCCGCCTGGTTCGCATCCACGATCGCCCCGGTGTTCGGATCGATCAACAGCATCACCGCCGCATGCCCGTAGAACATCGCCGCGAACCGCTGCTCGGCGGCGATGTTCTGGCTGGCCAGCAGCCGGTACGCCGACAACAGCGTCTCGCCCGCAGCGTGGCCGCGCGCAGTACCAGACACATCGGTGATCACCGTCACCACACCGTTTGGCGGCGCCCCGACCGGGTGCGCGGCAACGCTCAACCACCGGGTCCGCCCGGCACCGAGCCCGTCGGGGATCAACACCCCCATCAGGAAACCGTCCACCGGTTCCCCACCGGCCAACACGCGCATCGTCGGACGCTGCTCCACACGTAGCGGCAACCCCTGCTCGGACACCGCTGACCATTGCCAGTCCGGCGACTCGAGACCCACGAGCTGCTCCCAACTCAACCCCAGCAACAGCAGCGCAGCATCATCGGCCGCGACCACGACCCCGCCACGGTCACAAACCACCAAGCCCAACCCGCGATCAGCGCAGGCGGCACCCTCTGCGTCGGCCAGATCGGCGACGACAAGTTCGGCGTCACCGACCAGATCAGACCCGACGCTGTCGACCCACCTCAGCCCAGTCATCGGAAGGGGGGTGTCCCTGTATGCGGGACGGCTACCAGTTGCCACTTCCCGCTCCCGCCCGCAACCGCCCAGCCTCGGTCGTCCTAAACATCAACACGGCTCCGCCCGGCCGTCGTCACCTGCATGTTGGCGACTGTCCGATCAACCGTACCCCGGCACCGGGTCACCCGAACAACTATGAATGCTGCGACCACCCATTTGCCCCAAACCGCACCTCTTCTACGTCGTCCTTCGCCGACCTGACCGACCCTTCCCAGGACTTCCTGGCAGGCATTGAGGCAGGCGCTGCCGGAACCCAGCCGGACTGGGCCAAGAAAGTCGAAGATGGGTGCGTCGCCAACCCAAAGGCGTACTGACCGATCCTGACGTCCCGCCCGATTCCGAGACGATCTCGCCCGCAGCGGATGCGGACGGCAGTGGTGGTGCTGGCGCGTGACACCGAAACTGCCGCCGAAGTGTCAGCTGGATCTCGCGAGCGTCCCTACAGCGAGGTGGTCATCAAGAAGGGTGCCTATGCGCACCCGACCTGCTAAGACGCTCTGCGCGTGTCGGCGTACCCAGGTTTCGTCGGAAATCTGTGAGGGGTAGCTTCCTCGGTTGGTCAGAGGGCAACCGCAAGGCGCACCAAGAACTCGGTTCGCCAGGTGACCTGTCTCTGACCGCCAACGGACCCGCTGGTCTGTCAGACTGCGGCGAACACCGACGTGAGGAGAAGCCAGTGTCACCAGAGCCGGAAGATGAAAGCCAGGATGAGCGTCGCCACGAGGAGGACGTGAAGCATCATCCGCATGGTGAGCAAGCCCGTGAAGAAGGCGAACAGGAGGAGTAGTCCCGCCGCAGGCCACGCAGCGGTACGGCCGCCGATGTCCTTTGCGATCGCAGCTGACCTGTTTGAGCTTCGGGCCGAGGCGTCAGCCGCAAACCACGGCGTCTCGGGTCCGTTTGGCGAGGTAAGCGGCTGCATCTGCCCGTTCCCACGTGGCGAGCAGTCCGCTGTCGTCCGGTTGGACCTGGGCAATGCCGACGCTCAAGGTTGGCACTGCGCCGGTGTGGCCACCCAAAAACGCGGCGGCCCGCAGGTTCGTCTGGATCCGGAGCATAATCTTCGCGGCGAACTCAGCGGATGCGCGCGGGAAAAGGACGGCGAACTCGTCTCCGCCGATTCGTCCAACTACGTCACCCTCGCGAATGGATGACTGGCAGGCCTGGGCAATACCGCGCAGGATGACGTCCCCGCCGCCGTGGCCCCAGTTGTCGTTGATCAATTTGAAGTGGTCGACGTCGATAATCCCCAGTGACAGGTCAGTGTCGTATCGGCGGGCCCGCGCAAACTCGCTCTTGGCCGCTGCCAACAGTGCCGAACGATTGAACACGCCGGTGAGGCCGTCTATCGATGCGGCCTTTCGCAGTTCCAGTTCACGCACAGCCAGTCCTGCCAGATCCTCCAGCAGTTCACGCTGTCTGTCGTCGAGCACGCGCGGCACCCGGTCGATGATGCACAGCGTGCCCAGGTTGTAGCCCTGCTCGCTCTTTAGCGGAGCTCCGGCGTAGAAGCGGATGTTCGGCTGTCCGGTGACGAGTGGGTTTGCCGAGAATCTTTCGTCGTCAGTGGCGTCCTTGACGGTGAACAAGATGTCGCCCTGAATCGCGTGCGCACAGAAGGCGAGTTCGCGAGGGGTCTCCGTCGCGTCCAAACCGACTCTGGACTTGAACCACTGACGCTCACCATCAACCAGCGAGATCAACGCTATCGGCACGTCGAGCAGACCCGCGGCAAGCCGGGTAATCCGGTCGAAGGCTTCTTCGTGTTCTGTGTCAAGGACAGCGAAGCTCCGAAGGTTGTTCACCCGCGCCTCATCATCAGGCGTTGAAGCAGTCTCCGGGGTAACGGACGTCACTGGTCGATACTAGCTTCAGGGTTTCGTGATCTTGGTGTGATCGTTGTGTGTTGATGCGCGAGAGTGCATGTTCGACTGGCCTTCTTGCGCCACCGGAAGGATCAAGAAGGCCAGTCGAGTCGGAACTTCGTCAGATGTGGTGACCGTCCGACGGTCTTGTGGAGATCCTGTGGAGTTTCCGGTGGATCCACTCCACACGTTTCTCGGCCCGGATTTGCGGTGCCAAACCTGAATCAAGGCGATCGGTGAGACGGTCGCACCCAGTCAGGAGGCAGCAGATGTCCATCCGTGAGCAGGCGCCGGTGCAGGAGCGTGTACCAGCAGTGATGGTGCCGCGTCGTAGTCGTCGTTCGAGCCAGGCGATCCGGTGGTCGCGCCACACAGTGCAGGCGGTCGTCGTCGCCAGCATTGTGTATCTGGTGTGGGCGAAGGCGGTGGCTCAGCGCCGGACCAGGGCGCCACGACCGCAGCAGGCACCGACGCCGACAACCAGAAGTAGAGACGGGCAGAAGAGACAGCTGGGAGCAGCGCCCTGTGAGGGTACTGCTCCCAACCGCATGTCCACGGCAGACGATTCGTCGGCCGCTGCTTCACCGATACTTGCTCCATGACCGATCCCGCTGGCCGCGACGAAGGCCACCACCACGACACTTCTCCTGATGCCGTAACTGACCCGTCCGTGGTGGCAGGTATGTGGGACGAGCGGTACTCCGCTGACGACCGCATCTGGAGCGGCGAGCCGAACGGAGCATTGGTCGCCGAGGCGCAGGTCTTGTCACCAGGGCGGGTGCTCGACGTCGGCTGTGGGGAGGGTGCGGACGCCGTGTGGTTGGCGTTGCGGGGCTGGGATGTCACCGCGTTGGACGTGTCCGGAGTTGCGCTGCAGCGCGCCGAGGCGGCCGCCGTGGCTGCCGGCGCAAACGTGACCTGGCTGCACGCCGGGTTGTTGGACGCCGGGGTTGCCGACAGTGGGTTCGACCTGGTGTCGGCCCAGTATCCTGCGCTTGCTCGGACACCGGGCCGCGACGCCGAACGGGCGTTGCTGGCGACCGTCGCTCCCGGCGGCACGTTGCTGTTCGTTCACCACGCCCAGTTCGGTACCCAACCGGCCGAAGGCCAGGGAGACAACTCGGAGCACACCCACGCGCACGCCCACACAACCGGTCACGGGGAGGGGAATGCCCACGGGTTTCGGCCGCAGGATTTTGTCGGACCAGCGGACGTGGCCGCCGTGCTGGGCGACGATTGGCAGGTTGAGGCCGACGAGCTCCGGCCGCGGAACGTTCAAAGCGGGGCCGGCGCGGGCCACACCGAAGATGTGGTCCTGCGGGCGAAACGGCTGCGCTAGCGGCTAACCGGCTGGGTGCCGCCAGCGACCAACCTCAGTGGAGTTTTCCAGCGCTCTAGCCCACACAAAACTCCACACAAGTACCCCGGACCATCAACTTCGGTCCGGGGTACTTGTGTGGGACGCTCCTAGCGCTTGAACGCCGCCAGGTGGTGCTCTGAGCCGGTCGTCAGGTGGGAGTAGACCGTGGTCACGTCTGGTGCGGTGACCCCAGCTCCGGCCTTCTTCAGGTCAGCGATATCGACCTTCTCCACGGCGACCCCGGCTTGGAGCGCGGCAGCGACGTTTGCTGAACCCTGAGCCAGCAGCTTGTCGTACAACGCCTGGACCGCTGGCGTCGAGAATTCGCCAGCGGCCTTGCCGGCAGTCGGGTCGGCGATCGAGTAGCGGGTCATCAGGGTGCGCACCGAGGCGAGGTGGCTGGTCTCGGCCTTGGGGATGTTCTGGAACTGCATCTGGTCTGGGTACTTCGCCCCGAGCGCCACATACAGGTCGTGGGCCAGCTTCTCTTCCTCAGCCATGCCGGCCACCGCCGTGCGCTGCGCGTCGGTCAGGGTGCCGGAGGCGACTCCGGTCAAGTCGATGCCGGACTCGCTCATTCCGGCGCCGCGTCCCATCCCGGTGCCATTGCCCGAACCCGTACCGTCACAAGTTCCGGTGCCGGTCCCGGTGCCGGTGCCGGCCCGCGCCGCATTCCCGTAGCCGGGTGACCCGCTGGCACTGTTACCCACGGCGACCGCGGGGATCGCCATTGCGGCAACAGCCACCAGACCTCCGCTGATCCCTAGCGCTACCTTGGTGCTCTTGTTCATGACTCCTCCAGTTGATTCAGGCTTGGTCCTGTTTGTCTGTGCCCCCACAGCGTCGCGCTCGGCGGTGGAGTCCGGATGTGCCTGATGTGGAGATCCTGTGGAGTTCCGAGCCAAGATCGACCCGCGGGCTGGAACCCTCGGCCAATGCCGGTCAAGATGGCTACGTGGCGTCAGTGTTGGTGGTGGAGGATGAGCGGGATATCCGTGAGTTGTTGCGCAGGTACTTGGAACGCGCCGGGCACAGTGTGCGCACCACCGGGTCGGGGGCAGAGGCCCTGAACTACCTAATCGCCAGCCCTCCGGAGTTGATGCTGCTGGACTTGGGGTTGCCCGACATCGACGGTCTTGACCTGCTGGCCGAAGCCGTCCGCAGTGACTGCGGTCCCATCATTGTGCTCACCGCGCGCAACGCGGTTGAAGACCGGATCAGAGGCTTGGAACTCGGGGCGGACGATTACATCGTCAAACCGTTCAGCCCCCGCGAGGTACTGCTGCGCATCGACAACGTGCTGAAACGAGGCAGCACTGCCACGACCGCGGCCGTGGAGTCCTTTGGTGCGGGCCGACTGCTGATCGATCGACAGCGACGGGAAGCGACTCTCGACGGAGATCCGGTGGAGCTGACTCCGACTCAGTGGGGGTTGCTGACCGTTGTTGCGGGCACACCGGGGCGGGTGTTCACTCGGTCAGAGTTGGTCAACCGAGTTCGCGGGTACGAGTTCGACGGCTATGAGCGATCCATCGACTCGCACGTGAAGAACCTGCGCCAGAAGCTCGGACCCGATGGTGCGGCGATCGTTCAGACGGTGTTCGGCGTCGGCTACCGGTTGGGATGGTCTCGCGATGAGTAGCCGGGTTTGGGTACGGCGCTCGCTTCGGTCACGGCTGCTGACCGCGTTCCTGGTGGTCGCGTTGTCCTCGGTTGCGGTGGTCGCGGTCGCGGCGATGTTCGGTATCGATCGCGGTCTGGACGCCAGCAATTACGCGGCCCGCCAGCAGGCTGCCGAGTCGGCTGCGCAGGAGGTGGCGATGGCGTACCAGCAAAGCGGCGGGTGGTCCGGGGTCAACCTGAATGCGGCCAACGTTATCGCGACCTCCGCCGGCGCGCGGATGCTCGTCAGTGACGCAAGCGGTGGGGCGGTCTTCACCACTGGCGGCGGTCAAGGCGGTATGGGGATGGGCCTGGGAGCAGGCGGTGGACCAAACTCGGTCAGTACGCCGGTCGTCGTCGACGGTGTCACGGTCGGTCAGGTTCGACTTGGTTTCGGCTCCCAGACGTCCACCGGTCGTGGCGTTGCCTGGACCTGGATCATCGTTGCCACCGTCATCGCGGTCGTGCTTGCGGTCGCTGTCGCGTGGTTCGTTTCCCGCCGCATCAGCGCCCCGCTGCAACGCCTGACCCTCGCAGCAAGGGCCTTCTCTGCCGGCGATCGCACCGCCCGTGCGGGAGTCACTGGGCCCGGCGAGATAGGAGAACTCGGCCGGGCGTTCGACCAGACCGCCGACCAGGTTGCCCGTACCGAGACGGCTCGGCGCAACCTCGCCGCTGACATTGCCCACGAATTGCGAACTCCGCTGACCGTGCTGCAGGCAGAGCTGGAGGAGCTGCGCGACGGCCTGCTGGAAGCTGACGAAGAAGTGATGGCGCGGCTGCACGAGCAGTCGATGCGGATGGGCCGGATCGTCAACGATCTGGCCGATCTGGCCGACGCGGAAGCGGCCACGCTGACGATGACGATGCGACCGGTCTCGCTCGCCGAGCTGGTCACCGAAGAACTGCACGCGCACGACCCTGCGATTCGGGCGGCCGGTCTGTCGGTCGTCACGAATGTGCAGGACGACGTCACTGTGCAGGCCGACCCAGACCGGATCGGGCAGGCGATCGGCAACGTGCTGACCAATGCGACCAAATACTGCCGTCCAGGGGACACCCTCACGCTCGCCGTCGAGGTGGACGGGAGTCGGGGGCTGCTCACAATCAGCGACACCGGGCCGGGCATAGCGCCCACAGACCTGCCGAGAGTGTTCGACCGCATGTGGCGCGGTCCCGACCAGCGTGACTCCACGACCGGCTCGGGCATCGGCCTGGCGGTCGCGCGTCAGATCGTGGAACGCTCTGGCGGCACAATCACCGCCGAGTCCGACGGCACGCACGGGACGACCTTCACCATCGCCCTGCCGCGATCGGGTCCGATGCACACTCGCTGAGGCACCTGACGTCCCTACGGCGATACCCCAGGGGGTATTATCGCCACCTGGGAACGACCGCGGTGTTGCCTACTCGTGGAATCCCAGGTGGATGTGGTCGTGGTGGGTGTCGTCGGAGAAGTACACCGACGATGGCGAGAGTGGCACCGGACCGCCAGCCTGGTAGGCGCCAAGCGCGACGCCTTGGCGCATGACCGCTGCGACGGTTCGGTACCCGGCCGGGTCGATGAC
>JBAXOQ010000092.1:0-13555 GCA_037133175.1 Actinomycetes bacterium
TTCCCCGATCGACGAACCGGGGCCGTGTGCTGGCTGTCGACAGCCCCAGCCACCCCGTGTCGATCGCGATCAGAGAATTCGCCGAGTCGAATGTGCTGTCGCCTCGGCCGGTCACCGATGCCGGCGCGTCCTGCGCCGAGCCGATTCGCCGGCGTGGCCTGCTGCGTAGACGGGCAGCCGCGTGAGTCTGAACGAGCGACTAGTACAGGTTCGACGTTCACGGCAGGCCAGCGACCAACCGCCGACGGCGGATCCAGCCTCAGCGACCCGGCATCGGGATGGCCCGGCCCCGGACGACCCGCACCGCACGCTGAAGTTGACAGTGCATGCCTCGCTGGTCAACTCTCTGGGACCTCGACTCTATGACTCGGCTGTGTCAGAAGAGGACCTCGCTCGGCTTGTGCACGTCGAGTTGCACGCAGTGCTCACCCGCGAAGGAACGCCGCTATCAGTGGCCGACAAAGCCGCTCTGACCCAGCAGATTGCCGACAACATCCTGGGGTATGGTCCGCTGGAACCCTTCCTTCGAGACGGTGAAGTCAGCGAGATCATGGTCAACGGACCTTCAGTGATCTACGTGGAGAGAAGCGGTTCCCTTCATCGTGTCACCGCGGCCTTCGCTGACGACGCCCATCTGCGGCGCACCATCGACAAGATCGTCGCTGGCGTTGGTCGTCGAGTCGACGAAGCGTCCCCTATGGTCGATGCTCGGCTCCCCGACGGCAGCCGAATAAACGCGGTGGTCCCCCCGCTTGCTGTCGACGGCGCTTCGCTGACAATCCGCAAGTTCGCAGCCGATCCCTACACAGTCGACGACCTTGTGGCCTTCGGCACCATGACAGCAGGTGTCGCACAGTTTCTCCGGCATTGTGTGCAGGGCAGGATGTGCATCCTGGTGTCGGGCGGCACCGGTGCCGGCAAAACAACCACCCTCAACACCCTATCCTCGTTCATCCCGGAGGCCGAGCGGATAGTCACGATTGAGGACTCCGCCGAGCTGCAACTGCACCAGCAGCATGTGGTCAGACTCGAGTCCCGGCCAGCGAACGCAGAAGGACGCGGAGAGGTGACCATCCGCGACTTGGTGCGAAACTCGCTGCGTATGCGCCCGGACCGGATCGTCGTCGGTGAGGTTCGCGATGCCGCAGCACTGGACATGCTGCAAGCCATGAACACCGGCCACGACGGTTCGATCTGCACCGTGCATGCCAAGGGGCCGCGGGATGCGCTGTCGCGGATCGAGACGATGGTGCTGATGTCCGGCATCGAATTGCCCGTCAGAGCAATCCGCGAACAGTTGGCCAGCGCGATCGATGTCGTTGTGCACCAAGCGAGACTGCGTGACGGATCACGCCGCATCACCCACGTCACCGAAGTCGCGGGGATGGAGGGCGACATCCTGACTCTGAAAGACCTGTTCGTCCTTGACCAGGGCACGTTGCGGGCCACCGGTCTCATCCCGGACTTCCTGCCCAGGCTGAGTGAAAACGATATTGCGGTCAATAGAGCGGTCTTCGACGCGACTCCTGACCTTTCCACAGGTGCCCGCACATGAGTACACCGGTGACAATCCTGGGTCTGACATTGGTGTTCTTCGGCCTCTTCGGTGTCGCGGCCGCCGCGATGGCAGGCAGGCTCGAATCCAGCACGGGTCGGGCGAACCTGCAGCGCAGACTGTCGGGACCGCCGACTGCTGCCAGCGCCGACTCAGACGAATCGGCCAGGGCTGACAGCGCTCCGATCTCAATCACGTCGCGCACCGTCGGCCTCGCGGATCGTATGGTGGTCCGAAGGGGACTCGGTGACCAGCTATCCGATTCATTGGCAGCTGCCGCCATCAACGTGCGCCCCGGCGAGTGGTTGCTGCTGCACGTCATCAGCATTGGCTCCGTGGGCATCGTCCTCTGGCTGCTGTCCGGGTTGAGCCCTGTCGCCGGGGCTGTCGGCTTCGTCATCGGATTCGCGCTCCCGCATGCAGTACTGCGCATTCGCCGCGACCGGCGACGGCGCACCTTCTACGCTTCACTTCCCGACACACTCCAACTCGTCGCGGGCTCACTGTCTGTCGGACACTCCCTGGCCCAGTCTCTGGCATCGGTGGCTTCCCAGAGCACCGGACCGATGGCCGACGAACTGAACCGCGCCCTGGTCCAGGTGCGTCTGGGAACGGATTTGGAAACCGCCCTGGAATCCATCGCCCGAAGAATGGCCAGTGCCGACATGGCTTGGGTGGTGATGGCGATCCGCATCCAGCGGGAGGTTGGCGGCAACCTGGCGGAAGTACTGACCACCTTGGCGGGAACTCTGAGAGAGCGCGAGCGAATCCGCCGTCAGGTGCAGGCTCTGTCGGCTGAGGGCCGCCTGTCCGCCGTCATTCTCGGCGCCCTGCCGATCCTGCTCGCCCTGTATCTGGTGGTACTCCGACCCGACTACATCGTGCTCCTGGTCAACAATGCCCTCGGCTTGGCGCTGCTGGTCACCTGCTCGGTCATGTTCGTGCTGGGCATGCTCTGGATGCGGGCAGTCGTACGGATCAAGGTCTAGCGATGGACCAGAGGCTGATAATGGTCGCCGGAATCCTGTTGCTCGGTGCCGCTGCGGTGCTGGTGCTCGTCGCGACCCGCGCTCCGAGCGCCATACGATCTCGCTCGCAGGTCGGAAAATCGCTCGCGATCGTTCGCAGGGTGCGGGTGGTTGATGACCGCACCAGCACTGCAAGCCTGCACGCAGTGTCGCCAACACGGTCCGTGCACGGCCTGGTCGAGCAATTGCGCCGGGCCTGTGCCGGCGCGGCAATGCGAGTAGGTCAGCGGCTTACACCCCGCAAACAGCAGTCATACCTTGCCAAACAACTAGACCGAGCGGGACATCCATACAAATTGACCGTGGATCGCCTGGTGCTTCTCAAGACGCTCGGGCTGGCTGTCGGAGTCGCGATCGCGGCCCTGCTACTGGCCACCGCCGGGATCGGCGGACCAACATTGCTCGCCAGCGGGTTGGTCGCCCTCTGCGGGTACTTCGCGGCCGATGTGTTCGTGTACCAGGCCGCGCACAATCGAAGCGAACGAATCCTAGCGGGCCTGGCGGACACGCTGGACCTGCTCACCGTCAGCGTCGAGGCCGGGCTGGCATTTGACGCTGCCCTGCAACAGGTGTCCCGCAACACCGACGGACCGCTGGCAGACGAGTTCGCCCGGGTCTTGCGAGAGATGCATCTGGGAACGGGCAGGTCGGCAGCGCTGCAGGCTCTCGGGGACCGCACGAAGGTCGAAGACCTGCAGCGCTTCGCAGCGACTGTGGCGCAAGCAGACAAACTAGGGGTGCCGATAGCACGTGTGCTGCGTGTGCAAGCGGTCGAAATGCGCACGAAACGTTCCCAGCGTGCCGAGGAGAGCGCACACAAAGTGCCGGTCAAGATCCTCTTCCCACTGATCCTGTGCATCATGCCGGCACTCTTCATCGTCATCCTGGGACCCGCCGCCATTCAGATCATGACCACCATGCCAAGAGGCTGAGAGCAGAAAGCCAGTCGCTCGGGCTGCTTCGTCAAATGCAACGTACCGCCACAGTGCACTAGCGTCAGCACGTGAGTCGTAGCGCGGGGTTCGTGGATCGCGACAGCCCCGCCAGGCAGGTGGTCGCGGGCGTGCGGTTCGGCGTGCTTCTGCTGTCCGCCGTGCTCGCTGCATTGGTCGGCCAGTTTCAGTCCGTGGCCCTGCCACTCGTGTTGTTGATCATCCTCGCCACCGTAGCTACCTTGCCGTTGGGTTCTGAGGCTGGCAGGAAGCTCAGTCCGCTGGTCGAAGCAGCACTGGCGGTTGCGATCATCGTGACCCCAGACACGCTTCCCGAGCCGTTACTGCCCTATCTGGTGGTACCGCCACTGGCCGCCGGGGTGGAGTCCGGCTTCGCCTTCGCTGCCTGCGTCTCGGCCGTGTCTGCCGTTGGGCTGGCAATCCCCGAGTGGCTGCTCGACGGTTTCTCCGAGCCTCGGGAGTACCGGTCGGCCGCCCAGTGGTTCGGCCTCGGGCTCGCGACCGGTGCGGTAGGCGCATGGGCACGGCGAGAGATGCGGGTGGCTGAAGTGGCTGCCGGGAGCACCTACGACGCCGCCCACAAACTGCTCAGCGAGTTACGCGAAGTCACGCTCACTCTGCCTACGTGTCTGGACGAAGTAACGCTGGGTCAGAGCCTACTGGGCGAGGTCCAAGAGCGATCACCATACGACCGAGCCGGGTTGTTCACGCTCGGCGATCTGGGCCAGCTTCTGCCCACCACGCTGCTGGGCGCGTATCGCCTGGACTGGGAGCTAGACACCCCCGGCAGCCTGTGGATTCAAGTCAGAGACCACGGCACATACGCGTGCCAAGCCGGCAGTTTCAGCACTCCGTCCACAGGTTCATCTGCGGTCCTGCCGTTGCGGCTAGGAGGAGAGATAATCGGAGCTGTGGCAATCGAACGGGACGGCCCGGCCTGGAATAGGGAGTCCCTGCAAGGGTCGCAGGACGCTATGGACAATGCTGCACTCCAGATCGACACCGGTCGCCTATTCAGCGAAGTACGGGCAGTGGCAACGACTCAGGAACGCCAACGCCTGGCACGTGAAATCCACGACGGTATCGCCCAGGAGATTGCCTCGCTCGGCTACGCGGTCGACGGCATCGTGGCCAACGAGAATGATCCGGCGCAGCGCGCTCGAATCACAACCCTCCGGTCGGAACTGTCCAGGATAGTCAGTGAGCTTCGTTACTCGATTTTCGACCTGCGTAGCGACTTGCAGGCGCACAGCGGACTAGGCGCGGCTCTGTCGAACTACGCACGTCAAGTCGGAACGTCCTCCGGCCTGACGATTCATCTTCTGCTGGACGAGTCGAACCAGCGCCTGGGAATTGAAACGGAAAGTGAGTTGCTCAGGATCGCACAAGAAGCGGTCACCAACGCCCGACGACATTCACAAGCAAAGAACCTCTGGGTCACCTACCGGGTCAGCCCGCCGAACGCGCTGCTGCGGATATCAGATGATGGCACCGGGCTCGGCTCACCTCGCATCGACAGCTTCGGATTGGACATCATGCGAGAGCGCGCGAAGCGACTCGGTGTCGAATTGAACATTCGAGAACGACTCGGGGGCGGAACCGTAGTCGAAATCGCACTAGGATCAAAGTCGTTCGCATCACAGCCGGACGATTGACCGAATTGCACCACATCGGAGCTGAGGAAAGGTAGTCCGTGGGAATCACGGTACTGATCGTCGATGATCACGAGTTGATCCGACAAGGACTTCGTCTTGCCTTCGAACGGGACGGCGAATTCGACGTGGTTGGTGAAGCAGGCACCATCAGCGAGGCTTCGCGACTGCTGGGCCTGCTGACCCCGCAGGTCGTGATCTTGGATGTTCGTTTGCCCGACGGTTCGGGCATCGATGCGGGACGCAAGGCTCGCCAGACCTATCCGGATCTGGGCATCGTGATGTTGACGATGTTCGCGGGCGACCAACAACTGTTCGACGCCCTCGACGCCGGAGCGAGCGCGTTCGTCCACAAGAACGCACCCTCCGACGATGTGGTCGCCGCCGCCCGGCACGCAGCCTCATCACCGCATGCCTTCGCTGCCGCAGACCTCGCCGAGGCGATGAAACGCAAGCTATCCCCCGCCGGACCACAACTGAGTCCGCGTGAACGCGAAGTGCTGCAGTTACTCGCCGACGGCCTCGGAGTGGCGCAGATCTCACACCAACTGTTCATCAGCGAATCTACGACCAAGACCCACATCTCGAAGGTGTACGACAAGCTCGGTGCCGGCAACCGTGCCCAGGCACTGATGTCAGCACTGCGTCTGGGCTTGCTTCGGCAGTCCGGAGACCAATACTGATCTACCGCGAATAGTCCACAAGTCGAGAGATCCATGCCTGTTCGGCCAGCGAGAATCAGCCAATCGACCGATGCATCGAATAGCCCGGTCACCCACCATTGGTAGTGGCAACGGGGGGTTGCCACACATTGACCTGGCTTCGGCCGGTCAGACACAAGGGGGAATCGATGCTCACACGCATCCGTAAGGCAATTCGCCGCGAAGAGGGCGCCTCAGCAGTCGAGTACGGGCTGTTGGTCGCTGGGATTGCAGTGGTCATCATGGCGGCCGTCTGGTTCGTCGGTGGCAGCCTGAAGACGCAGTTCAACAAGGTTGGAAGCTCAATCTCGGCACCCTAAGTGCCACCCGCTGCGTCGGGGCGGTGTCATCTGGCTTTTCGATGTCACCGCCCCGGTCATCTTGCCCGGAAACCAACGCAACCTAGGGTCTAGGTTTAGCAGTATGGGCCGCGCGCGGAGTTGGGTGTGGCCGGGACTGCTCGTCGGCATCGCCCTGGCCGCCGGTGCCCTGGGCACCACTGCGGGACCACTGCGAGACGTCGACGTGTTCTGGCATGTGCGCCTCGGGAACGAGTTGCTCGCCGGGGTGTCCATCTACGACGTCGGCCGCGACTGGTCGTACGCCCCAGTCGATCAACCATGGGTATCAACCCAATGGATGATCGAGATCCTCTTCTCGTTGCTCAACACCCTGTTCGGCTGGGCCGGTCTGGTCGGCTACCGAGCTGTCACCACAGCAGTCGCGCTGGGCACCCTGGTATGGGCGTGTTTCCCGCGGGCTAGAACGGTACCCACCCGCACCTGGTCGGCTCTCGTGGCGTTCGGCCTCGCCGTCTTCACACTGCTGATCTTCTCGCAGGAGCGACCGCAGCAGATCTCCTTCATCCTGCTGCCACTGGTCGGACTGTGGTGGTTGCGGGCAACCCGAGATGGCGTTGCACCGCGCTGGTGGGCAATGCTGCTACTGGCCGCCATCTGGGCGAACTGCCACGGGGCATGGATCATGTTGCCGGCCGCGCTGTTCCTTGCCGCTGCAGGTCGGCTGATGGATCATGGCAAGTCAGACCCGGCACTTCGACCGCTGATTTACGCCTTCCTGGCCTCGGTTGTCGGTGGCTGTGTGACCCCGATCGGACCGCTGAATCTGCTCAGTCCAGTCCGTTTCGCCTCCACCACAGATCAGATCACCGAATGGGCTCCGTCGAACATGATTGCGGTGACGACCCTGGGTTTGACGATCAGCGCAGTCCTGCTGGCAATCGCCTGGGCTCGCGGCAAGAGCACACCTGGTCGCGGTGAGATCCTCTACGGCGTGCTGATCGTACTGTTCGGCAGTGCCGCGGCCCGCAACGTCACACCGGCAGTACTCATGTTGGCTCCGCTGGTCGCCTGGCGCTTAGGAATCGCCTTCGCCGGACCACGGATCGGTCCTGCACCGGTCGAGCTTCGTAAGGTTGCCAAGCCGAGTGTGGCGGTGGTCGCTGTCATTGGACTCTTCATGACCGGTTTCCTGGTGGCCACCACGCCGATAGTGACCACCGAGACAAAACCGCTTGACCTCGTGGCGCGCATCGCTGCCGCACCGGCGCCACAGCGGGTGCTGAACGGCTACGACATCAGCGGCCTGGTGCTCTATTACGCCCGACCAGAAGTAAGCCGTTCGCTAGTTCGGGTCGGGATTGATGGCCGAGCCGACCGCTATGGCTCGGCATACATCAACCGCTACTTGGATATGGAGCGCGGTCGGCCCGGTTGGGAGGACACCGTGTCAGAGCTGAATCCGACGGTGGCTTTGCTCCCCGATCGCGATGCCCTCATCCCGCTGCTGAAGGCCCGCGGCTGGCAGATCAATGGCGAACAGACCAAACATGTTCTGCTTACGCCCCCAGGCGCGCAACAAATGCCTCGCTGACCTCAGGACAGCAGGTCCGGATCCCGACCTGCGAGCAATTCCGTGAGCCGCGCAGCGTTGCCCGGCCACTGCCAGTCAGCATCGATCCAGGCCCTTCCGGCGGCCCCCATCTGCCGACATCGATCCGGATCCCCCAGCAGTCCGGCAATCGCTGACGCGGTCGAGGCTAACGAATCACCATCAACAACAACGCCGGTCACGCCGTCCAGAACGGCATCCGGAGCACCACCGGAGTTGCCCGCCACGACCGGCAGCCCGGTGGCACTGGCCTCCAAGTACACGATTCCCAGCCCCTCGAAATCCAGGCCCTGTCGACGCGTGCGACACGGCATGGCGAACACGTCCCCGGCGGCGTAGTGGGCGGGCAGCTCCGCGTAGGGCACCGCGCCTGTGATGACGACATCGCGCTGAAGGCCCTCGGACAAGACCAGCTTCTCAAGCTTGTCCCGATAGGGTCCCCCTCCCACAATCATCAGCGCGGCCCCCGGCACCGATGCCGCGATGGACGGGAGCGCCCGAATCAGCAAATCCTGGCCCTTCCGCGGCATCAACCGTGAGACGCACACGATGACGGGTCGATCAGCGAAGCCATGACGTTCACGTACCCTCAACCCTTCGGCATGGTTTCGGGGGTGGAAGGTGGCGTCGTCCACCCCGGGAACGAGCTGACGCATCCGACGCGCCGCCCGCGGACCTAGCGCAGCCGCCAGCCGGTCACGGGTGTACTGGCCGAGGTAGGTGATCGTGTCGGTGTGCTGCCCGATTCGATGAATCAGCCGAGATACCCCGGGAATGTCTGACCAGGCGGCTTCGTGACCGTGAGTGATGCCGACCTGGTGGGTGATCCCGGACCTTCCAAGGGCGGCCGCCAGCAGCCCCAGAGGTGCCGTCGCACCGTAAAGCACGCTGTCGCAGCCGTACTGCTCGATCACTCGACGCGCGGTGTGCAATACCCCTGGGTCAGGGAGCATGAGCGTGTTTCGATGGCGTACGACCGGAAACGGTTGGGCCGCGTCGAATTCGACACTGCCCCGCCACTTCGGGCAGTACACCACGACTGAACCGGCGGGTTGACGAATGACAAGTCCGTACACGAAGGACTGGATACCTCCGGCACGCGGCGGAAAGTCATTGGTGATAACCAGCGTCCGTCCCGTCACCCCACCATCTTGCCCGATCCCGGCGGGCGCAGGCGCAGTGGCGGAACCAACCCGGAATCAGCCAACACACTCAGCGCACGCAGCTCCTCGGTTTCCAGGCCTAGCCCGCTAGGGGTGCCCAGCAGCACACTAACCACGCAGTCGCTGCAGGCCGCCGGTCGAGCCCGGCAGGTCTGGCAGTCGATGGAAAGCACCTCTACGTGTGATCCCGCTCGTTCTGGTTGCATCGTCCTGCTCCTTCTCACGTCGCTCGATCAGTCGAGCCGAACGCTAGCGGCGGGGTCCGACAATTCCATCCTGAACGAACTGCGCAACCTGCTCTGATGTGAATCCTGCCTCGGCCAGCACGGTTTCGGTATCCTCCCCGAGCAGCGGCGCTGACAAGCCTTCGTCGGGGTCGGCGGACCATGGGATCGCACGGATAACGGCAACATCAGCACCATCGCGAAAACGCGCAGTTGTCACGACTCCCCGCTGAACCAGATTCGGTTCGCGTAGGACCTCGTCGATCGTCAGCACCGGCCCGGTGCAGGTGTCAGCGGCAGCCAACTCATCCGCCCACTCATCACGAGTACGAGTGGCGAAGACCGCAGCAAGATCCGACGCCAACAGCTCCTGCCCGAGCGGATCGTATTGCCGCGCAGCAAACTCCGGCACGCCCATCAGCTCGACCATCCGACCAAAGAACTTGGCCTCCAAGCCTCCCACCGTGAGCCATTTGCCATCTGAGCAGCGGTACGTTCGGTAGCACGCCAATTGCCCGGTCAGCAGGTCCGGCACGGCCGGAACCGCGCCAGTTGCGGCATAGGTCGCCATCGGCAGCGCCAGCAGCGATGCAGCCGAATCGGTCATCGCCACATCAGCTCGGTAGAACGTGTGATCACGCTGCGCAACCCTCAGGCCGGCAAGCACAGCAAGGGCAGCATGCATACCTGAGGACATGTCGGCGTTCTGCACCGCTGGCATTGCCGGCGTGCCATCAGCATCCTGCACCAGGCTCAACGCACCGGCGTAGCCAACTGCGTTCAGATCATGTGCGGGCACGCCACGGTAGGGTCCGCTGTCGCCGAATGCATTGATCGAAACGTGCACCAGCGATGGATTCACGGCCTCCAGCGACTCCCGGCCCAGACCCAGCCGGTCCAACACGCCCGGACGGAACGAGTCCACCAGCACATCGGCTCCTCGAACCAACTCAAGCATCACCTGCTGGCCGGCCTCGGACTTCAGGTCGACACACAGCGAACGTTTTCCGCGATTCAACACGGTATGAGGACCGGACTCGTCATGCGAGCCCCCACCGAACATGTACCGGATGCCGTCCCCGCCGACGATCTCCTCAACCTTGATGACCTGGGCACCGAGACCGACCAGCAACAGGGTGCAGAAGTTGCCGGGCAACAATCGGGTGAGATCCAGCACCTTGACGCCGGCCAGAGGTGCGTTCATCGGAACGTCGCCGTGAAAGCGGCCCAGCGATCAAGCAGGTTTGCGGTGGCGCCGGAGTCTATCGCTTCGTAGGCCAACGGCAGCGTCTCCGCGATCCTGGCGGTGATGCTGCCTTCGGGGAATGATCCGCAGCCAGCATTCCAGGTGACCAGGGCGGCGGCCGCGTTCAGCGCCACCGCGTTTCGCACCACCCCCAGCGATCCCTCTCGCTCCCCCGCGAACACTTGCCGCGCGACGCGAGCGTTCGCGCCGCCGTCGGCGCCGCGTAGCGCCTGCCGGTCAGCGGCGGTGGGTACCACTGCGGAAAGCTCAAATCGTGACTGCACGACGTTGCCGACAGTCGTGGCATCCCACACATCAGTGTCATCGAACACGGTTACTTCATCTATCCCATCGCACCCTCGCACGACCATTGCGAAGGTGCCGCGCTCGGCCAGCACGTGCGCCATCACCGGAGCCATCCGCAGGTCGGCCGAGCCGACCAGTTGGGCGGTCGGTCGGGCCGGATTGGCCAGCGGTCCCAGGATGTTGAACACCGTCGGTACGCCGATCTCCCGCCGCGGTCCTCCCGCGTAACGCATGGCCGGGTGGAATACCGGCGCGAAGCAGAACCCAATCCCCACCTCCTCCACGCAAGCCGCGACAGCGTCCGGCGGAAGATCAATAACGACCCCGAGCGCCTCCAGCACGTCCGCCGAACCCGACTGAGAACTGGCTGCCCGGTTACCGTGTTTGACCACCCGGGCCCCTGCTGAGGCCGCCACCAATGCGGCCATGGTGGAGATGTTCACGGTGTGGGCGAGGTCCCCGCCGGTGCCGACCACGTCCAGCGTCGGCCCGGGGACCGACAGGGCGACGGCGTGCTCAAGCATCTGCTCGACCAGTCCGTGCACTTCCTCTGGAGTCTCGCCCTTGGCCCGCAGCGCGATAACGAAGGCGGCAATCTGCGCACTGGTCGCCTCGCCGGTCATCATCTGGGCCATCGCCCAGGATGTTTCGCTTGACGTCAGATCAGAACCGGCCAGTAACCTGGCCAGCAATTGCGGCCACGCGTCGCTGCTAGCCATTCGACGGGGCGGACCCGATCTGGGTCGCCAGCCTGTGGCGCAGCAGTTCCGCGGCCGCGTCTGCCAGCACGATCGGGTCCAACGGATGAGCCACCACAGCCTCGGCCCGACTCCAGGTAGCGAGCCAGGCATCGTCGGCACGCCCAATCAACAGCAGCACAGGCGGGCACGGATCTATCTCGTCCTTGAGCTGGCGGGCGATTCCCATACCCCCTGCCGGGACAGCCTCACCGTCGAGGATCACCAAGTCGATCCCTCCGGCATCCATCAGCGTGATGACCGCCGGTTCGGTGGCGCATTCGACGTATTCGGCGAACGGCAGGTCGGGGGCCGGGCGACGACCGAGCGCTCGGCGAACCTGTGCCCGAGTGATCGAGTCGTCGCTGTAAACCAGCACCTTGACGGTCGACGAACCATCGGTCGAATCAGCGCCCATGGATCTCTCCATTTCAATCCGGGAAATCAACCCGGAAAATCAACCCAAAACACTTCGGACAGCAACCGACGCGAATCCTACTCACTGACCCGGGCCGGTTGTGTCGCTACCCGTTCGTGCTAGACGTGGTTGCGCCGGCCGGACCGATATTCTGTGCGCCCGTAGCGGACCGAGCCAACCACTTCGGCCAGGTGATGTTCCAGTCAGTGATGCCATTGCCGAGGTCCTGCGGGCGGCCGGTGTTCTTGACGATCACCACATCACCGACGCGAACGTTGCTGTAGACCCAGGCAGCATTGCCGGGGCTCATCCCGACGCAGCCGTGGCTGACGTTGTCGTAACCCTGCGATCCCACCGACCACGGTGCCGAGTGGATGAACTCACCGCTGGGCGTCATCCGCATCGAGTAGTCGGCCGTCACCCGGTAGTATTCGGCGCTGGACTGCGAGGTGCCGCCGGTTGCCGCATCCATGACGACCGTTCCCTCTTTCGCCATGATCGGCTTGACCCCGGAGCGGGTCTCAAAACCGGACTTGCCAGTCGTGACCGGGAAGGTCTTGACGAGTTTGCCATTTCGCACGAACTTCATCTCGTGCTTGCGGGCATCCACTGTGATCACGGTCGCCGAGCCGGTCTTGAAGTTTGTCTTGTACGTCTTCTGCCCGTAGACGCCCTTGGCCACCTCGACCCCGTGCAGATTGGCGCTGACAGTCACCGCGTCATTGGCGGGCCAGTAGGTCTGCGGGCGGAAGTCCACCGCGGTCTTGTTGGTGTCCCAACCCCAGGCTCCCACCAGCGGCTTGCTGGACGTTACGACCAGCGCCTTCTCAACTGCCGCCGTATTCTTGATGGGACGGTCGAATACCAGTCGCACAATGATGCCGGTGCCGACAGTAGCTCCCGGTTCGAAGTAGTCGAACTGGGCGCTGACAGACTTCGTCGGCTTGACCGTCGTCAGCGTCTTGGACACCTCGCGGGTCATGCCGGCGTCATCAACAGCCGTCGCCTTGACCTGATAAGTCGCGCCGAAATCGAGCCCATTGGTGTTCGACGTCCACTTCGACGCGGCCGGATCTGTAGTCCCGAGGACCTGGCCCTTGGGCCCGATCACCGCTACGTCGGTCAGCTTGCCATTGGCCACCGAAACCACGATGGGGGCGTTTGCCGCCGCGCTCGTACTCTGATCAGGAGTGACGGTGATGACGGCGACGCTGTCCTTCGGCCGGCCGAATGCGCTTCAGGCCGCACCACGGCCCGATAGCGCAAGCACAGCAGCCCCCGCCACTCCTACAGCGACGAAACCTTTACCCTTGCGCGCCTGCAACGTACCCATCCGAACCCCTTTCGACACGCCCAACGCCTAGCTCGACCTGATCGGCTCGTTTGCAGCCATAACCAGGGCATCCGGCAAATGCTTCCCGCGTGGAGTACACAATTCGACCGGAGCAATGACTCGGTTTGGACGCACGGTCGGGAGTTGCGGATCCATCGCGCTGTCCGATTCCAGCAAGTACAGTCGGGGGGGTGCCTCGCGGTTACTTAGATGCAGCTTCCGGTCAGCCCCTCCACCCCGCTGCCAGAACAGCCGCAGCGGGCTTCTTCGACCGGGTGTGGGCCGATCCTTCGATGCCGCACCATGAAGGCCGGGCCGCGAAGCAGGT
>JBAXOQ010000093.1:0-13387 GCA_037133175.1 Actinomycetes bacterium
AGCGATAGCACGGCCAACTCCCGGGTGATGTTGGTGCGCTACTACCTGGCAATGGCGGGCAAGGCGCCGACGCCCCGTTCACCCGGTGTTTCGGATCGCCCGTGAGCGCGGACTCGGTCCCGGCGGCGGGGTCCCTGCGGGAGCGCTTGGGCGGGCCCCGCGCGGTGTCCTGGGTGGTGTACCTGGTGGCCGCGCCGTACTTCGTGCTGAGCGTACCGCTGAACGAGTCCGGGGTGCTTGATCGATCCACGTTCGCGGTAGTGCTGCTGGTGTCGGTCGCTGGCTACCTGGTGTTCGGGGCGGTGCTGTGGATCGCGGCTCGCACCGTGTTGCGCGACCGAGCGCAATCGCCGTCGGCAGTGTGGCTGGTGCTGCTGGTGATCCTGGTCGGAGCGGAAGCTCGGATTGGCGTGCTCGTCGTGGGTCTGCGCGCCGCTGGTGTTGAGAACTCCATCAGCACACCGGTGCGGCTGGCCAGCGGCGGCCTCATCGCGCTGCTGATCTTCCCCGCCCTGATCTACGCCCAGGACTCCTGGGACCGTTTCCGGGCTGCCCGCGACGAGTTGCTGCGGCGCCGGGTCGACGAGCAGCAGCAGGTCGTGCGGCAGAGTGAATTTGCTGACCTGCTGCGGGACGAGGTTGTCCGCAGTGCCCGCAGCGAGCTGGATCCGGCGCTCGCACGGGTGCAGCGTTCCCTGGACCAGATCGACGGTGGCGAGCTGATCGACGACGACGCGGGGGCGTCGATCGTGCGAGCTGCGGACGAGTCGTCTGCTGAGTTACGTCGCACCAGCCATGGACTGTGGCAGGATCCGGTTCCCCCGCCGGGCCTGGGGCTGCCTGAGTTGATCGCGGTGATGGCCCGTCGCGGACCGTACAGCATCGTCCTGGCCGTTGTGGTCGCCGCAGTGCTTGGCTGGCGCTTCTTCGATCGGTTCCTGCCGATCGGTCAGGCGGTGGCGGGGGCCGGCACTTGGCTCGCCTTCGCGGTGGCGGTGGCGGTGGTCACGAACGCGACCTGCCGACGCAGCCCCTCGCACGCCCCTGCGGTGTTCCTGGGCTCAGTAGTTGTCTTGGCAGCGCCGGCGGTTATCCCGCTGATCCACAGTGCGTGGCTGCCTGAGCAGTGCGACCTCGGTCAGTGGATCTTCGCGCTGCTGTTCGCCGCGCTGGTGATGGCCGTGTGGGGGGCGCCGGGCGGCATCGCCACCTCGCGTCGCCTGCAACTGCGGGAGCTGGCGCAGTCGATCCAGTCGTCGCAGGTGAGTCAGCTTGCCGTCGACCAGGAGGTTCTGGCACTGCGCCGGGAACTGTCCATCCACCTGCACGGCACCGTCCAATCTGACCTGGCCATCGCCGTCGTGCGGCTGCAGCAGGCTGTCGGGGACGGTGACGACGCCGGTGCCCGGCAGGCGCTGTCCCGGGCTCGGACAGTCCTGCAGGTCGGCACGGACCTCGGGTTCCCGTCCGGGATCGACGACATCCGTGCTTACCTGGGGCAACTCGCCGCGTCGTGGCGGGGCATCTGCGACATCGACTTCAATGTGGTCGGCGAACCGGACGACGCACGTCAGGGAACGACGATCGGTCGCATTGTCACCGAAGCCGTCAAGGACGCGGTCCGCCATGGTGGTGCCGACCACGTTGATGTCCGCATCACCATCAACGACGGTGTGTGTGACATCGCCGTCACCAACAACGGCCAGGCGGTCAACGGACAGGCGACCGACCCGGCACCAACGGGTCTCGGCACTCGGATGTTGTCCGAGGCGTCCCCAGGCGACTGGCAGCGCACCGCTGATCCCGACGGTCGCACCCGCCTGAGCGCTACTCTGCGCCCAGTCCCGCCGTCGGCCGCCGATCGCTGACCAGTGCGGCGGGCATTGGGCGGGTGTGTCGGGCTAGCCACACACCTTTCCGCATTCCCGAACTCCGTGCTGGCTGTACCGGCCGGATTGGTGGATCGTTGGGATAGCGGGACCAGCGCGTCAGTGAGCGTCATGAGCAACCGCCGATGGACGATGACCATGGTTGTCCCGGTGGCCCAGAGCGGAGGAGCAGCAATGCGACGGATCGGTACGGCAGTTCTTGTGGTTGCCCTCGGGGCGGTGCTGGTTGCCGGGTGTTCCTCGACCACAGCCACGTCGCCGTCGGGCAGTGCGACCGCGACGGCATCGGCGAGCGCATCGGCCAGCGGCACGAGGGCGGCGTGGGTGCGTGGCACCAAGGTCACGCTGACGAACAGCAGCGGTTCGTCCGTTCAGTACGGATCAAAGGCCGGAGAAACGGAGAAGACTCCCGAAGTGACATACTCCACGTTGGCGAACGGAGCGAGTGCCGCTGACTCCGATGACTGGAACTCCTCGAGCACCACCGGGATCTTCTACCGTGTGAAGTACCCGGATTCCAAGGTCGCCGAATTCTGCGTCGCCAACGGCGCCATTGGCAGCCCCAGCGTCAACTACCGGGAAGGTCCCTGGCGTTTCGACTGGTCGAACTACCCCTACGATCAGATCACCCTGTCTGAGGGCGAATCAAAGACCGTGACCGTGGCCAATCATTCGATTACGTTCAACCGCAAAGATGATGATGGTGACTTCAAGGTGTGGACTGTGACGCTGGGATGAGCACCATAACCCGCCCACACAGGTGGCGGCGAGGGACTTGACTAGGGACTTGCGCTGATGAGTAGACGCACCAGCATCGTTACCGCGGTGGTGGCGATTGTGGTGGTAGTGGCGCTGCTGGCTGTGGTGCTGTCCCGATGGAACGGCGCGGTCGGCCGCAGCGCGACGGTGGGTGTGCCGGTGATGTGGGTCAGTCTCGGTGATGACGGCGCCATGAACGGCGGAGTGAGCACGGTGGGTGTCACGGTCAACCAGACGGGTTCGGCGGACGCCTACTCGGTGGACCTGAATGTGAGCACCTCCGGTTCGACCGGCAAGACCTGGGATGCGAGTGCGGCCAGCGCCGCCGCCGTCGCGATGCTGTACAGCGCGCAGGATCCGCGCGGCGTGCAGGTGGCGTTCAAGGTCGACGATGCCATCAACGGATCGTCGGCGGGCGGTGCCTTGACGGTTGGGGTGCTGGCCGCGTTGCGGGGCACCAACCTGAAGTCGGGGGTGACCATGACCGGAACCATCAGTCCGGACGGTTCGATCGGGTCGGTCGATGGTGTCGAGGCGAAGGTCCGCGGTGCGGCGGCCGCCGGGTACACCCGGGTGATGGTCCCGACCGCGTCGACGACCAGTGCCCAGCCGACGAAACCGACCGCGTCCGCATCTGGCACCGCGTCCGCGACACCCACCGCGTCCGCCACTGGGACCGCCCCCTCAACCTCTGGGTCGAGTGAGACCTCGGCTGTGGATGTGGCTGTGTTGAGCAGCGAACTGGGGATCGAGGTGTGGGCGGTGAGCACCGTCGGTGAGGCGTACCAGGGGTTCACCGGTCGTGACGTGGCCGCACCCGCAGCCTCCGCGCCAGCGCTGGCGGCCGGTTTCGGCGGGCTCGTCGACGCCCAGGTCACGTCCGCTCAAACCGCCCTGGATGCCGACCTCGCGGTCGCCATCAAGGCCGGTACGGTTACCGCAGCGCAGGGATCAGCCGCCCGCGCCCAGTTGGCCGCGTCTCGGGAACAGGCCGCCAAGGGTGAGCGTGCGAACGCCTACGCCACGGCGATCGCCGCGCTGGTCGTGGTCGATCAGCAGGTTGCCGGCGCCAACGCGGCCGCGGTGGTCAAGGCCCACGGTTCCGCCCAAGCCGCCGCCGCGCAGATCGCGCAGGCCAAAGCGCAGGCAGGCCGGGCCGAGACGGCCCTGGCGGCGAGCTCCACCCAGGCCGCGAACACTAGCCCGGTGCAGCAGATCGCCGCGGTCGCCTCGATGACCTGGCTGACCAAATCGGTAGCGGTGTTGCGCACGATCAGCAAGGAGCTGGCTGCCAGCGGGGGAACCGTTGCCAGTGAGGTGCTCGAAGCAGCAGCGGTGAACGCCCAATATCGCATCGCCGTGGAGCGGATCTTCCCCGATTCGTTTGCGCTCGCGCTGGCGTTGGCGCCGTCCCCGACCACCGACCGAGCCGCGATGGCAGCGTTCATCGGCGGCTATTCGGATCTGCTGTCCACCGCCGGCGCGGCGAACCAGCGGTACTACGAGGCAGTGCTCACCTCGATCGCCAGTTCCCCGGGGCTGACGTTCTCCCAACCAGGCCACCTGTACGGTGCGGTGCAGCAGTTGCAGGCACTGTCCTCGGCCAGCACCCGCACCCCGTCGTCGGTTTTGTCGGCGTCCGCGGCGGCCTCTGCGTCGGCAGCTTCGGCTTCCGCGTCGGCCGCTTCGGCCTCCGCGTCAGCCACGGCCCCGACCACATCCGCGACCTCGACCACATCCACGACCCCGACCCCGACCCCGTCGGAGAACGTCGCCAACGGTAACTACCTGGCCCGCAGTGCGTGGGATTTCTCGTACTACACGATGTCGCAGTACCTGGTTTCGGCGGATCAGGCCTACGGCCTGACCGGAACCGGCATCGGAAACCTGGCGATCCAAGCCACCGACTCCGGCGCACTGGGCATCGCCTTACTGTCCGGGACCGGCACGGTCGATGCGTACTCCGCCCAACTCGCCGGCTACGGAATCGACCCCGACCACGGGCTGTGGGCCGCCCAGTCCGGCAATGCCCTGGCCGGAGTCGGTGGCGACACCAGACATGAGACCGCCTCCACCGCGACCGGCCTGCAATTGGTGTGGGACGGCGCCATCGAGACCTTCATGGGCAACGCCGCGCACACTGCCCTCGGCGCCTAGGAAGGCTGGCTGGCGACAAGTGCTGAATCCTCATACTGTTCGATTTGCGCTGGCCTCCCGGAAGGGGGCTGCGTCCGCCGACGTCTCGTGTCCGGTCGCGCAAGCCACGGCCGGGCAAGACACGGCCGGGCAAGACAACCGAGCCAGCTTCGCCCGGTTGACGTTGCGCGCCGAGACGTGCCAACGTGGAGGTGTCGATACGAAGGGTGCTTCCCATGAACGATCAAACACCAACAGGCGATGCGAACGACGACACCGTGTCGGATGAGCAACTCGATGACGCCTCAGGCGGGAGCATCATTCCGTTGCCACCTCTTCCGCCTTTGCCGCCCTTCCCGGGATAGCAACGGTGCGCCGAGGCGCGCACCTTTCCGCGACCAACTGACCAACTCTCCTATCGTTGGTCTGTGGACCAGGTGAATGTGTACGAAGCGAAGTCGCAGTTCTCCGCGCTCCTCAATCGGGTCGAAGGCGGCGAGGAGATAACGATTGCGCGGGCAGGCCATCCAGTGGCCCGGCTCGTCCCGATCGCGCACCAGGCGCTGCCGCGCGTGCCGGGATCGTGCCGCGGACAGATCGTCATGGCTGACGACTTTGACGAACTGCCCGCTGACCTTCTGGCTGCCTTCAACGGTCAGGAGCGCCCGAGTGCGACTGCTTCTTGATACCCACACGTTGCTGTGGTGGCTCAATGACTCGGTCCTTCGCCCGGCTGCGCGCGAAGCAATTGCTGACCCGCGAAATGACGTCTACGTCTCTGCCGCGAGCGCGTGGGAAATCTCGATAAAGCAGGCGCTCGGCAAACTGACTGTGCCCAGCGATGTCAGTGCCCAGATCACCGCCGACGCATTTGAGTTTCTGCCCATCAGTGTGGCCCACGGCTTTGCCGCCGGTTCGCTCCCACGGCATCACGACGACCCGTTGACCGCATGCTCATTGCCCAGGCACAGATCGAGAACATGGTTGCGGTGTCGCGCGATAGCCGGTTCGGTCTTTATGACGTTCAACTGCTTGAGGCCTAGCCTCGTTCCACCGATTTGATTGGTGATGTTGTTCTCTGTTGGGTGGTTCTGCGCTGCAGGTGACATTGCTCGTCGTCCGTCGGCCCGGGGTTCTAGAATGAGGCGTGGACTTTCTCGACCCGGTGTACATGGTGCGTGGGTCGGCCTTCGGTTCGGACTTCAACTCCAAGCTCGCTTTCGCCCTGGTCACTGTTGGTCTTGTTGTCTGGGACCGGTATCGATCCAAGCGCTGGGACTACGCCTGGGTCCTGCTCGTGGGGGCAGTCGGGTTGGCTTTGGTGGAGATGTGGATGCAACTCCGCGGGACGCGTTCACTGCCCGATCGTGTGCTGCTGGGTGAGCATCTTCCGCTGGTGGTGTCGGCGCTGTTGCAGGGGATATCCGAGGGTGCTTTCATCGCTGTCTTCGGGCTCTTCTTCGCGGATCGAATACTGTGCCGCAGGTCCCGGAATCGGGCCCTGACCGGGCTCGTCCTCGCCTTGTTTCTGCTGGTGCTGCTGGTTGTGTTGCACGCGGCTCGCTCAGAAGTGGCTGGTCAGGCGGCCGGACGCCGCGACATGACTGCTGTCGGGCCCCTTGTATTGCTGATCTTGGTCGTTGCCTTTGACGTGTGGTTCTGGTGGCGCCGCCCCAAATACCGGACTCGGTCGCTGATGATGACAGCGGTGATGCTGGGGCTGGTAGCTGTTTGGACAACTGCCTCGGCGGCAACCGGCGGGCGTTGGGTGGAGGTCCCAGGGCCGACGTCAGACTCATTCCAGCGAGCCTCTTCGGCGGTGTCGATTTCTGCACTGACGTTCGACATCGTGTTTGAGATAGTGCTGGCTGCCGTGCCCTTCTTTGCCATCCCGGCCCTGCTGGAGAGTACGGCAAATCGTGTTGTTAGTGGGTGCATCGAACAGGCGGGTTGTCAGGCACGGAGAGTAACCTCCAAGCAAGAAGGAGGTGCGGGAGATGCCGGACACGTCGATACTGAGCGCGCACTATCCGCCGTGTCCGAACCCACTGCACGGCGGCTCAGTCATCGTCAGCCGGGGCAAACGAGAACGGAAGTCCGGAACCCGGCACCGGTTTGAGTGTCGGGCAGTTGGCTATCGCTCACACGTGTTCAGCGTGATCGTTTCCACCGACCAAACCCAAGTCCCCGTTTTCACGCTACCGCCCTCGTGCGTGGAACATCCTGGATCGCATGTGATTCGGATTGGCACCTATGGGAGCGGCGCGGTCAAGAAACAGCGTTACCGCTGTACCAACGCCGATGGAGAAACCCACACATTCACCCCCGAACTGCCTCGTGAACACGTGCAGGTGGGGGAAGACCAGTGCGTGGTGTGTGGTGAGTTGCGCGGGGTTCATCATGGGGAGCGTTCCGCCGCTCGCCAATCGTCGTGGTCCGCTCACGAGGTCGCTGAAATTCTGAACGCGGTCGCTTCCGGGGTGTCCTATGGGAAAGCGTCGCGGGATGCTCGTGCGCGAACGGGGCGAAGCACACGACGGCCACATGGACAGAAGGTTCGCAAACGCGGTCAGCGGGTGTCTCTAGGCCAGTTGGAATCCCGCCGGTTCTGGCACACAGCAGCCGACTTCGTTGAGGTCTACGGGCCCGTCTTGTGGGCTTTTGAGGAAGAACACCTACGGGCGCGCGACAAACTGATGATGCAAGATGCCCGGAACGTTCCCGACCGGCCCACCGTGTTGATTTTGGATGCGGTGCCGGTGTTCGGGAAGCTCACGAGGAACGCTGTGAAACAGGAGTGGGTGGTGTTGGCTGCCGCTCAAGTCGTTCATGTGGAGGAGCGTGGCACGACCCATACGACGACCCGGTTGCGGTTGGTGCGGGCGTTCCCGATGGCTGATTTGATCGCGTGGAGGGTGTTCCTGAGCGAGCTGTCACCGTTCGAGCCTCAGTTCGTGGTGTCGGATTTCAACTCCGCACAGATCAAGGCGATCCGATTGTTGTGGCCGAATGTTGTCTTCATTCCCTCCCTCTACCAGATGCGGGCCAACATCGAAAACGCGATGCTCGCAGCCCCCAACGCTTGGACGATGCGAGAACGGGTCAAACGACCCGTCCCCGTGTTGCGGGCCCACCTCAAGTTGTTGAGTGCCGCGAATCTAGCGAAGATGACGCCCGAACAGTGGACCCGGTGGTGGGATTCGTTGCTCCTTGAGATGCACAGGTTGCGTGCTCCCGTGGACCGGATTATGGCGCAGCGCGGCAACTACGAAGCCCACTATTTGGCGATCATCGAAGCCTTCGAACACCATCCGACGATCGCGTTGTCGACCGGTGGGTTGGAGATTCTGTTGGCCGCCAAGATCAAGCCGTTGCTTCAGCGTCGCAAACATGCGTTCGCGAACATTGAACGCACCAACAACCTCCTCGACCTGGTGGTGTGTGAGGACGCGGGCATGTTCCACGACAAGGCTCAGGTGTTGCGGTTGTTGCGCGCCGATAACGAACGGTTCTACGGCTGGTCGATGGAGCCGCGAGCGATCGCCGATGTCCACCCTCAAGCACCGGGTGTTGTGTCGACGGCTGTGGCGGTGGCGGGGACGCCTCAGCGCCGCACCCGGGTGCGGTATTCCTCGTTGCGTGACGTGGCGATGTTGCGGGCGGTCGCGGAGAAGAAGGGCCTCGCGTCGTGATCGCCTACGAGTGGCTCGCTGAGCAACGCGACTTCCTCGTCGTTGACACGGAAACCACGGTCGTGAACAACGAATACCACATTGTTCAAATCGCGATCGTTCCCGTCATCGGCGGCGACGTCGCCGATGATCCCCACGACCAGTATTCGACGTTTGTGAACCCTGGTGTGCCGATCGACGCTCAGTCCCAACAGATCCATCACATCACGGATGCGATGGTTGAGGATGCGCCGTCGTTCGCGGAGATCGTGGACACAATAGACGCATGGTTCGCCCGCGTGGGCGCCGTCTTCGTCGCCCACAACTCCGGATTCGACATCACCCGGCTGTTGGAGGAATACAAGCGGGCGGGACGGCAAATGTTCGACGTTCCCGTCCTCGACACGATGCACCTGCCAACATCCCTCAACTACCCGCTACCGGCGGGTGGGCACAATTTGGATGCGGTCGCGGAAGCGTTCGGGTTCACACGTCCGGCGAGCGAGGCGCACGACGCGACGAGTGATGCGTTGCTCACTGCCCGAACACTGACCGGGTTACTCGAATACGCGGCGGGAACGCGCGCGATCGTCGACTGGGTTCACCTCCACCAGGTCGCTGGCGGCGTCACCACCGCGAGTTTCACAGTGCCGAAGAAGCAACGCCCCCGCACCCACCCGCAGATCTCCGACGCCCATTTGGCGACCCACACAGCCTTGGAGACGCGGCTGACGTTGGAGCGTGCCGAACAATGGGCGGACCAAGTTGTTGAGTGCGCGACCCTCGGGTGCGACCTCTTGCAAGCCAAGTGTGAGGCGGGAGTGCCGTTCGCGAACGTGCTCTATCCGCTGTTGGAACAGCGTCGAACACCGATCCCACCAGGGTGGCAGTTGAACACATTCTTACCTGGCTACCTGATTCTCGCTCAGCACGCGATCCGCAAAATGGCCGCACAATCCTGGTGGAAGAAACATCGCTTCATCCGCGACTTGCCCACATGTGACCGCGAGAATCTAACAGCCGTGTTGTGCCCCGATTGTCGCCTCGGCGAAGCGTGCCCACCCGACATCAGCCACCAGTTCTTGGCGGTCACGGCAGCGGACATGGTCGGCCAGCCTATGCCAAGCCAACAGGCTAGAGACATCCTCAGATACGTCGGCAACCGCAACCGACTTGATTCCTGGATCAACGACGGAACACCCGAGCTGGCGGGGTACGCCCTCTACCTGTTGCTCACACAATATGAGGGCGAGGGAAACCGTACGGGGGTTTCCCGCGCGAAATCGTTCGCCCAAACCCTCGGCCTGGATCGGGTTGAGCCTCGATTGGCAATGGCGGTCGCGTTGGACCTGTTCGCGACCAGCAAACTCCTCGACCTGGACACCCTGGTCGCCGACATTGTTGCTAAGGCGAACACTGACCCGGCATACGCGCAGGTCGAGTCCTGGTATGTGACCGTGTCCAGCCCGCGCCCCCACCGGCCCGCGCCCTCACAACGCTCCGAACCCTGGAACGCCCGACCGCGCGACCGGGTCACCACCACACGCTTCAAAATCTAGCGAGCCACCGCTCACCCGTTCTTTTTCAACCAATCAGCCAACGCCTCCGCAATCACATCCTGCAACGCCCGGTCGTGGGTGATCGCGGCAATCTTGACCCGCTTGTGTAAGTCGGCGGGGATGATCGTGGAGAGGCGACTGTAACCCTCGGGCACGCGGGCCACGCTAGTTCTTCGACGGGACATTCAAGCGATGCGTGGCAACAACAAGTTGGTACTCGTAATTCGGCATGCACCGAGCCCCGCCGCTCTACAGGGAGCCATCTTCCCTGCGACGACTATGGTCGCCCAACGCGGCCAAGTTTTCCATCCTGCAATTCGTCAATACTGTAGTCCTGTGCCCGTCCAGCTTTGTGCAGGGCTTCAGCGAACTGCCAGCCTGTCTGAGCAGTTATCACGTTGTTACGGATGAGAAGGTGGATCAACTTATGCACGCTTGCTGTTGTCAGTCCGTGGTTCTTGGCCTCAATCCTTGCGCCGTAGTCGTCGCTGAGCATCGCCGTCTTCACGAGGGTTGCTCGTGTGGCAGTAGCAATGATGGCGGCTTCTCCGTAGTGTTGTTGAGGATGCGTTAGTGCCCGTCCTCCGGCGATGATCTTTTGAAGCTCATCCGCACGCGTTTCGTCAGCGGGACTCATCTCGAGCGGTTTTCCGAGCCACGCGAGTTGAGTCAGCGCTCCGGCGGCCCAATTCGCAACGGGCTGCTCATTCTTTTGCACTAGTCCGTCAAGTTCGTTCCTAACCGCCAGCATCAGGAGCGCCCTGTGCGGAGGTTGAGTCAGCGCGGTTTGAACTGCTTGATTCAAACCCGGACTGATCGCAAGAGTGACCAAAGCGCTCGTGTCGATGAACCAAGCGACCTGGACCGATGTCATACCAGATTGAGTGGTGCGCCAGTATCCGATGGCGATGTTTGATCTTCGGCGCCCATGACGATGGACCACAGCGCGTCATCGTCTGGAACATCAAGAACCGTAGCCACCGCCGATAATCCGAGACGCTGACTCCGAGCTGCTTTCAGCGCATACCTAACGTAACGCTCTGGTGCGCGTTTTGTGTGACTCACGGCTGTCGCAGCCTGGGTTGGTGCAATGTCCTGGTTCTCCGCGACCAACCGGCGGATTGAGCTTGATCGGCGAAGTCTTTGCCCATCTTCGTAGGACATCAACTTCAGTGTGTTCAGTCGGTAGACGAGCGCGGACAACGATACTCCGAACATCTCCATCAATTCTATGAGCGCGCGTCCACTCAAGGATGGTGCTGATTCGTCAAGCCATGACAGCGTCGATCTGATTCCTTGCTCGGGCATCAGGAGGTTTCCTGCAAAGGTGTTGGCTCGAACTTCTACCAGGTTGTCGACGAACATGTCGTGTTCTGATTCCTCGATTAGCTCACGTGGATCACCAAACAGATGGTGGCCTAGTTCGTGCAACAGTGTGAACCTAACATGCCCGTCGGTGAAGTCGGTGCTAGCAAGGATTAGAGCTTTGTCTCCCGAGTGCACGCACAGGCCGTCTATTGCCGTTCCGAGCGAATCGAGTACGACATCAACTGAGAAATGCCGCTCGATTAGTGAAGGAAGCTCGCCGAGCGCATCACTGCCGAGATCCAGTAAGTCGCGTGTCGCATCAGCAAGCTCACGCCCCTGTCGTTGAGCCGTCACCTTGGAAGTGGCGCCATGTCGCGCCATGGACCGGGCCAAGTCATGAACTGCCCTTCCTTGTCGGCTGCCAGTCGCGGGAGGCATGTTCGCCCTTGTCGTCAACAGCTCATCGACTTCGAGCAGTTGGCGAGCACGTGTCCGGGCTGGCCGTACACTTTCAGGGCCAGCCCCTTCCACCAGCCGGGCAGCCAATGCCATCGTCTGGTCGTCAGCCTGCCCTAGAAGCCTTCCAACGGAGACATTCAAAGCCTGAGCAAATAGCGGTAGCTCACCAATGTCCACTCGCCGCTTACCGGATTCAATCTTGGAAATCTGGTCTTTACGCAATCGCACTCGATCACCGAGCTGTTGACCCGTTAGCCCGGTACTGTGACGAAGCTCAGCGATTCGCGAGCCGACTTCGGCAGCGTGCTTCCTGATCTCTTCGGGGTCATCACGCTGGTCCGTAAGACCCAGCTCCCAAAGACTCGTCGTGTCAGACATCGCCAACTCCTCTCTCCGCAACTATCATTGCATAGTAGTTGCGATAATAGCAACTACTATTATCTATCGGCGGGATGCGCGGTCCGCTTAAGCCGAAACCCACCATTGCCGACGGCACGCTGCGTCACACAGACATATTCCACCGATCCAGACGACGCAGCCAGAGTCGATCCCCACGACACGGGGCCCAGAATAGTTGTGAAGTGTGGGAAGAAGCGCCGTGGATTGCTCCCCAAGCCGAAGGAACATATGGAGAGGTCGAGGACGGATTCCGCCCTCCGACCGGAACTGAAACCAAATGGTGTGGGTGCCGCACACGCTTCTTACTACTCGCGGCTGGCAACCCCACTGGATACCACTGTTCGGGTCACCTGACGGGCTTCCCATTGGGTGAGGGACCAAGATGGGTGCATGGGGACAGAGAACGAACGGCAGCCGACCCGAACTTGCATTGGAATGGCCACAATTGGCTGTGGTGGGATGGACAACAGTGGACAGAACTGCCCACCGCCACAGCACCTGAGACCACCCCAACTCCGGTAGTGGCGAGCAAGTACGGGCGAGTGGACATCGATGACGCTGCGGCACCCCTTGGCTTTGTGGCCGGGCTAGGGAAGTGGTTGAACCGGCTTTCTTCCGTGATGCCGACTGACGACACGATTGTCGCGTTGGTCCAAGGGCACCTTAGCGGGGCCACGGGAATCCTGGTCCTCACTGAGACTCAGCTCGTTTTCGTTCCCAACAAGATGGCGGCTCGGTCGTGCGATCTGAACTCGGTCATCGAATTTCGGTGGCTGCCGGGGAAGATTAGCGGAAAGCTTGTGATCAAAAGCCCGACAATCAACGGCGAAGTCACCAGTATTTTGAAGCATGGAGCGGACGTTTTCGTTTCCGCTGCGACACAGCGCCTACCAGCATCCGTCAACCAACCAGCACCCACTCCTCCGGTTACCGTCCCGGCACCGGCAATGTTGCGGTCGTGACCGAGGGTGGACAGGCTCGCGTGGTCGGGCTGACGATAGGCAAGGGCAACTCCAACGCGGTGATCGTGACCGCGGTGATCGCTGCGATCATCACGCTGCCCGCGCTGGTGCCGGTCGACATCAACGGAGCTCCGGTACCGATCGCGTTCTTCGCGGTGGTCTCCATCGGCGTCGTCGGGCTGTATCTGGCGTTCGCGGTGCCGATCTACTACCGCTGGAAGGCCGGCGATTCGTTCCCGGTGGGA
>JBAXOQ010000094.1:0-13269 GCA_037133175.1 Actinomycetes bacterium
CGCTGAGCTGTTGGGGGCCGACTTCGGGGACTCGATCTATGCGGGCTCGGCGGTCTATTCGGGCGGACTGCTGGCCGGACTGGCGGCGAGCTTGCTGTGGACGTTCGGTCTGGTATTCATGGTCAATCGTCGGCTCAGCGCCGATATCGACACGGAGCGCGCGAACCTGCAGCGCATCTTCGCTATTAGCCCGGATGCGACGGTGATCAGTCGCCTGCGGGACGGCATGGTCGTTGATGTCAACCAGGGCTTCAGCCGGATCACCGGGTACTCCCGGCAGGAGGCGGTCGGCCAGTTCACGATTGCGGCACTGTGGGTTGACCCGGAGGAACGTGACACGCTCGTGCAGGAACTGCAGTCCGAGGGTTCATGCGAGAATCTCGAGGCCGGTTTCCGCCGCAAGGACGGTACGGCGATCACGGGTATGATCTCGGCACGACTTCTTGATCTGCACGGTGAGCAGCACATCATCTCCATTGCCCGCGACATCTCCGAGCGCAAACGGTTGGAGGAGGAACTGCAACGCCAAGCATCTACCGACTTCCTGACCGGGGTGGCGAATCGTCGCCAGTTCCTGCGCGAGACCGTTCGCGAGATTGCCCGCTCGCAACGACACCGGCAGCCGTTGTCGGTGGCATTGCTCGATATTGATCATTTCAAGGACATCAACGACACCTATGGCCACTCGGCCGGTGATGACGCCCTAGTCGCTTTTGTCGCGACCTTGCGAGAGAACATCCGCCAGATCGATGTCATCGGCCGGGTCGGCGGAGACGAGTTCGCCGTCATGTTCCCGAACACCGACGCTGTTCAGGCGCTTCAATCATTGGAGCGCTGCCGCGAAGTGCTGGCCGAGAACCCGATGCTGATCGGTGACGGTTCGGTGCTGATCCGCTTCACCGGCGGCATCTCGACACTGGCTGATGAACGGGACACCGTCGATACCATCCTGGCCCGCGCCGACCTCGCCTTGTATGCGGCGAAACACGAGGGCCGCGACCGCATCGCTGTCAACGACTCAGGGGCTGTGCCGTAACCCGTTCGTGGTGCCAGCCCGTGTTGTCGGCGCGGGCCCGTGCTTCGCGGCTGCCGCATACTGCACTGGCGGCCCGTTGCCGGGGGCGGATAAGGACATTCCGCGTCCGCGTCGACTGCGCATAATGTGTCCGTTCCCACATCATGTGAACGGACATTCTATGTCCCCGGCAGGTCAGCGTGATCCATCAATGCAGGTTGTGAGAGGGAAACGCCATCATCCTGAGTTCAAGGACAGGTTGACGTTCACCATTGTCGAACTGGCTTGATCCTGAACGAGACATTGAACAGACTGCCCATCCTTGACCCACAATGTGCCCGCGCTGTCCCCAGCTCCGGGCGGAGGCGGCTGCTGCGCGTACCCTGCGGACCTGAAACCCGCCGTCATCTGTGCTTGCACGTTCGCCGCCTGCCCCGCGGGACCCTGCCAAGTCACAAATAGAATCCCCTGATTGCCTCCGGCACTGGTGATCTGAAAGGCCGCAGGTGGGGTGGGAATTCCCGAGGGCCAATTCGACGGCAATGTTGTCTGCGTTGGTGATGGCGGCCCCGCCGTCCCACCAGAGTTGTTTTGGCCGCTGTTGGCTTGCTGTGTCGTGCCGCACCCAACCAGGATGGTGCTAGAAACCATCAGGGCACACACCAGGATCGCCAGGCGAGTTCGGGGCAACATGGGGTGTCCAATCCGCGGGTCAGGAGCCCACCGTACTCGCGGGACTACGACGTTGTCATTTTCGGTTTCAACCGGCGACGTTGCGCAGTTTTTGAGTTTCGGGGTGGACCCCTCGTGTGGTGCTTGGCCCGATTGCGTTCATCGTGGGCCTGGTTGTCGTCATCATTCAGGTGACCCGCAGGTCTGCCATCGTTGAAAGCAACGAGAACAGTTGGGGGGCAAAGCTCCTCTCCCTTGGGGTGGCACTGTTGGTCTGCGGATTGTTGTGGACGATCATGGCTTTCGTGCGGTTCAGGTTTCTCACGCGCGAAGGACAATCCGTCGATCCGTCGCAGCCGGGCAGTGATTCTCCGATCCCAGAGCCTCCTCGCACAAACTGACCAATTCTCAGGCGCCCTCACCGACCAACGTGTTTGTCTGCGTGCCTCGACCACCTGCAACCAGGCAATACGCTCGGGGTCTGGTGGGAATCGGGAGAGCCCGCAAACTCGCCTACATCGAGTTTGGTGATCCGGGTGCACCGCTTGTGATCCACAACCATGGCGGCCCAGGTTGTCGACTTGAGGGCCAGCTACTGGCAAATGGCGCGGTCAAGAACGGCTTGCGGCTTGTGACCGTTGACCGACCGGGGATCGGTCAGTCCACAAAACAGGCCTACCGCAGTTACGAGAGCTGGGCGAATGATCTGCTCACCGTCGCTGATGCGTTGGGATACCAAGAGTTCGGCGTGAGTGGTTGGTCAGAAAGCGGCCCTTGGCCGTTAGCTGCGGCCGCGTACTTGGACCCCGCTCGCCTGCGCCATGTCACGAGTATCGCCGGCGGCAACTACGGCACATTCGGCAGCATGTGGGCAGCCGAGTTCATGGACAAGGTCGACACCAAGGGCGGGAAGCTAGCGCTCCGCCACCATGGCGAGTTTCACCTCATGTACGAGATCCTTGGTCTGAGCGCCGAACACTTCCGCAAGGCATACATCAACTATGTGTACAAACTGGTCAACGACTACGACCAGGAAATCTTGAGCGACCCCGCCATCGCGAAGGCATTTGGAGACGAGTCCGCCGAATGCTTCGCTCAAGGCTCCGAACCACTGGTTGACGACGCTGAGCTTCTGTACAACACGTGGGCATTCGACGTGACCAAGATTGAACGCCCAGTGCACATGTGGCAGGGGACTGACGATCACCTGGTTCCCTATCCGATCAACAAGGAGATCTCGGACCGCATGCCCTCGTCTGTCTGGCATGAAGTCAAGGGTGGAGGTCACTTCATTGCCGTTGGCGAAGCTGACAGCATCTTTGCGATCGCGGCCGCGGAATTGACTGCCTAGAACCACAACCTGAAGGTTGCGCGGCAGTTACGGATCGCACCGGCGCGGCGCTCGAAATGGAGCAGCTGTGGCCGGGGCGGAAGTCTTTCGCGATCAGATTCGATCATCTCGCGCACACCTTCGGGATATCCCGTCAACTCGGTTCAGTCGGTTGTTGTGGAACCCTAGGCGGTGGAGCGGGTCGTCCGTAGATCCAGCCCTGGCCGTGCTTCCAGCCCTGGGCCCGCAAGATTGCGGCCTGCGCTTGTGTCTCGACGCCTTCAGCGACGGTGTCGAGTCCGAGCCCGTCGGCCAGTCCGGCCAGGCCCTGTGCAAGACGCTCGGCCGTGAGGTCGCCGGACCCGAGCCCAGCGGTGAAGGACAGGTCCAGTTTCAGCCCCGCGATGGGTAGATCACGCAAGTGAGCGATCGATGAGTAGCCGGTCCCGAAGTCGTCGACGTACCAGCTGACCCCAGCGTCGGCGAGTTCGCACATTACGTCGCGGATGGGTCCATTGACGGCCAGCAGCGCTGTTTCGGTGAACTCCAAATGCAAGCGTGTCGGATCGATGCCACGACCGTTCACGAGTTCGATCACCCGTGCCGCGTAGTCCACGCTCGCCAAAGTGGCCGCCGACAAGTTGGCCGCGACATGTTGCGGCGCTGGCAGGCAGGTCAACATTTCGACCGATTGCGCAAGGACGACCAGATCCAAGTCGATGATGAGGTTGCTTCTTTCCGCAATGGGCAGGAATTTGTCTGGCTCGACGACGGTGCCGTCGGGATGGACTCGGCGAACCAGTGCTTCATAGCCAACTAACGCACCATCGGAAAGGTTCACGATCGGTTGGAACCACGGCACGAACTGCCGGTTGGCCAGGCCCTCTCGGATGGCGGATTCAACGGCCAACAGGAGCCCGGCTTCTTCCGCCATGTGGGGTTCGAAGAACTCACACCGGTCACGGCCGTTGGTTTTGGCTTGGCGCATCGCCAAGCTCGCGTCGCGCACAAGCCCACCGGCATCGGAATCGCTGACGCCCATCGCAACACCGATGCTGACCGTAGGAGCAACGTGGTGGGCATCGATCATGAGCGGGCCCTTGGCGGCCGCCCGCACCCGATCTGCGATCTCGCCTGCCTCGGCGCGACTGGCCAGGCCGGGGATCACCAACACAAACTCATCCCCAGAGCCGCGTGTCAGCAGTTCCCGGTTGCCGGTGACGTCGGCGATCCTGGCCGAAACACTTGCCAGGACCCGGTCACCACCGGCAAACGTGAGTGCATCGTTGACCGACTTCAGGGAATCGACCCCCACGCACAGCACAGTCAGCATGCGTCCCCGACCCTGCTCGGGAAGCTCGCCGAGCAGGTGCTCGATGCGCGCGACGGCGACCGGCAACGTCGCTAGGCCGGTAAGGGGATCCTGTTCGGCCGCGTGGGTCAGTAGCTGCCGCACGTCAAGTTCGGCCTGAATATCGCGCAGCGTTGCAACCTCCACACCGCTGGCGTCATCGACCGCGCGACGACGAATCGCCATCGCCCGGAACGACCCGTCCGCGCAGAGAATCCGGTACTCCGTTGCGACCGTGCCACCGGACAGGACCCTTGCCCGATCGTCCACTGCCTGTGCCCGATCCTCGGGGTGGATCAAGTCAAGAGCGAACCGGCCAGCCAACGCCTCCGGATCCCGGCCCAGTGCCGCGGTTACCGAATGCGACACCCATTCCAACCTGCCGTCAGGGGCTACTTGCCAGACCACGTCCGACGCATTCTCAGCGAGCAACTGGTGGCGCATCTGCTCGGTTCGCCGAGCCAGCACTTCGTCGGTGACATCACGAGCAATGCAGTAGACCTGCCCGCCGTCCTCTGCGGTCCGCGAACTCCAGTCGAGCCACCGATAGGTGCCATCCTTGCAGCGACACTGGACCACGAAGTTGGTGGTCACCTGCCCGGGTTCGAGCAGATCCTGCGCCTTCTGCAGGGTTGCCTCGATATCGTCCGGGTGGACGAGGTCCAGGTAGGGTCTGGAGGTGATCTCCTGCGGGGAATAGCCGAGCACCCGTTCCCAACTCGCATTGACGGAGGTCAGGTAGCCGTCCAGATCGGCCACAGCCAGCAGATCCACGGACATGTCCCACAGGAGCTGGACGTCCCGGCGGGTCAATACCTGCTCGTTGATGTCACGTACTCCCACCACGGTGCCGGTGATGACGCCATCGTCGCTGAGGGTCGGCCGGGACTGGACCGAAATCCACCGGTAGCCGCCATCAGCAGTGCGGCACCGCAGTTCCAGTGGGCCGGACTGCGACCCGGCGAGCGCGGCGGCGATGACCTCCTGGTCCCACGCCGCCAAAGCTGGCAGGTCGTCGGGGTGAGCCAGGTCAGCCGTGCGGGTTCCGAGCAGTTGCTCGGGCCGCCACCCCAACACCCGCTGGACCGACGGCGAGATCCACTGCAGAACGCTGTCGGCATCAAGTTGGTAGACAACGTCGGTGGCGTTCTCTGCCAGCAGCCGGTACTGCCTCTCGGCAGCCGCCAGATGACGCTGGGCCTGGACAAGCTCGGTGATGTCCTCGTGGGTCCCGGTCATCCGCAGCGGCCGACCATCAGAGGTCCACTCAACGACCTCACCCCGAGTGCGAACATCGACCCACCGCCCAAGCCGATGTCGCATCCGCACCTCAATGTCGTAATGCACGTCCGGGTCCTGGGTGCTCCGGAAGATCAGATCGTACGCTCGGGCCAGATCATCGGGATGGCTCAAACGATTCCAAGCGTCGATGCTGACAGGTTCCAGCTCGGCTCGCTCGTAGCCCAGCATCTGCGCCCAGCGCTCATCGATCACCAACTCATCGGTGACCATGTTCCAGTCCCACAGACCTAGCCGAGTCCCGGCCAGCACCAACTCACGCCGCTCGTTCTCGGCCGCCAGCTCGGCCCTGGACCGTGCGAGTTGCTCTGCCAGATCAGCCAGCTGCGCACGCACCAACACCTGCTCGTGGATGTCCCGCAACGTCACGATCCGCCGCTCACCGGCACCCTCCAAGAACGGCACACGAGCGACGATCCCGGACATCCACCGGTACCCCCCAGTTGCAGTCAATTCCCTGACCTCGAACTCGATCCGGTCCTCGCCCTGCTCGACCCTGGCCTGGATCGAACCAATCCCCGCTGAGTCATCAGGATGGACCAGATCAATACCGTTGGTGCCGATCAGGCTCAACGGGTCGTGACCCAGAACCCGCGCGGTCGCCGGAGACGCCCAGACGAACACCCCGTCCGCATCAATCAGGAACACCGCATCTGTGGCGTTGTCGGCCAACAACCGGTACCCCGCCAGCAGGCCGTTGGCAGCCGCCTGCCCGCGAAGTGTCTGCGAGGCGTCGGCGAACACCGCCACCGCCCCAACAGGTGAACGACCAGAACCACCCGCCTCGGAACCTTCGTCGCTCGCAATCTGGGCGGCGCCTGCGCGCAGGGGGTACGTGCAGATGTCCAGCCAACGGGTTCGTCCCGGACCGTCCCGATCGGGAATCAGTACCCCCATCATGAAATCGGCGACCGGTTCCCCAGTGGCCAGGGTGCGCATCGCCGGGTGTTGATCCCCGGCCAGCGGCAGCCCCTGTTCGGACACCGCAGCCCATCGTGGGTCCCGCGAGGTGCGCCCAACCAACTGATCCAAATCCAGGCCGAGCAAGGCTCCGGCCTCGGCGTTGGCCCCGACGATCGCCCCGCTACTGGCGTGCACGACCAGACCCAGACCCGAGTACTCCGAGGGGAAGCGTTGCGCACCAGACACCAGCTCGGCATCGGCCCCTTCAACCCACACGATCCTGTCCGTGCCGGACCCATGGTATTCACCAACTGGCGCGGACTCTCGATCGCCTGAAGGTCGCGGAGCGGGCCTTGCCTCGACAGAATCCTCGGACCCGGCCGATGAACTGGCCACCAGCAGCAAATCCTGTCCATCCTCGCTTGCCCGCACTTTCCAGCAGAGCAGGTGGTACCGGCCATCCATACCTCTGCACCGGCTCACGAAACTGACAGTCACCCGACCGGACTCGGCCAGTGACTGCAGTGCGGCAGCAGTGGTCGCAACATCGTCTGGGTGGACAAGATCCAGGAAACTGTCAGCTGCAGGTTCGTCGGGCGACCAGGCCAGGACCCGTTCCCAACTCGCGTTGACAGCCTTCAGGTGGCCATCCCGGCTGGCAACGGCCGCCAGGTCAGACGACAAGTCCCAAAGGCCAGTGGCCAACAATCCGGTGGTCATCTCGCCCCCGAACCCCGACTCGTTCAGCATTGCCGCCCCGCAAAGAATTGAACTCGCACTTGACAGCCGGACAATGAACCGTAACACCGCGGTCATTGAAGCCGCACCTCTGAGCAACCGACTAGGCCAAGATTCCAACAGGACAGTCGCTGGTCGGATTGGCCGGGCCGCCACCGATGCCGCTGACCCACCCAGGGGGAAAGACGGACTAGCAAGCGCCCGCGCAGTTGCTACTGCTTCGCCTGGCGATCGCCTCCAGCCGTGACGGCTCCACTCTCGTCAGTTGAACAAGCCGCTGCCTGCGGTGGCGTCGGCGTTCACCACGCTGGCGAATTGATCGCACGCTGGCTCGATCACGGTGCACACAAACGCCATCGTCGGTCCGCCGCCGAACGAGATGGCGACCGCTGCGGCCTCCATCACCTCGGCCTTGGTCGCACCCGCCGCGAGCAGCTTCGGGATATGCAAGGACACGCAGTCCTGGCAGCGGGTTAGCGCGACCACCCCGATCGCCACCAACAGCTTGGCCTTGGTGTCAAGCGCCCCCGGCGAATCGATCGTGTCCATGGCCGCCTGCTGGGCAGCGATCTGGGCACCGATGTACTGTTTGCTGCGCTCAAGTCCCTCGTGGAGTTCCTGATGAGTGCCGATGGCGTCGAACACGACTGCCTCCCATGCCGTCTGGACAGAGTTGCGGCTCTTCGAGCCCGCTGGTGGTCACCGTCAACGTAGCGAGTCATTCCGCCAGATGCGACCCCGTTGCAGCAACGTTGGTTAGCCGACAGTCCCGCCCGCCGGTCCGTCTGGTCGCGCTGTGGTCCCGGATCCCTCGGAGAGCGGTGCCGACGGCACGCCTTCGGGGTCTGAGCTGTACACCCCGCTATCCCAAACATCGGCTCGCCAGACAGTTCCATCGAAGAAGCGGAGCTGGTGCCTGCCGGAGGGATCAGGAAACCAGCCATCCCGTGCGACCGTTTGCCTGTCGCGAGCGCTCAGGAGTCCGAAGATCTGGACGTTGACGAGCGCCAACAGGACGGCGCCACCGCAGAAGATCAGTAGGAGTCCCACGACCACGGCCAAGCCGCCGTCGATGCGATCCTGGAAGACCGATTGGACCTGTTGGACCCCTGGACACGCAGGCTGTGCGAGCTGAACGACGAGATTACGTACAGGTCGAAGCTGTCGGCTGCCTCGGTGCGGGAACTCGTGGCCCACTAAGGCAGCGAAACGATGGCCGCCCGAGCGATCTTCGTGATGTCGTGGTTCAACATGCTCAATCGCTTCGTTGACTCAACCGATGTCCCGATCGAAGACGAACCGGTCCGTGACGGGGTCGGCCTACACGGGCCGGTCCAACCAGTGTGACTCGGATACCGACTGTTACCGATCGATGGCGACAGGGTTCGGCTGGTTGAACGCGTGAGGGGTTCTCCCGATGTGATTTCCTGCCGGAGATCTGCCCCTGCACGAGATGTTCTGCGCATACGCCCGACCGGGGCGCTCGCGGCTTATCAGTACGGGAACGGCGGGATCGACCGGTCGCGGGTATCTTCGGGTGGGAAGCATCGCGCGAGGAACGCTGGGACGAAGGCACGAGGGACGATCATGGCGGTAGGTCAGCAGACCCCGTGGGGAGGCCGACTCCGGACCTTCGCGGACGTTGTTGGCCGCAGTGTCTACGGGACGGTCGGCTACCTTCGCGAACCACAGGACCTCATCGCGCTCGAGCGGGTGATCGTGCACAATCTGCCGGTTCTGCGCCTGTTCCGTCACGTCATCGTGGCAACGAACTACGGCGATGTCGGGCGGGCGGAACTCGAAACAGGCAACGCCGCGTTGTGGTGCCGCTACTTCCCGGACTGCGTACTGTTGGACTCCCCGGTCAATCGAGGGCACTCCATAGGAACGTCTGACTTGGACAACCTTCTGTTCGACCATTGCAAGGGGAGCGGTGTCGAGTGGCTGTGCAAGAGCTCCAACGACGTCCTGCTGTCCGCGCCGATGTTGAAGATTCCGGTGGTGGACGCCGCCTTCTACTACCTCAACGCTGTGTCCTACAACATGCTGCGGGCGGCGGACTTCGAGCTCGACGACTTCGCCGACGGGTTCCTCTTCCCGCAGACCACGTTCTACGTGATCAACGTGAGCGCGACCGACTATCTGGTGGACCAGCAGCTCCTCGAATACTCCTGGGAGTACGTACAACGGATCCCCAACTACAGCGGCCGGATCTGGGAATACGTTCCGGACTGGTCGTGCGAGCACCTTCTGCGCCGGACCGTCCTGCGCAATGGGCTGACGCGCAGCCACTTGATGTCGCACGAGCAGTGGCAGCAGGTGCTGCGACTGGTGATTCGCCACCGGATCACCGACTGCAGCTTCAAGGGCATCGAAATCAACGGGATCTGCCACACCAACGGGCTGACCGACTCACCGAACACCTTGGCTGTCGTCTGCTGATCTCCCGTTCGCGTCGCCGGGGAACACATCCCCGGCCAGAATGCGAGCCGAAGCGGCCCAAGACAACACGACGGCCCGACCTTCGGTGACGATCGGGCTTGGAGTTGGTTGCCGTGCCATATTTGGCGGGTGTCTGGTGAAGCCCAACAGCGGTTCGAGCTTGCGATGCTGCATTCAGGGGTCGGTATGACCATCGTGTCCCCTGAGGGTCGTTTCCTAGAGGTGAACCCGGCACTGTGTGAAATCCTGGGTCGCGGTGAGGCCGAACTGCTCGCAGCCACCTGGCAGGAACTGACCCACCCGGACGATTTGGCCGTCGACGAAGGTTTGGTGACTGACGTAATAGCGGGTCGGCGGGACTCCTATCGCCTGTCGAAGAGGTTCCTCAAACCCAACGGCACGATCGTGTGGGGCGATCTGTCGGTCTCGTGTGTGCGCCGTGCTTCTGGCGCGGTCAGGTATTTCGTTTCCCAGATCACCGATGTGTCCCGTGATGTCGAGCTCCGAGCAATGTTGCGCGGGGTGTTGGACTCCCTGCTGGACCCCCACCTCGCGTTGCGAGCGGCCCGAGATGACACCGGTAAGATCACGGATTTCGTCTACATCGATGCGAATCCTGCCGCCTTCGCCTACCTGGGTCGCAATCGTGACGAGGTGGTGGGCCGTGCCATGCGGGATTTGTTTGGCGACAGCGAGGCGACCTTGAGTCTGTTGCGGTGGGGTAGCGCCGCCATTGAGTCCCGCAAACCTTTCACCATGGACGACGCGATCATCGTGTCGGCGGTCAGTGCGACCTCCCGGCGGTTCGACCTCCGCGCGACTCCCTTTGGCGACGACTCCGTCAGCCTCACCTGGCGTGATGTCACTGAACGGTACGAGGCGAGAATGCGGTTGGCCGACTCCGAACAGCACTACCGGCTGCTGGCCAACAACGTCACCGACGTTGTCCTGCAAGCCCGTGACGGCATCCTGCAATGGCTATCACCATCGCTGGAATCGGCTCTGGGCTGGAATCCCGACGAGTGGGTGGGCAACCGGTTTGAGGACTTCACTCACCCCGACGACGTTGCGCTGGCCCAGCAGCGGCGTGCGGAGATAAACACCGGGGCCACGCGAATCACCCGACTGCGGTTGCGTCACCGTGACGGCACCTATCACTGGGTAGCGATCCACGCCGCACCCTTCACCGACGCGCAGGGAAATCGGGACGGGATCATAGCGTCCTTCCGCCTCATCGACGACCAGATCAAGGCCGAGCAGTTGCTGGAATTCAGCGCCCGTCACGACCGACTCACCGGACTGCTGAACCGAGAAGAAATCTACCGACGCCTGGAAGCCATGCAGGCCCACGAGGCACGTTCCGGGAGCCGGATCTTCATCGCCTTCGCGGACGTCGACAACCTCAAAGCCAGCAACGACACCTACGGTCACCAGGTCGGGGACGAGGTGTTGCGCGTGGTCGGTGAGCGGATGATGCAATGCCTGCGAGAAGGGGATCTCGTTGCCCGGATCGGCGGCGACGAACTGCTGCTCGTCCTGAACGGGGTTGGCACGGTGGATGATGCTGTCCGCGTCATGAACGGCGTCCTGGACGCTGTCAATCGAGACCACACCTTCGGTGAGATCACCTTGCGACCGCGGATGAGCATCGGCCTGACCGACATTCTCCCTGGGCAAGATGTCGAGTCAGCGGTGCGCCGGGCCGACCGCGCCATGTACCGGGGCAAAGCTGCAGGTGGTAACCGCATCGAATTGGCCACCGGCGATATCAATTCTGACTAAACGGAATTCGGCGGCGATCTCCCGCGCCCGCGTGCCCGCTGCCCAGTACTCCCCGCTCCCCTTTGGCCAGTGCGCGGACTGAACGGCAGCCGAGCATAGCAATTGAGGTCGTGGGAGCATGCTGGGATGAATGGTGGGGATGTGGTGAATCCTCCCGCTCAGGCCCAGGGCGGTCCGGGTGGATTGAAGATGACGCTCCTGGGCGCTGGGATTATTGCGCTCCTTGCGGTGCCGGCGATCGTGCTGATGTTCACGCCTGTCGAGGCCGGCGCGGGTGCGGCAATGCCCGGGATGATGGCTGCGGCCTTGGGGGTGTTGGTTGGGGGCGTTCGTCGCGGTCTCGTTGTCACGGTGTGGGTGATTATCGCTGTGGGGATCTGCCCAGTCGGCCTGGTGTTTCCGGCGCTCGGTGTATTGCTGGTGGCCTGCATGGGTGCCTCGTCGGGATTTGCCGCGTATCGAGGAATGGATCTCCCGATCTACATGGTCAACATCTTCGTTGGGCTGACGATGTTGAATCCACCCGCGCTGACAGCATCACAGTTCACCGACGGAGTCAAAGTAGGGCCGTCCTACATCCTGACGCTGATGGGTGTGACTGCCGTCGGTGCCGTCTGGTCGTTCGGGTGGATGTCAGTCTTGCGCAAGAAGCTCCCGAGGCTCCCGATGAACCCGCTTCACCGAGAGTCCGCGATGGTCTATGGCGCAACGCTTGCGCTACTGACAGGCGCCACCGCCGCGGTTGCGTTGACCTGGTTTCAGTACTCCCTGGCAGGTTGGGTGATCCTTACGATCTACATCGTCTGCAGGCCGAGCTACAAAGGCGCCAGCGTCGTACACGGCATACGCGACAGGGCGGAACAACGTGCTGTCGGGACGGTTGTCGGGGTTCTCATCGCTGCCGCGCTTGCTTTCTTGGTTCCCAACCCGAATTACTTGGTGATCATCGGGATCGGTTTCCTCGTGGCCGCCGTTTCACGTCTGATTGCCAAGGTTCCGTACTGGCAATACGTCGTCTTGCTGACTCCCGCCATGGTGTTCATGGATTCAAGTGGCATCCACGTTGACTCGGTGGCCCTGGCTCGTGTCGCCTGTTCGTTCATAGGAATCGCTCTGGCACTCGGTGCCCTTGAGTTCAATCGACGGTTCACTTTCCCGTGGATCAGCGGGGCGATGGTGATGGAAGCCGCAACGGCGCCCACCGAAACTTGATGTGCTCCCTGGAGCGACGCACGGCCGCGGGGTCAGCGTTTCTGTCGGAAAGTAAAGGTCACCGTCGCACTTGACCCGACATCGTCTGCGGCCCGAATCTGTACCCGGTACTTGGCGCCCTTCTTCAGACCGGGGAATGTCGTGGCGGCGGCGATCTGCGACTTCCAGGCACCGTACTTGCTCGAGTTCGCTTTGCTGATCCGGGACAGGTAAGTGACCGTGTAAGGGGTGGGTGGACTGTCCGGTGCCAGCCACCTGACCGTTGCCCTTTTCTTGCTGAAACTGGCGCTCACCGCGCGCACCGGGCCCGGTGCTCCTGGGATATCCCCGAGCAGGCGAGTGATGTGGCCACTGGCAATCCCGTCAATGGCCGTGCAGTAACCCCCGACGACGATCCGTCCAGATGGCTGTATCGCCAACGAGTACACGTCATTGTCGAAGCGAGGACCGTTCGCGAATCCCGCATCGAGTGCCCCGGACGGCGAGAACCGTCCGATCCAGCCGCGTCCCAGCGATCCGCTCCCC
>JBAXOQ010000095.1:0-13205 GCA_037133175.1 Actinomycetes bacterium
GGCAGCGCTACCCGCGGTGGCGACGGCTGCTGCTGCGGCCGAGGGCGAGGCGTCGCGGTGACCGAGCGCACGATCGTCCACCTGCTCCGCCACGGCGAGGTGCACAACCCGGAAGAGGTGCTCTACGGGCGCCTGCCCGGGTATGTGCTGTCTGAACTCGGCGAGCGGATGGCCAACCGGGTCGCCGAGGCGGTTGAGGGCCGCGACATCGTGGCCGTCTGGGCCTCGCCGCTGGTGAGAGCCCAGCAGACAGCCCAGCCGACCGCGCTCGCTAAAGACCTGCAGATCGTCACCGACCAGCGGTTGATCGAAGCGGCGAACGTATTCGAGGGCAAGTCCGTCACGATGGACAACGGCGCCTTCAAGCAGCCAAGAAACTGGAAGTACCTGGTCAACCCGATGCGGCCATCGTGGGGCGAGCCCTATAAAGCCGTAGAAGCCCGCATGCGCGAGGCGATCATCGACGCTCGCGGTGCGGCTCAAGGCCACGAAATCCTTTTGGTCAGCCACCAATTGCCGGTGTGGACCTCCAGGCTGTCGTACGAGGGAAGACACCTGTGGCACGACCCGCGGAAGCGCCAGTGCAACCTGGCCTCGCTGACGTCGCTGGCGTTCGACGGTGATCGGCTGCGCGCAATTGTCTACACCGAACCTGCCGCTGATCTGGTTGCCCTGGCCCACAAGGGCGCCGGCGCCTGACGCCGGCAGCGCGCCGGGCCGCCGCAGCAGCACCACGGCTACTGGTCGGAGTGGGGCTTCTTGTGAGACAACGACGATAGGAACTCCGGATCGTCGTCTGGACCAACCGGACGAATGTAGGGGGTCAGACGATCCAGCCCGTGTCCGGCGCGCCGAGGACGACCCCAGAGGAACCACGCCACTGCGCCAATGATCGTCGTGACCACGATCAGCAGGATCCAGGCCCATTTTGGCAAACCGCGAACCCGGGTCTTTGAAGCCATGATCGAGTCGATCAGGGCGTAGATGGTTATCGCCAGCGGTATCAGGATCAGCAGCCGAATCACAGTTGAACAATACCCGTGCCAGACCGCCGCCTGTCTCGCCGGCGAACGATCAATTGGTTCAAGAGTCCCAACCGACGACCGAACCGCCGTCGCACAGGCAGCTGTCGCAGGTCTGTGGGGCACCGAGTCGGTGAGTGCTAGCGGCTGAGCGCAACTCCGAGGGCCAGTAGCAGGCCGAAAACCAACTGCACCCGCCCGGTCTCGACCAACACCTGCACCAGTGCCGGACCGCGGTCGCCCTGCGCGACTCGTCGCCAGGGAACGACGGCCAGCGGGATCGGAATCAGACCGAAGATCGCACCCGCGGGCAGGAAGTCGACGAAGCCCAAGCCGGCGAGGCCCACGACCCCGACGATGCCGAACGGCAGCACCACGCACCACCCGTAGAGGGTCCGAGTCTTGGGATCACCAAGGCGGACCGCCAGCGTGAGCTTGTCCGATTCCATATCTGTGGGGATGTCGCGCAGGTTGTTGACGACCAGCAAGGCGCAGGCGAACAGTCCGACCGCCACAGACAGGATCAACGACAACGGCCGAAAAGCCTGCGTCAGCACGAACGTCGTGCCAACCACCGCCACAGGGCCGAAGAACACGAAGACCATCACTTCGCCGAGTCCCGAGTACCCGTAGGGTTTCGATCCGCCGGTGTAGAACCAGGCGGCCAGGATCGCAACCAGACCCACCACGATCAGCCACCAGGCTTGAGTCAGCAGCACCAGCACCAAGCCCGCGAGCGACGCGATTGCGAATGACACGAAGGCCGCCTTCTTGACGCTGCTCGGCGCGGCCAGGGCCTGCCCGACCAGCCGAATGGGACCGACGCGGTGCTCGTCTGTTCCCCGGATGCCGTCGGAGTAGTCGTTGGCGTAGTTGACCCCGACTTGCAGCGCCAGCGAAACAATCAGTGCCAGCACCGACCGGACGGCGAATTGCCAGCCGTCCAGGTCCGTTCCGCTGAACTTGGCTACCGCCGCGCCGACCGCCACCGGGACTACGGCCGCTGGCAACGTCTTGACCCGCGCTCCTGCTACCCACTGTCCGGGGGTTGCCACCAGTCAGCCCTCCGATCCTGCGTCGTTGCTCCGCGGACCTGCCGGGACACGGCGATCTGCTGCGATGCGGCGCAGTGCCGACCGGTCGATCTTGCCGTTCGGCAGCGTCGGCAGCGTCGACAACACCAGTACGTCGCGGGGTCGTGACTCCTTGCCGAGGGTGTTTTCGACCCATCTCGTGACACCTCCGACGATCCGGTTCTCGGCGGGGTGTTCAGCTGGCTCAGTCGTCACAAATGCGGTGATGAGTGACCCCCATTCGGGGTCGTGGGTAGCTACCACCGCAGCCTCGCGCACACCCGGCGCCCGCTGCGCGGCTGCTTCGACCGCAGCGATCGAGACCTTCATCCCGCCGACCTTCACGACGTCGTCCAAGCGTCCGCTGACCGTCAGCGTCCCCGTGCTGCCGATGTGGCCGCAGTCGCGGGTCCGATGGCTGCGCACGCCAGCAGAGTTCGGGCCCGCGAAGTATCTCTCGGTCAAATCCGGTTGTAGCCGGTAGCCGACCGCGACGGTTGGGCCTGTCAGTTCGATGCGGCCGAAGCCATGGGCGTCCGGCTCGGTGATGGATACCGTGACATCGTCCAGCGCATAGCCGTCGTAGACCACGCCGCCGCAGGTTTCCGTCATGCCGTACGTCGTGACGATCATGGCTCCGAGTTTCCGAGCACTGTCCAGCAGTCCGGTCGGCGCCGCCGCTCCACCGACCAGAATGGTGTCGTACGCGGTCAGGCATTCCTGCGCCGCGGGTCCGAGTTCGACAAGTCGTGACAGTTGGGTCGGCACGAGCGCTGTGCGCAGGGGCGTGCCGTCGCGGTCAGCCAACGATCGCGCGGTCTCGGTTGTTCGGCGGAACTCCTCGGCGCTGAAGGTTGCCGCTCCGCCGATGCTGGCGATGGGCAGCACCGGCACACCGGCCAGGTGCGAGCGGACCAACACCGCAAGACCGCCGACGTGATCGACCGGCAGTGCGAGCACCCAGCGCGCCGGGCCGCCGAGTCGGGCGTCTGAGGCCTGCGCAGCCCGGATCAGATTCGCCGCGGTCAGCAGCACACCCTGTGGTTCGCCGGTCGACCCTGAGGTGGCGACGACGATGGCGACATCGGGGGTTTCCAGTGGGTTGGTCGGGTCGTCCGGGCGGATGCGCGCCAGCAGCCTCTCCATCAGCTGGGCGGGGCCAGCGGGAAGCAGTGCCAGAGCAGGACCATCGCCGAGCAGCGCCGCCGGTAGTGCCGAGGCTACGGCCAGAACCCCTGCCGGTCCGGGTTGCACGGTCAGCCGGGCCACGGTGCGAGTCGACATCGGGGCTAGCCTAGTGCCCGCACTGGCAAACCTGATGCACTACTTCTTCCACGCCCGCCGGGCGTCGCCGCACATGGAGGCAACGAACGATGGATTCGCGCACGCTGTACCCACTTCCCCCGGTGGTGGCTCCCGACAGTCCGGCATTCACGGACTTCGCCTACTCCAGCATCTCCCCGGGCGCCGAATGGGTCAGCCGGGGCGACTACCAGGACATCCGCTACCACACATCCACCGGAGACAAGGTCGGCATTGCGAAGATCACGATCAATCGACCGCAGAAGCGCAACGCGTTCCGACCCCAAACACTGTTCGAGTTGGCTGACGCGTTCAACGCCGCGCGTGATGACGACGAAGTCGGGGTCATTATCTTCACCGGCCAGGGGGACTGGGCGTTCTGCTCTGGTGGCGACCAGGTCATCCGAGGTGATGACGGTTACATCGGCGACGATGCGATCGCCCACAAGGGCATCGGGCGGCTCAACGTGCTCGACCTGCAAGTTCAGATCCGCCGCACTCCCAAGCCCGTGGTGGCGATGGTCGCCGGATACGCCATGGGTGGTGGGCATGTGCTGCACATCGTCTGCGACTTGACGATCGCTGCCGATAACGCGCGGTTCGGCCAGACCGGGCCCAAAGTGGGTTCGTTCGATGGTGGGTACGGTTCGGGGTTGCTGGCCCGTCAGATTGGGCAGAAGCGCGCCCGCGAGATCTGGATGCTGTGCCGTCAATATGGCGCGCAGCAGGCCTACGAATGGGGGTTGGTGAACTCGGTCGTGCCCTTGGCCGATCTTGAGAAGGAGACTGTCGCTTGGTGTCTGGAGATGCTGGAGCATTCACCGCTGGCGCTTCGGATGCTGAAGGCTGCGCACAACGCCGCAGATGACGGGTTGGCGGGCATTCAGCAGTTGGCCGGCGACGCGACCATGTTGTTCTACATGACCGAAGAGGCACAAGAGGGTCGGGATGCCTACAAAGAGAAGCGCCGTCCCCGGTTCGACAAGTTCCCCAAGCGCCCCTGATCTGGCACCAAAGTGTGATCAGCGACATTGACAGGTGTTGCTTTGCGTAGTTAGCGTGGTCAGCCAGTCTCGACACGGTGATAGTTCGCCAACGGGGGCTGCCAGCAGGTGGCCGCGGTCTGTGCAGTGTCGACACCGACGTATGGTTGATCTTGTTTTGTAGTAGTCCAGATGGCTCTTGGCAGCGACTGCCGCCTGCAGCCACTGGCGAGGTAGGAGAAATCGATGAGTGTTACCGATCAGCCGTCCGCTGCGTCGCCGAAAGTCTCGCGACCGAGCGGGCACCCCGGTGGGCACCCTGGCCGACTGCCTGGCGTTGGAGCCGTGCGCCCAGACGGGCTGATCTATGACCGAGCTCCCATGTTGATCTACTGGGAGATGACGCTTGCCTGCGGGTTGTCCTGTCGACACTGCCGCGCGACCGCCGTTCCGGATCGGTCGCCGACGGAACTGAGCACAGCTGAGGGCCTGCGGCTCCTTGATGAGATCAAGGGCTTCGGTGAGCCATTGCCGCACATCGTGTTCACCGGCGGGGATCCGCTGCGCCGCGAGGACCTTGAGGAGTTGGTCGTCGCCGCCACTGAGCGCGGAATCGGCGCTTCGCTTGCCCCTGCCGTCACCCCCGACATGACGTTCGAGCGCCTGCAGACCTTGCGGGATGTCGGCGTGCAGGCCATGTCCCTGAGCCTGGACGGTTCGACGCCGGAGCTGCACGACGGACTCCGCGGCGTTCCCGGAACGTTTGAGCTGACGATGCAAGCAGAACAGTGGATGGCCGAACTCGGTATTCCGATCCAGGTCAACACGCTGGTCACCGACAAGACGCTCGCCGATCTGCCAGCCATCTACGACCTGCTCGCCACCAAGACGGTGATGCGCTGGAGCCTGTTCTTCCTGATTTCGATCGGGCGGGGTTCAGCGCTCAAGGAGATCACCCCCGGTGAGTCCGAGAAGCTGTTCCACTGGCTGTATAACAAGTCCAAGGACTCTCCCTTCATGATCAAGACTACCGAGGCGATGCACTACCGCCGGGTCGCGATCCGTGAGATGGAGCGCGAGGGCATGACCGCCGAACAGATCGCGTCCTCGTCGGTCGGCCGCGGCTTCGGCATCCGCGACGGCAACGGGATCCTGTTCATCAGCAATGAAGGAACCGTCTACCCGTCAGGATTCCTGCCTGTGCCGGTGGGCAATGTGCGCAGCGAGAACATCGTCGAGTTGTATCGCAACCACCCGACGTTCACCTCGATCCGCAACATCAGCCAGTACAAGGGCCGCTGTGGCGTGTGCCAGTACGCTGACCGCTGCGGTGGTTCGCGCGCACGCGCATTCGCGTGGACCGGCGACATCCTGGAGACGGATCCGCTGTGTCCTTACCACCCACACTGACCGGTTTGCGTGGTACGGCCTGCACCGCGTCGCAGCCCTGGGCAACTGAGCAACCAGGAGTGCGCTGATGGCTGGTGTGTTGGTCATCGGCGGTGGCATTACCGGCATGGCCGCTGCTCACGACCTAGTCAAGGCAGGCGTCGAGGTTACCCTGGTCGAGCGCTCCGATCGCTTGGGCGGCAAGGTCCGGACCGACGAGATAGACGGCTTCCTGGTCGAGGCGGGCCCGGATTCGTTCGTGTCCTATCGGCCCGCTGCGCTGCAGCTCGTACAGGAGCTTGGTCTTGGGTCTGAGATCATCTCGACGACCCAGCCTCGGCTCGTGCACCTTCGACGCAACGGTCGGATGATCGCCATGCCTGATGGCATGGGGCTGGTCCTGCCGACGAAGATAACCCCGTTTGCTCGCACTGAGCTGTTCACCTGGCCGCAGAAAATCCGGGCTGGAGTGGATGTCGTGTTGCCCCGATCGCTGGGGCCCGATGACGTCTCGATCGGCGAATTCCTGCGACATCGGCTCGGTCCGGCGATGGTTGAGCAACTCGGTGATCCGATGCTGGGCGGCGTGTACGGAGCATCTGTCGACGAGCTGAGCCTGGACGCTGTGCTGCCGCAGTTCCGAGGCTACGAGAACGACTATCGCAGCCTGCTGCTGGCCAGTCTGGCGCAAGGACGGGCGACCCGGGCTAGCGCGAAGAAAGCCGCTGCTGCAGCCGGTCCTGGTGCGGCCAAAGCGCCGGACTCGCCGTTTCGGAGTCTGCGTCGCGGAATGGGGTCGTTGGTCGCTGCGCTCGCCGAACGCATCGCTGCGAGCCCCCACGTCGACGTGCGGTACAACACGTCGGTCACTTCGCTGGACTGGTCCGACGGACGCTCGACTGCTCGCCTGTCGGACGGGACCACGCTGAGCCCGGACGCAATCGTCATCGCGACCCCGGCGCGGGTCACCGCAGACTTGTTGGCTGACCATGTTCCAGTGGCGGCGTCGGCGATTCGCGCAGTGCCCCACGGGTCGACGGCGGTCGTGTCGTTGGGGTACGACTCCGACAGCTTTGTCAAGCCACTGGTCGGTCACGGGTTCCTGGAGGCGGGGCCGGTGAAGGCATGCTTCAGTGGCTGCACGTTCTCGTCGCTCAAGTGGGCCGGTAGGGCACCTGACGGGCAGGTGTTGCTGCGTGCGTTTGTGCCGGATCGCAGCGCCGACCTGCTCGCGCGTTCGGATGACGAGGTCTTCGCAGCCGTGTGCGCCGACCTGACCACAGCTATCGGGGCGCGCAAGGCCCCCGCGATGCGCTATTTGGCTCGCTGGAACAGCGCAATGCCGAAGTACACGGTGGGGCACCTTGACCGGATGGCGCGAGCTGAGAGTGCCATGGCCGCCCGCCCAGCGTGGTTGTTGGCGGGGTCCACCTACCGCGGAGTGGGCGTGCCGGAGTGCGTGGCGTCAGGTCACCGCGCGGCTGCCGCTGCGCTTGAGCTGTTGTCGGCCGCACCCGACACCGAATCCGAGGTTTAGCAGGCTCTCAGCCTGCTCAGGACCGCTCGGCAGATCGACTCGTTGGTGTCCAAAGTCATAGCTGCAGCGTCGAGCGCCATTTACCGGCACTGTAACGGGAGGTACACTTTTCTTCACTGTGTATAACCAGAGGTACAGTTATTCGCAACATATCGCATTCAGAACAGTCGTGGGCGGCTTTGCCGTTGGCGACTAACAATCACAGAATCTTCGGCCCAGCGAACCCACGGGAAGCTCGGCCTTCGTCTGGAGGATCAGCGACAGTGAATCGGCCGAAGAGTCGGGGCGTGCTTCGACAGGTGGTGGCGCCGTCGACTCATTCCGGCTGGACCGCTTTCCGCAGGCTGCAGATCGTCGGGGTCGTGATTCCGATCCTTGGTCTGGTCGCGCTAGAGGCGTTGGTCCTCGTGCTCGCGCGTAACTACACGCCGAGTACGGCGTATGACTTCATCACCACCCTCGCCCTGGGGGCGATCACCGTTCTGGCGGTCGTGGGGTTCTCCACGATGATGTTTCGCTACATCAAGATGGCGCACGAAGAGGTCGCCCGCCAAAGCGCCGAACTTGCCGCAGTCAATGCGGTGTCTGTTGCGGTTCGATGCGAGCAGGGCGTCGATCGGATTCTGCGCGCGGCCCGGGCGGCTGTGCTGGACGTTGAAGGAGTGCAGGAAGTCTCCTTTGTGATCTTCCCGGCAGAGGATCGGGCGTCAATCGACACCGGCAGGACGCTGGTGGATACAGGTATGGGCAGCCTCGGAGCTCGTCAGAGCGAGGTTGTACTGGCAACCGGCAATCTGACCTTCGGCTATATGCGGGTAACGAGCACCGACCTGAAGTCAGGGCCCCCGCTGGGCCCCGAATCGCTGGGCAGCATCGGCCAGGAACTGACCTTCGCCTTGCAGTCCGCGCAGATCATCGCTGATTTGCGACGCGGCGAGCACGAGAACGAGGTCTTCAACGACATCCTCATGCAGGTCTCTCGGCAGGCCAAGACCGTCGAGATCCTGGACATGGTGGCGGCCAGTGCGCGCGACTTGCTCAACGGTGACGTTGCAACGTTGTCAATGAGCAAGGAAGTCGTGCACAGCCTGGCCAGTCCAGGCGAGGCGATCCTGCCGGCCACCTTCTTCGCAGGTCCGGATTCGGAGTCAGATGAGATCCCCGCGGTCGGTTCTGACAACGTCCGCACCGCCCTGGTGTCACTGCCGATCCGTGGCGCCGAGGGCATCCTCGGGGAACTCTCGGTCAGCCGCAAGTCGCGGGTGCCATTCTCGGTGCGCGACCGGGGGCTGCTGCAGGCGCTGGCCGATATCTCTGGCTCAGCGCTGACCAGTGCCCAGTTGCGGGCCGGATTGCATCGCGACGCGATTGTTGACGAACGCCGCCGGATCGCCCGCGAAATGCATGACAGCCTGGCGCAGTGCCTGGCTTTCACGCACCTTGGTCTGCGTCGACTGCAGGCCAGGCCAGAGGTTGGCGTCAGCAGCTACTTGCCGGTGGAGTTGAACCGGCTGGCCGATGTTTGTGCTGACGCCTACCGTGACGTCCGGGAGGCGATTCTGGGTCTGAACGAGATGCCCGGAGTCGGACCGACCCTGATCGACAGCCTGAGCGTCTACGTGCGCAAGTACAGCGATCAGTCCGGGGTCGATACCCGGCTTGAGGTGCTGCTGCATGACGAGCTCGACCTGTCCCCGTACAGCGAACTGCACCTCATTCGGGTTGTGCAGGAGGCGCTGACGAACGTCCGCAAGCACTCTGGCGCGACCTCTGCGGTCGTGCAGATCACTCAGCAGGGTTCTGCAACGGTGATCGAGATCAAGGACAACGGAGTCGGGTTCGATCCGCGGTCGCACAAGCCCGGCGGCGACGGCTTCGGGCTCAAGACCATGCGGGAGCGGCTGGAGTTGCTCGGCGGACGTCTGCGGATCAGCTCGAGTCCCGGTACCGGGACGGCGGTTCGCGCTGAGATTCCGGGAACTCCGCACCCGCAGTCGCTGGTGGACGAGTTGACGCCAGTTACGACTATCCGGGTGGGTTGATGCATGACCGAGGCTGAACCGCCAATTCGTATTCTGCTTGTCGACGACCAGCCGTTGTTCCGGGGAGCTATCGCGTCGCTGATCTTGGACCAGGACGGGATGCAGGTGGTCGGTGAGGCGGCCGACGGTATCGACGCTTTGGAGCAGGCGCACCGGCTAATGCCGGACATCGTGGTGATGGACGTCGAGATGCCGGTCATGAACGGTGTCGAGGCGACCAGGTTCATCAAGGAGCAACTGCCCAGCGTCAAGGTCGTCATGCTGACCGTGTCGGAACAGGATGACCACCTCTTCGAGGCGATCCGGTTCGGTGCCAACGGCTACCTGCTGAAGGATCTGCGGCCCGAGGAGCTGTTCGACATGCTTCGCCGGGTGATGAAGAACGAGACGCCGCTGTCCCCTGCCATCGGCGGGCGGTTGATCGCCGACATTCGCAATGCGCCCGGGCCGCGTAGTCACGACTCGGTGGGGCCGACTGAGGCGCCAGCGATCACTCGCCGCGAGCTTGAGGTACTGCAGTTGGTGGCTGAGGGACTGAGCAACAAGGAGATCGGCAAGACCTTGTCGATCACCGAGGGAACGGTCAAGAACCACGTTCACAACGCGCTGGAGAAACTCGGCCTTGAGAATCGGATCCAGGCCGCCGCGTTCATTGTGCGTCAGGGACTGCGCCGCCCCAAGCCCGGCGAGTAACAGCCCCGGCGCCACCACACCAGGATCGATTTGCAGTTGGATGGTGGAACTGGGTTCGTGCGGGCCTCGATCCACCGATCGAGCGCGTTCCACCATCTAACTAGCCCGACGTCGCCGTGGTTGTCCACTGGCAGGCCATTAGATTCCGGACCGGCCGTACGCATCTGTGTGAGTCTTTTCCGATGCCAAGGTCAACGGAATTCAGACGCTGGACCGCTTCACATGCGGGGGTGTTCACTCGGGCGGTTGCCCTGCAGAGCGGCGTGTCGCCCAAGGCGTTCCGGCGCGGCGCCGAGTCGGGGGAGTGGGTGAGGTTGGGTGGTGCCTGGATCCTGGCCGACTTCCCTAGGGGCGTCGAGTCGGATGCCTGGGCGGCGCTGCTGCGGGCGGGTGGGGATGCGCGGCTCACAGGGCTGACCTGCCTGTGGATGCACGGCCTTCGGCTGGAGTCGCGGCAGGTCTATTTGTCCGTTCCGGCATCCAGGAATCTGCCTGTTGAGGGCGCGGTTCTGCTACGAGATCGCAAGCGTGAGGCAAGCACGTTCCAGGTCTGCGGATTCCCATCGGTCTCGCGTCAGCGGGCGGTCGTCGATGCGTTGCGGGTCGCGGACCTGCGTGCCGGCCGACAGGTTTTGCACGAAGCCCTGCGGCTGGGCTGGGTGAGTTGCCAGCAGCTTGAGCGGGCCTGCGAGGAACTGAAGCGTCACCGAGGACTGGTGAACCTGAAGGCCCAGGCCAGGTACGCAGCCACCGGCTCGCACGCCGAGTCCGAGCGGATCCTGCTCGGGTTACTCCGGGCCGGAGGGCTCAGGGGCTGGGTGTTGAACGTGCCGGTCCATGCCTCATCGGGCACCCTGATCGGGATCGGTGACTGCGTCAACGTCGACTTGCGGATCGTTCTGGAGGTCGACGGCATGGCTTGGCACAGTTCGGCGGATCGGTTCCAGCGGGATCGCAGCAGGCAGAACGCACTGGTCAACGCTGGCTGGCTTGTGCTCCGCTTCACCTGGGCGGACCTGACCGAGCGGCCCGACACGGTCTTGGCTGAAGTGCGGTTGGCGACAGCCCGACGTGAGGCCGGGTGATCGGCTCGTTGGATGGTCGATCGGGGTTCGTCAGGGCTTGCATCCACCGACGAACCGTCATCCACCGACGAACCGGATTGGGGCGGCACGGCTAGAATCGTGGATTGTGGCTGCGACCAGAACAACTCGGTCGATCGGTGCGGTGGTGGCGGTATGGCTCGTGTCGTTCGCGTCGTTTCCACTGCACCTGACTGGTCTGGCCGCCGCTGTTTGGATCGTGGCGACGCTCGTGCTGGTGCCGATCGGTGCCACGCTGACCGATCGGCTGGTCGCCCTGCTGCTGCTGGCGGCCGCGCCCGCGGTGCTGATCGCCTGGTTCAGTCCGCAGGTGCCCTGGCTGGTGAGCCCCCCGGTCCTGGCTGGGCTGCTGGGAACACTGGTGGCGGTTGCCTGGGGTCTGCAGTGGACCCGTCCGGTGCTTACCCGAGTTCAGGATGTCGTCACGCTGAGCCTCGGGGCGCTCACGGCAGGTTTGTTCTGGATCCCTTTTGCCGGCGGAGGATATGCCGGCGCGATCGCGGTCATGTCCAAGGGTTTCGACCAGTCTGCTCACTACTTCATGTGGATGCGGGTCTGGGCCAATCATGGCTATCTGCTGATCAACACGCTGCCGGATCCGGACTTCTGGGATTGGCGGGTGTATCCGCAAGGGTCCCAAGCGATCCTGGCCGATGTTGGTTCGGTGATGACCGGAGCCGGCAGTCCACTCGTGGCGGCCGAGCAGTCGGTCACGCTGTTTGCGGTCTTGCTGTGCCTGGTCGTGGGTGTGCTGGCCATCGTGACAGCGTGGAGCGTGGATCGTCTGGCGCGCAGTCGCCGGGTGGTCAGTGCGCAGCGCGTCGTGGCGTTCCAGGTCGTTGCGGTCCTGTTGGTCGCGGTCGGTCCCGGTTCTGCAGTCGCGGTCTTGTCTTTGAGCTTCACCGCTGGTCTGGCGGTAACGATCCCGGCCGTGGCCATCGCGGCAACGGCGGGCCGCTCCCCGAGGCGCGACGGATTACTCGTAGCGGCGTCGCTAATCGCTGCCGCCGCGATCTATCCGATCTGTGCGCTTCTGGCGGTGCTGGTGTGGCCGCTCTACCTATGGACATCTCGCCGGTATTGGCTGGCCAGTCATCGCCGACGCTGGCTTGCGGTCGGGTGGAGCGCGGTTGCCGCACTGCTGTGCTCGCCGATGTTCTTCCTGCTGGTGTTCCGCGGACTCGATCACGGTTGGGATGCGTCCGGATACTTCCAGATCGTCAACGGCATCTTCTACGTTGGCATCGCGGCCATCCTGGCGTGGCTCATGGTGTTCGGACGGATGCGTCTGCCCCAGGCGGTGCAGTATGCGGCATGGATCGCCGCAGCCGTGATGATCGTGCTCAACGCGGAGGGCGTCGTGCAGTGGATCACGGCAGGGGAGCCGACCTACTACACGGTGAAGACGATGTATCTGGGTTGGGTTCTTGCGGTCGTGGTCGCCGGAGCAGGGCTGGCGAGCCTTCGTCCGCGAACCGTGTCCGCCCCGACCCCATCGCGGCGCGGGGCGCCCAGCGTAGTGGTCGCAGGGCTGACGGCCATTTCCGCATTGCTGGTCAGCATCCCGATGTTTGCTCTGGACCAGAAGGACCCCAACAGGGGCTGGCAGCAAGCGTTGTCGAAGGAGGGATGGGTGATTGCCCGGGCGAGTTCCCTGCGTGGGTACGGATCGCTCGCCGCACAGGCCGGGCAGTATGCCTCGAAGCACGCGGGCATCACCATGGTCGTGCCGTGTCTCGGTAGCGACGAGCAGACCGCTAGCCGGTGGGCGATGTTCTTGAACGGAGGGATGGATCAGACCCGGTGGGAGGTGTTCCGCGCGGCTTGCCCGGCGACTGAACAGGAGCCCTTGGGGTACCTGCCCGGGTACCTGCAGAGCCATCCAGGCATCACCGTGAACGGCCTGGTTGCCGAGCGGCAAGATTACGAGACCTTGATCGGGATCAAGGATCAGTTCGGGCTTACCAACCTCAACCTGGTGCCGCCGGTCAGATAGGAACCCACTGTCGTTGTGCGGTTGCGCCGGGGGTGGGTGGGGCTGCCGCTCCACCGTGGCAGGAA
>JBAXOQ010000096.1:0-13194 GCA_037133175.1 Actinomycetes bacterium
CTCGATGCCTTGGCCTCGGCAGCGTGGGCGGCTCCCGGCGTGATCGGGGCGCGGATGACTGGCGCCGGGTTCGGGGGATGCACGGTGAATCTCGTGCAACCCGACTTACTCGACGACTTCATGGCTAGTGTCGCGGGCCAGTACCTGCGCGAGACCGGGCTGGCTCCGGAGTTCTACGTGGTGGCCAGTGCTGACGGCGTGCACGAGTTGCCGCGGTGATCTCAACTCAGGTGGAACGGCTGCTGCTGTATGGAGTACGCAGCGGGCTGATCGTCGATGCCGACGTCAGGTACGTGCGCAACCGGATTCTCGAGGTACTCCGGATCGAGCAGTACGACGCCAGCGGCAGGAGTGAGCCGACCGGTTCGGCGGGATCGATCGACGATTTGCTTCGGCCACTGCTGGACGATGCCGCCGCCCGTCAGCTGATTACGCCGGACACGACAGTTCAGCGCGATTTGTGGGACACGGCGATCATGGGGTGCTTCGTGGATCCGCCCGCACGGTTGGCGGCTGACTTTCAGGCGACGTGGAGCTCCGATCCGACGGCGGCCACGGACCGCTTCCACGCCATCAACATCGCCAGCAACTACATCCGGGTGACACGAACAGATCGCAACATCACCTGGTCCCAGCACACCACGTACGGGCCTTTTGAGATGACCATCAACGTGTCCAAACCCGAGAAGGACCCGCGTGACATCGCTGCCGCTGCCCACGCCCCGGTTGCGCACGGCTATCCGCTGTGCTTGCTGTGTCCGCAGAATGAGGGATTCGCCGGGAACTCCCACCACCCGGCACGGCAGAATTTGCGGCTGATTCCGATGGTGCTCACGGGCGAGCAGTGGTTCTTCCAGTACTCGCCGTATCGGTACTACAACGAGCACTGCATCGTGCTGTCGGCTGAGCACCGACCCATGAAGATTGACCACGGCACTTTCGTTCGGCTAGCCGAGTTCACAGCGCTGCTGCCGCACTATCTGATCGGGTCCAACGCCGACATTCCGATCGTCGGTGGATCGATCCTGAGTCACGACCACTTCCAGGGTGGTTGTCACACCTTCCCGATGGACAACGCTGCGGTATTGGCCAGCTGGGCGCACGGTGATGTGACGGTGCAGGTACTTCACTGGCCGCTCGCGGTGATCCGGCTGACCGGTCCATCGGCTGAAGTGATCGCCGCGGCCAGTCAAATCCTCGACCTATGGCGCGGCTATGACGACCCGGCGCAGGGGGTGGTGGCGTTCACCGAGGGGGTGCCGCACAACTCGATCACTCCGATCGCGCGGGCGCTGCCTGACGGGGAACTCCGATTGGACTTGGTACTGCGCAACAACCGGACCAGCCCCCAGCACCCCGATGGCATCTTCCACCCGCACGCCGAGATCCATCCGATCAAGCGGGAGAACATCGGGTTGATCGAGGTGCTCGGGCTCGCCGTTCTGCCGGGCCGGTTGGCAACCGATCTTGACCACGTTGCCCGGGCACTGGCGGACGGATCTGACTTGACCGGCGAGCTGTCGGTGCACCAGCCGATGCTGGATGAGCTGCGGTCGGGCGCGCCTGTCGCGGATTTCGCTGACGCCCGGGTCCGGGTGAAGACCGCCGCTGGCGACTTCTTCGTGCGGGGTTTGGAGCACTGTGGCGTGTTCGGCGCTGACCCGGTTGCCGGGGTCAGTCGGTTCCTTGGTCAGGTCGGCTGGCCCGGTGTGCCCAGGACTTTCCCGGCGGCCCATATGCCATTGAATGCCGCGGAGTCCGACCAGGGGAAGCCGAGGTAGTCGCCGGCCAGAATGATCTGTTCGTCGTCGGCGCAGTCCAGTCGGTAGGCCTTGACAGTGTTGGCGTGACCCCGCGGGACGGTCGGCATCGCCTGTTCCCAGCGGACAACGTGGCTGTCTGTGGCGCGGGTGCCGAGTCCCGCCGACAGCACGTCGACGGCACGCTTGGCCGCCTCTGTGACATCAGTGTCAGGGCGCGGCGCCAACTGCTCGGTGACCTCCGGTTTGAACATGACCGTCACGACATCGCCGCCATGGACGGAATCCTGGTGGGCTCGAGATCGTACCGCCAGAGCGGCCACATCGGAGGAATCCTGCGGGTGTACGAGAACTCCGTAGCAGCCGCCAAGGTCGGCTTGCCCCAACGGTTCGGAGTAGCTCAGGCCAACGAGGAGGCCGGAGCTGTACGGGGTCTGCATCAGCAACGACTCCCTCGGGGTGGCCGATTTGTGGACCCGCGAGGCAGGGCCACCCGGCAACGCCAAGATCACCCGGCGCGCATGGGCGGTGCCCTGTGAAGTCTCCAGTCGCACGCCACTCGGGGTCTTGACCACTGCGCTGACCCCCGCTTGGTAGTGGACTTCGAGTTGCTCGGCAAGGTGCGCGGTGAGGCGACCGAGGCCGCCTTCGAGGGTGAGTGTCACTGCTGCTGAACCGCCGAACGTGGCGACTGCCGCCGGCAGTGCAGCGCTGCTGGCGGCCAGGTGCTGGAAGTAGAAGCCCATGATCGTAGGTGTCAGCAACATCTCGCTCAGATACCGACCGAGATGTTGGTGTGCCCAGTCGGTGGCCGGTTCATTGCCGATGGAAGCCCAGGCTGCGAGGTCGAATGTGCCACGGTGTCGGGCAGTTGTCCTGAGTTCACGTTGGCCACGAATGGCCGCAGGCAGTCCCCGCAGCGGCAATAGTCCGCCGGTGACCATTGACATCGGTCGGTCACTGCGAAAGGTATGCAGCTTGCCCTCGATGACGACACCGGTGCCCTTTGAAGTCGTGCGTACGGCCCCGGAAAGTCCGGCTCGATCGACAAGGTGAGGCGTGTGTTGGTAGTCGCTCGACAGGAACTGCGCCCCGATCTCCATCACACCGCCCGGCAGGCGCACCGAGCGCATTCGTCCGCCAGGTGAGGTGGACTCCTCCAATATCGTCACGTCGATCCCGGCGCGCGCCAGTTCGCTGGCGGCTGCCAGTCCGGCGATTCCGGCCCCCACCACAACAACGTCACGCTTCATGGGCCATCACTGTCCATGGCTCCCTTCCCTCCGTTAGTCGTCTACCGTAGGGAACCTCACCCCGGTTATCCACCACTGCCGGTCTGTCTGGGTGCTCAACCGGTTGGTCGTTCAGCGGGCTCAGCGGGCTTGGACCGATGGGCAGTCCCTTCCTAGCGGCGCACGATTGGATCTACGTGGTCGAGACTGCCGGGCCTGTTAGATTCCCGGTGGGCACCGGGGACTCGATCGGCCTGGCGAGCATGAGGGATGGAACATGACAGCAACCGTCGATGGGTATGACAAGGCTGACCTGCTTGCGTTGGCGGAGCGATTCGTTTGCCCGGACCGGGTGCGCTTCTTGACCTCGGCCGGTATCGATCTGGTGATTGGTCGCCGTCAGGGCTATCGGATCTGGGATATGGACGGCAAGGAACTGATCGACCTGCACCTTAACGGTGGCGTCTACAACCTGGGGCATCGCAACCCCGAGGTGGTTGCCGCGCTGGTCGAGGCGCTCGGTTCGCTCGACATCGGCAACCATCACTTCCCGAGCGCACAGCGGGCTCTGTTGGCCCAGGATCTGGTGACCGCAACCCCCGGAATGCGCTACGCGGTTTTCGCCAGTGGCGGTGGTGAAGCGATCGACCTGGCCATCAAGAGCGCGCGTCGAGCGACCGGCAAGACCGTGGTGGTGTCGGCAAGCAACGCCTACCACGGCCACACCGGGCTGGCCTTGGCGGTTGGCGATGAGGCTGCCGCCGCGGCGTTCGTGTCGACCGGAACACCGGGGGAGTTCAGACGGGTCCCGTTCAACGATCCGGCTGCACTGGAACAGGCGTTGGTCGGCAAGGATGTCGCCGCCGTCATCTTGGAGACGGTGCCCGCCACTGAGGGCTTCGTGCCGCCGGAGCCTGGTTATCTGGCCGAAGTTCGGCGACTGTGCGATCGCAGCGGTGCGCTGTACATCGCCGACGAGGTTCAGACCGGCCTCGGTCGCACCGGTGAGCTGTGGGGCGTGAATCATTTCGGGGTGGTTCCCGACATCTTGGTCACCGCCAAGGGAATGTCCGGCGGCATCTACCCGATTGCCGCGACGTTGCTGAGCGAGGCGGCAGGTGGGTGGCTGGAGTCGGACGGCTGGTCGCACATCTCGACGTTCGGAGGTGCCGAACTTGGCTGTGTAGTTGCGCGCAAAGTGCTGGCCATCACCGCGGCTCAGGCGACCCAAGACAACGTCTCGGCCCTCATCGGTCAGTGGGGCCAGGGCCTGGCGGCGCTGGCCGCCAAGCACCCGAACTGGGTCATTGACGTGAGGCAGACGGGTTTGTGTGTCGGTGTCGGCTTCAACCACGAGGCAGGGGGCATGCTGATGACGCGGCTGCTCTACGACGAGGGAGTGTGGGCCATGTTCGCCGGGTTCGACCGTCGCTACTTGCAGGTCAAGCCCGGACTGCTGCTGTCGGCAGATGACACGGCGTTCGCCCTGGCTGCATTTGATCGGGCTTGCCAGAAGGCGGCGGCGCTATGAACGACTGGATCGACCTGGCGGCAGCTCAGTCGACGCTGGACGACTTCGAGGCGCGACTGGATCCGGCCCACCCGGAACGAGCTGGCGCGTCCGTGCTGGCCTACGGCGAGATTTCGGCGGCATTGACCCTCGCCGACGAGCCGGCGCTGTCCGGCATGGTAGTCAAGCGGATGTCAGGGTTCGCCGACGATGCTTCTGCCGCGGCCTACCGGGCACTACTGGATGAGTACCTTTCCCGCCTTGCCGACCTCGACATTAGGACCGTGGATACGGCGGCACTGACGGTGAACGTAAGCGGCCGACGCCCCACGGTCTACTTGATTCAGCCGTTGGTGCCTGCTGAGTGGCTGGGCAATTCGATCCTGCTCACTGCCTCCGATGAAGACCTCGCCGACGCAGTCAGAGCTGTGCTCGATCAGACAGTGAAGGCCTTCGTCGCCAACGTGGGAAACAGGGGCGATCAGATCTCGATCGACGAGCAACTGTCGAACTGGTCCTTCGTTCCCGGTGAAGCCGAACCTGTCCTGATCGATGTCGGTACACCGTTCATTCGTCGCGGCGGGCAGCACGCATTCGACCAGGAGATCCTGTTGTCCGCGGTGCCTGTCGGGATTCGCAGCTACTACCGCCGCAAGGGCACCGCCTCGGAGTACATGGACGACTACTTCTCGCCGCGTTTGATTGCCGTTGACCTGGTGGGCAACTTCCACAAAGAGGGCGCTCCGGCGCGGATCCCGGTTGCGCTGGCAGCCGCCAACGAGTGGCTGGCCGGACCGGGCGCCGATCTGCAGCGTGAGCTCGGGACCGGTGGGGGAGCGGGCGGGCCGATCACCGAAGCCGAGGTCGCCGACTACTATAAGCAGGACGCAGCCACCCTGGAGCTCTTCCTGAGGGTGCGACGCATCGACCGTGCGGCCCGCAAACTGCTGCGCCAACGCTACGACTTCATCCTGCCCGGGAAGGTGCAGCGCTGAGTTTCTTGCTGGTCACCACCTGGGTTTGGTGATCTTTGGCTTGCCGCCGGGTTCGATGGTGATGGTGTGGTGGGTGTCGTGGATCTTGTGGTGATGGCGATCACAGAGCAATAGAAGATTTTGCAGGTCGGTGGAACCTCCGTGGGCCCAGTGTTCGATGTGGTGGGCGGCGCACCAGCCCGGCGGTCGCTCGCAGCCCGGATAAGCGCATCCTTTGTCCCGTTGGTTCAGCGCGATCCGGAGCTGTTTGGGGATGGTGCGGGTGGATCGTCCGACGTCCAGTGGCATTCCGGCCGGGTCCAGGACGAGGCGGTGGATGGTGCAGTCGCAGGTCAGTCGTTGCGCGGTCTTGGCCGAGATCAGTAAGTCACCGGGGCCATTGGATACCGAGGCGGTGATGGCGGAATCCTGCCAGGTGCGCACCGTCTGCGTGGTGGTGTTCGGCGTGGTGGTGTTCGGCGTGGTGGTGTTCGGCGTGGTGGGGATGACCGGTTTGGTGCAGGGGGCCTGCAGCCGGGCTAGGGGCACGGTGACGATGACGGTCGGGGCGATTCCGCCGCATGCCGGAAGCTCCCCTGACGCGGCGCCCAGTCGGGCCAAGTCGACGAGCGCGTCGGCGCGGGCTTGCGATGGGTCCTGCGGCCAGTCGGTGATCGGTAGCTGACCGGGTTCGGTGTCGACGATGACGAAGTCCGGTCCACCGGCCGCATCGGCCGCATCGGCCGCATCGGCCGCATCGTCCGTGCCGGCGGAGTCGGGGTCTGGCGCGTGGGGATCGGTGATCTTGGCGTTGGCTTGGCGGCGGGTGCGGGTGAGGACGGCGTTGACCGCGGCGGCTACTGCAGCGCCTTGCTCGGGGGACAGGAACCCGTCGACCAGCCACCCGTCGGAGACCCGGGTCAGGTTCAGGTAGCGGCGGTCGAAGGCCCGGTCCTCGGAATCGATGATCGGTAACGGATCGACCTGCCCGGCCCACAGTTCCAATGCGCGGACCAGTAACGCGAACGGTTGCGTCACCGCGACGTCAGTGAAGATCGCTTCGAACTGTGGTAGTAACGCCGCACGGGCACGGTTGCGGGTGCCGACCGAGATGATCTTGTCCACAGCGGTGCGGGACACCTGCCCTGCCGCGAACGCCGCGGCCAGGGTCGGGAGGTACGCCAACGCGCGTGCTGCGGCCACGTCGCAGCGCGCAGAACGGTGATCGACGCGCAGTTCGTGGCGCAGGAATGAGGCTGGGGTTTGGTAGTCCTGCACCGCCCACACCTGTGAGCGGTCCACCACCCCGACCAAGGCGACCCTGGCCGCATCCAGGCGCCGGGCGGCGCCCTGAACATCGGCGAGCCAGGTCGCCGCGGTGACGCCATCGCCGCTGGCCACCACCTGTTCGACCAGCGCTGACACGGACTGCACCGCAGCAATTGCATCGGCCCAATTCGTGGGATCCAGATACGTCATGACGCCACAGCCTTTCGGGAACGACCACCGACCAGTCCCAATCCGGACGGATCGGGACATTCGGCCCTTCGATCACCGAAAGCTACGCAAACACTCCAGGAACCCCATCAGAATCGGTCCCCGATCAACTACCCCCAGCCAACCCGCGAGGCCTGCAACTGGGCCTTACCGAGGTTCGAACTGATCTGCCAAACCTAGCATCGCAGTCCGACAAAACCCACTCGACACACCCACCGTCAATCCGCCAACACAAACGCAACTGACGAGCCCATCGCCGACGCGGTGACCGTGACGTTGACTGTGACGTTGTGGCGGCTTTCGATCACGGCAACCCAGCCACAACGTCACACTCAACGAAGCAGGACCGGGGTGGGGCGCAACGAAGAAGGGAACCGGAGGGGGCGCACTGCGGATCACGGGTTGAAGTAGTAGGACGTCCCGCCGGGAGGCTCCACGTTGTGCCGACGACACCAGTCCGGGAAGTCGGCGCTGCTGTCGCTGAGGAACTCGATCCAGGCGTCCAGAAGATCCTGCTGGTGCTCGGTTTCGGTCAGTAGCGGATCGTCTGGGCCAACATTGGCCGCGGGGTCGCTGAGCAGTGTTCGAACCTCCGAGAGCCGGGCTCGACTGGTGGCTGGGTCGCCGAGATAGGCGGACTGCGCGAGGTGATGGGCGGCGTCCTCGACCTGCCCGAGCAAGAGGTCCGCGAGCAGGCGTCGAGGCTCAATCGCGTCGGGGGTTCGCTTGAGTTGTTCACGCAGCAGTCGCACTGCCGGCTCGGGGTCGCCGGGGAAGAGGGTGAACAGGTCGGTGCTGAACCGGGAGGTCAGCCAGAGAGTCGCCCGCGGATCCTCGGGATACATCGCCAATGCCTCGACAAGGGTGGGTACCACTACCTCGGTGCGAAGTGGGAATGGCACGATCGGATCGGTGACCACTGTGGGTTTGAGCAGTTCGTCGCACAGCCAGCAGACGAACTCCCAACGCGCTGTCAGTGGCTCGTCTCGCAGTTTGATTGCGAATTGGCGAACCACTCTCAGGGCATCACGTCGCAGCCCTCGTTCTTGCAGTCGGGCGTACTCGGCGTAACCGGGCCAGCGAGGTTCGGTGCTCGCCAGTGCGAGTTGGTCGAACGTCGCGTCGCGCCAGGTGACTCCGTCCACGTGCAGATCGTAGGGCGATCGCGGCCGCCTCCGCTGGAAGGACCGCAAACCCCCGCCATATGTGGGTTTTTCGGCCCGAAAACCCGCGTTTGCAGGGGGTTTGCGGCAGTGGGCGCCTAGATCAACACACCGGGGTTCATGATGCCATCGGGGTCGAGGGTGTCCTTGGCGGCGGCGAGCACCTCGCCGAACAAGGTGGGACGCTGTCGCTGCGCCCACGGCAGGTGTGTGCGTCCGACGGCGTGGTGATGGGTGATGGTTGCACCGAAGTCCAGCAGAGTGTCGCTGGCGACCTGTTTGATCGTGGCCCACTGGTCGAGCTCGTGGCCGTACCGACCGGGCGCGACGAACGTGTAGTACGGAGCCGGACCATCGGGGTACACATGGGTGAAACGACAACTCAGTGAACCTGCGCCGCATTCGGAATCCAAAGTTGCCTGCACATTCGTGGTGATCGCGGTGTGCAGCGCCTCGAACCGATCCCACGGCACCGCCGTCTCGAAGGTGTCCATGATCAGACCCATGCTGGCGCCGATGTTGAGCAGGTAGGGCGCTGCGATGAACGCTTCCCGCCAGGCCTGTGCACCATCGGACTGCGCCGCGTCCATCGAGGGTGTCGAAGGTGGAGCGGACTCTCGGTAGGTCGGCCCGGCAGGACACTGCCCGTGGTGGTCCGAGGTCAACTCCAGCGCCCGCACCATCCATGGGTGCAGGTCATGATCCGCAGATTCGAAACCCACAATCAACACGCTGACGCCGGTCGAGCTAACCCCGTTGATGGCGGCTTCCTGCGGATCCAACAACCGGCAGTTGCTCGGTTGCAGGCCCGACTGCGACAGCGCTCTGACAGCCTCCACAGCGTCGTTCCAGTTCGTGAACTCGACGGTTGCGCCAGCTCGATAAATGGGTGAAGGCCGGACTCTCATCCAGGCCTCGGTGATTACTCCCAAAGCACCCTCGGAGCCCAGCACAAGTCGATCTGGACTCGGACCTGCTCCCGATCCAGGTAACCGACGTGACTCCATCGGCCCACAGGGCGTCAGCATCCGGGTAGACGCGACCAGGTCGTCGATGTGTGTGTAGCCGGTGGCGAAGTGCCCACCGGCGCGGGTCGCGATCCAGCCACCGAGCGTGGAGTGCTCGAAGCTCTTCGGGAAGAACCGCAGGGTCAGCCCATGCTTCGCCAGCTGTCGCTCCAACACTGGGCCGGTGGCGCCGGCCTGGATGCGCGCGTTCAGCGACAGCGGTTCAATCTCCAATAGCCGATCGAGACTGGTCATGTCCAGGCACACCACGCCACTCTCTGCTGCGTCGGCGGCGATTGTGACCCCGCCGACGACGCTGGTCCCGCCGCCATACGGAACCACCGCTACCCCCGCGTCCGCGGCCCAATCGAGCAAGGCAACAACCTCGGCCTCAGCGGTGGGCGTGGCGACCAGGTCGGGTGCTGCTGCGAAGTCCCCGCGGAATCCGCGCAGCACATCCGGGTAGGCCCGGCCGTAGGTGTGCCGAATGCGGGTCGCAGGGTCGGCCGACATTATTGCCGCGAGTGAGTCCGGGACCGCGATCCGGGCCGGGGCGAGTTCGACGTCAGCGATCGGCACCGGGTCATCCAGTCGTGGCGCCGCGAACCCCAGCAGGCCCTGCACATGTCCGGCCCAGCCCGAGCGGGTGGGACGGTCAGGGAATCTATCGTCCCAACCCCAGCCCCAGTGCGACTTCGTCGGCGGCGCTTGCATGCCGCCCGACCCTACCTTGTCCGGACTCCAATAGCGTGTTACCGTTTTCTGCTAATCGATCATCTTCGGAGATCGCTTAGCTATCAGACCGACTGTGACAGCCAACCGCGTGAAGACTCCAGGGTTGAGGTGTCGAGAGCGCCATGGCGCTCGGAATCTTCTGGGAGACTTGATTCGGATGTCCGCAGTGACTTCAGCACACCCTCGCGGGGGGTTTGTGACACTAGCCGCAGCAGTGGCGGTCGCTACCGCAGTAACCGCGGTGGGTGCGTTGCCCGCCGTGGCCACGGTCGGCCAGCCCGGAACCGTGGATACCACCTTCAACACTCCGCTCCTCAGCGGTGGCGTCGGGTCGATCGCGGTTCAGCAGGACGGCAAGCTGATCATCGTGGGCAATTTTGAGAATCTCGGTCCGAACCACATCGGCTACGTCGCCCGTCTGAATTCAGATGGCAGTCTCGACACGTCGTTTGTGCCACCGATCTTCGGGTTCAACGGGGTTCCGCGCACGGCGGCTGTCCTGCCGAGCGGGGACATCGTGGTTGCCGGTGGATTCACCGACTACCGGGTGGGGGTCGGTCCGCTGCAGATCGCGAACAAGATCCTCAAGCTGAGTTCGACCGGGGCAGTCAAACCATTCCCGGCGCCGTCGTTCGGCCCGTTCGGCATTGGCGAGATCAACACGCTGGCGATCGATCCGATCAACTACTACCCGTCCCCGCCTCGGATCATGGTCGGGGGGACGTTCGCCTCGGTGGGCGGCGACGGCAGCTACCGGGCCTTTGCTTCCCTGATCGAAGGCGGGAGTCTCGACGCAACGCCGAAGATCGGCTTCACCGGTGGGTCGGACTCGGTTCGCGCGATCGTGACCCGACCCAGCGGCTACCTTGTCGGCGGACAATTCCAGTCGCCCTACGGTGGAATCGATCACGGGATCACCAGGACCATTCTGGACGGCAGCCACGACAACACCTTCGTGCCGCCGAACATCGACGGAAGCGTCGAGAGTATCGACGTGGCGTCGAATGGCAAGATTCTGGTGGGTGGCGCGTTCAGCAACGTTGGATCGTCCACCGGCGACAACCTGGTGCGGCTCAATCCGAACGGTTCCTACGACCCCACGTTCGTCCCGCCAGCGTTTGACGCCGCACCGAAGTCGGTGAAGTTTCTACCTGACGGGAAGGTCATCGCTGCCGGTTGGTTCACCTCGGTCGGCGGGGACGCTACCCGTAATTCGATAGTGCGGCTCAATGCCGACGGCAGTCGTGATACGACCTTCAATCCGCCAACCTTTACCGGTTCTGCCAGCCCCTGGGCCACTTCCGTCGCGCTGACGGCAGGGGACAAGATCGTCGTCGGCGGGTTCTTTGAGAACCTCGGAGGCGACCCCACTCGCGACCGGCTCGCTCGCCTGGACGGTGGGGAGTTGGCGGCGAAGGTCCCGACGGCGCAGTCAGTCACAACGGTCGCCAAATTGCGAGTCGGCAAACGCAAGAAGTTGCCCGCGGTGACCCAGCAGGGCGTTCCGGTTGCCTGGAAGAGCCTGACCAAGAGCCGCTGCGTGATCAAATCAGGCAAGCTGGTCGCGGTGCGTCGCGGCACCTGCAAGGTGCGGGCCACCGCTGCCGGGACAGTGGACTACCTGGCGCTCAGTCAGATCCTGAAGGTGAAGATCGTCAACTGACGTCTGGTGTACGCACCTGGGCGTAGGTGCTCGCAATGGTCGGTGACTGCGCAATCGCAATGAAAGCGGCGTAACGTCGTGACGTGAGTAACGATCATGGAACACGCTCGACCGGATCAGGTGACAACCCGATCGCCGACGGTGTTCCCGGCCGGTGGCGAAAATGGCTTGGCCGGGTCTTCATCGTGATCGGCGTTGTGTCCACGGCCGTGGTCTTGGTCGCCGGAACGGTTGTCCTGGTCAAGACAGGTGCGTCCAACCGTCAGCAGGAACAAGTTGCCCAGGATCAGGCGCCGTTTTACACCTACCCCGACTCCGTGCCGACAGCACCGGGCACGATCATCAAATCCGAACCGGTCGGCTACTCGGTGGTGGGCGGGCAGGGTTTTCGGATCGTCTACGTCAGTCAAGACTCCGCCGGCAAAGCGGTACCTGTCAGCGGCCTGGTCTTCGTGCCGACCGCACCTGCCCCGCCAGGAGGGCGCAAGGTGTTGGCCTGGGCGCACGGAACCGTGGGCCTGGCGTCGAAATGCGCTCCGTCGCGCAAGACCGAGCCGATCGGGTCGGGTTGGCTGGAGCCCGCGTTGGCCCAAGGCTGGTTAGTTGCCGCCACGGACTACCTCGGGTTGGGGATCGACGGTCCCAAGAGCTTCCTGGTGGGCGGTCAGGAAGCCAGGGACGTGACCAACAGTGTGCGGGCGGCGGCCAAGATGACCGGAGCTGAGGCCAGCAACGACTGGATCGTGTGGGGCGCTTCGCAAGGTGGCCATTCTGCGCTGTGGACCGGGGCCGATGCGCGAAAGATCGCGCCCGAGCTGTCTCTGCGAGCGGTTGGGGCGGCGGCTCCCGCTGCCGAGTTGGCCGTCATTATGCGCGAGCAGTGGAACCAGACGGTCGGATGGGCGATCGGACCGGAGGCAATCGCCTCGTGGTCGGCGAACTATCCAGGTCGCGATTTCACCTCGATCATGACCGCCCAGGCCAAGAATCAGTACGACGCGCTCGGGAACAAGTGCGTCCTGGGTGACGGTCTGACCGGACTGGTTGAAGAGAAGTTCGACAACAGCTTCTTTGCGGTGGATCCCAACTCGAATGCGGACTTCGCTGCGACAGTAGCCGAGCAGACTCCGCGTGCTTTGCCGCCGTCCTTGCCGCTGTTCGTCGCCCAAGGGACCGATGACACAGTCGTTTTGCAGGGCAGCAACGCTCTGCTGCAGCAGCAGTGGTGTGCCGCTGGAGTGACGATGCAGATGGACTGGTTGGGGGGAGTACAGCATCAGAACACTCAGAACGCCGGCGGTCCGGCGTTCATCGAGTGGGCGGTTGATCGCTTCGCCGGCAAACCGGCGCCGAAGAACTGCGCGTTTTCGCCGCCGGCACCAACCGTTGCCTTCAAGCCGGTGACTCCCGTTGCCCCGACTCAGTAGAGGGCTCCCGTCCCTTGAGGATTCCGCCGTCACCCAGGCCGAGAGGTCTCGGTGAATCGCCATGGCCCGGCGCTGAGGCCGATGATCACCAGTAGCGTCCCAACTATCGCTAGGTTGGGCACAAGAAGTAACCACATGGAAGATCTGCAACTCACTCACAAAGGACGCATCTATGACATCGCCTGCAACTGGACTTGATCTGACAGCCTACGAAGGATCCTGGACC
>JBAXOQ010000097.1:0-12980 GCA_037133175.1 Actinomycetes bacterium
CGTGGGGCAGGGTGATATCGGTGTGGGGTACCGCGCCTGCCGGCAGGCTGAGCGGGGAGAAGTCGGCCGTGCCGGAGTTCTTGATGGGCACGGTGATGGTGAAGGGTTTGGGGTTCGGGTTCTTCTCGTTCTCCACGATCTGGGGGTGTCCGTTGGCAGATAATACGGTGATGCCCTGAAAGTCCGGTATCGGCCCGTTCGCGGTGTTGAAACTCCACAGAACTGGTTCGCGCCAGGTCTTGCTGCCCTCGCTGAACACCCGCACCCCGTTAGTGGTGTACGTGGATGCTGAGGGTCCGGCCTTGGTCAGCACGAAGTCGATGGGCACGACGAACGAGATGTTCAGCGTGATGGTGGCGACGGTCACGTTCAGGTTCGTCGGATCGTTGCCCTTGATGATGCCCGGCATCGCCTTGGGAACGGTGCAGTCGGTGGCGGTGCAGGTGACCCCCAGGGATGACACCGACGCCGAGTCGGGTGTGATCGTCGGTTTGAGCAGTCCATCGGGCAGGATGCCGCGGAAGGTGGCGTTCGCGCCGGTCGGCGCTGAGCCGTAGTTCGACAGTGTCAGCGTCCCCTTGGCTACTGCGCCGGGGCCCAGATCTGACTGGATATCCGAGGTGATGTCCATGAACGACGCTTTAGCCGGCGACGGCGACTGGTTCCAGGTGAACGGAGTCGGCGCCCACTTGGTGGCGTCAGTGCCCGATCCGGACAGCACGGTGATGGAGCGGAACCCGGGGTAGCCGACCGTCGGCGCGAAGTCGGCTTCGGTGCCGCCTGGGTTCTTGGGGTTCAACTCGAGACTGAGCAGCCAGTTCAGGTTGTCGTTGGTGCTTCCATTGATCTTGCAGGTGACCACGTTTCGGGTGACGAAGTGGACGTGACCGTGGATGTCGTTTTCCGGCACTGAGATCTGCTGCTGGGTCAATGGGCACAGTTGTGTCTTGCCGTCGGTCGGATCGATCAGCTTGGTCTGCCCGACCATGTAGGTCAGCGGAAGATTGATCTGGAATCCGCCCGGATCGGTCCCGACCTTCTGGACCTCGAACAGGTTGTCCGTCGGGGTCAGTGAGCGGAACAACGGGACGATCTTGAATCCGGTGTCGTTGTTCGCGAGCGGGTTAGGGCTGGTCACCCAGATCCGGCTGTTGTGGAAGTCGTAAATTGCCAGTCCGCGGGTGGCCGAGTAAGCCACCGCTTTGGGCTCCATGTCCACCCAGTTGCTGGACGAGTTGGGAGTCACGGTGTTGATATCGTGGCCCGACCCGTTCTTTCCTGCTCCAGCGGCCAGGTAGGTGCTGCCGTCCGGGCCGACGGCGAACACCCCGCGCTCTCCAGTGGACGCGACATAGGTGGTCTGGCCGGCGCCCACCGCGATCCCGCTGACGCCGTTGAAGTTCACCGACGCAACGTTCGCTCCGGCGCCAGGAGACCCGCCGATACCTCCTGGGGACATGACGACCGGCGAACCTTCCTCGGAGTCCAAGCGTGTCAGCCCGGAATCGATGCTGCCGATGAAGGCGCTGCCGGTCTGGTCGACGTCGAACCACGAACTCGTGGTTGATCCGGACAACCGGCCCGCAGAGAACGGCTCAAGATAGCCGGAAGAGATCTTGTTCCCAGCGTCGTCCCAGTGCGTGTCCATCCGGTACAGGTGCACGCTCTTGGTTCCGTCGTCGAGCAGGTACACCTCGCCGTTGGTACCCAGCGAGATTGAAGTGACGTTGCCCAAGCCTCTGGAGGCGGCGTCTCCGGTCCAGGGCGCCGTGGCCACTGCGCCGTTGCCGGCAACGACCGTGCGGACTCCGCCGACGATGACGACGAGTTGGTGCTTAGCGCTGTCGAATGCGTAGACCGTGCCATCGGCCGTCGCGGCGATCGCGCTGGCAGTGATGCCCGGCGAACCCGGCAGCACCGCAGAGGGGGCGCCCTTGGTGATGACCCAGATGTCGGCGCCGGATCGGCAGAGCATCTGGTTGTTGGTGTAGTAAGCGATCTGATCGCAGGACTTGTCCATCATGGCGTTGTTGGCGCCGGCGTACCAGTCGCTGATGATCCCGCTGTTTCGGGGGTTTTCGTCGACTGGGTCTGGCATTGCCGCGGCAGGTCCGGCGGGTACGGCGGACAGCAGTGCTGCGGTCATGGCAAGCGTGAGGGTCGCTGTGAGTAGTCGAAGCCTGGACCGGGTCGCAGCGCGATGCGGGCTACTCAGGGTGCGGGGTACGGCGGGGCGCATGCGCGGAGAATATGTAGGGGGGTCTCGCGAGTCCATTCCGAGAAGCACGTGGGTGAAGTCTGGAAGCAGGTTGGCACTTTACGGGCGTTCCGTAGGCGTTCGCGAGCGGCATATGATAGACGCGGTCGGACGGACTGCCGCGTCCCGGCAGTATCTGGTTATCGCGAACATGTGGGATCAGGGATGCTCGGCGCTACGGTCCGTAGTGGATGTAGCAACGACCGTTTGGTCCGCTGCAGTCGGCGTTGTAAGCGGAGCTTCCGGCCAGCCACCAGTCACCTTTGGCATGGAAGTCGACGCTCTTCGGTGTTCCCCCGCAGCCCACGTCGAGGCGGAACCACGAACCACCAGGGACGTTGAACGAGTAGCTCAGCGTCTTTTCGTTCACCCGCACGACCGTGGCCCAGCCTGATGCCCCCGGTCGATTCGAGCCCACCCACACCGTCTGGGGTGCAGGCGTGCAGGTGACTTTGCCCGACACCGTGGAGCCAGCGGCAGGTGAGGCGGATGCGGAATCCATCGGTTCGGGCGCGTCGCCGCTGGGTTCGGGCGCGGCCTGGGATGCGTCCGGTGCAGGCTCTGCCCCATCTTCCCGGTTCGTCCGCAGGGCTACAAACGCCAGTGTCCCAGCCAGTAGTGCTACCACGACTACCGCGGCGACCAAGACCCAATGTCTGTTCTTCACTGCACCTCCCGTGCCGATACCGCACCCTAGTACGGCGATGTCCGGGATAACTCGGGTTGCCCTTTCGGGTGCTTGGAGTTGCGATGCAATCCGTCGCGTGGTTCCATCGCGAACTGGGGGCCCTCTGGCTCGCCGTGGGTGTGTGGGTTGATTGAAGGGCTAGTCCATGTCGCGATCCGTGGTCGTTCTTTGCGCTGTTGGCATGGTTGCGGCGGGAATGTGCACACCAGCAGTCGCACAGGCCAATCCGACCCCCGGGCCGGACGTGCCGCCTCACCCAAGCGCGGCGCCGCCTGTTGTCGAGCACACGCGGACCGTCGACACGACTCTCACCCGGGGACTTCCCACCACCCATAAGGTGAGAATTACCAAGATCAAGTTGTCGCGTGACGCCAAGTCGTTGCAGGTGCGAATTGTGTGGGACAAGGCGCTGCTGAAGAAGGCCGGCAAGCACGACGACCTCGACCTGCGAGCACTGGTCAAAGGTGCGTCGGGCGGTTGGAAGTTGGTCGCAGCCAATCCCGGAAGCATTCGGCTGACATCGGGAAACGTGTCAAACCTGACCTTTCCCATCAAGCGCAAGACCACGATTCGGCTGCTCAAGACCGCGACCGAAGCGGTGGTGACCGCCACCCAGTCGTGGGATTCGCCGAAGGACAAGGATCACAAGTACGAGGTCAGCGCGGTGAGTGTGGTTCATGGCCAGCGCAAAGCCGCTGTGACGCGAGCTACTGACGTTAACGATGCGGGTGCCGCCTGGACGTGGCAGCGGCAGATGGCAGGTACACCGCTGTTCAACCTGCCAGTCAACTGCGCCGGATACCTGTCGGCCTACGGTGACTACAGCCACTGCGACCTGACCGGAGCCGCACTCGATGGTGCCTCCTTGCCGCACTCCAACTTCTTCATGGCCAAGCTCGACGGATCCCACCTGGCAGGGGCGGACCTGAGCTACTCAGAATTGGGGGAGGTGGCCGCGTCCAATTCCGACCTGCGAGGTGTGAACCTGTCCCATTCGTCAATCGGCGGGATCATCAGCCAGTCCTCGGATTACTCCGGCGCGGACCTGTCAGCTGTCGATGCGTACGACGGGCATCCGCACATGGCGAATTCCACCTTCGAGAAGGCCAACCTCACCGGCGCTAAGTTGCCGTACCTGGAGGCGCCGAACAGTGACTTCACCGGCGCCGACCTGAGCAACGCGGTGATCTACCAGTCCGATCTGCGCAACGCTTGGCTGAACAGCGATGACGTCACGCTGGGTCCCACGAACCTGACCCTTACCGACTTCGACTACGCGAATCTGTCCGGTGCGAACTTGCGCGGTCGCTCTTGGGCCGACAGCAAAACGGCGTACATCAACCGAACCAACTTCTGGGGGGCAACCCTCGACGACGCGGACTTCGGGTATGCCGTGATCTCGCAGCTGAAGTCCGATGGGACTTACGGCAGCTTCCAGTCGGCCTCACTGCGGCGCACAACGTTCTTCGGCGCTGTTCTGCACAGCCAGGACGGCAGCCGTGGCGTGCCGTACTTCTGGGGAGCGGACTTGCGGGAGACCGACTTCGGCCTGGCCACCCTCGACGGCGGCCCCGACTTCAGCAGCGCCAACCTCACCGGTGCGTTGTGGGGCGGCGCGAAAGTATCGACTGTGATCACGGACATGAATACCTACGGCTGCGCGGCCATCCCGGCTCTTAAAACCACGACCTGCGCAAGCTGACCAAGCTCGGTTGGCGTCCTACCGGGCGGCGAGCTCGGTCTTGATGGCGGCGACGAACGCATCGACGTCGGCTTCGGTGGTGTCCCAGGAGCACATCCAGCGGACCTCGCCGGTCCCCTGGTCCCAGGTGTAGAAACCGAAGCGCTGCTGCAGGCTGGCCGTCACGTCCGGAGGCAACACGGCGAACACCGAATTGACCTGCACCTCCCGCGTTACCGTCACCCCGTCGAGAGCCGCCACCCCCTCGTACAGGCGGCGCGCCATGTTGTTGGCGTTTCCGGCGTTTCGGGCCCACAAGTCGTCGGTGAGCAGCGCGATGAGCTGCGCGCTGGGGTAACGCATCTTGCTCGCGAGCTGCATATCGGACTTGCGCAGGTAGTCGACCGCCGACGCCAATTCCGGGCTGAGAACCACCACCGCCTCGGCTGCCATGGCGCCGTTCTTGGTGCCACCGAACGTGACAGCGTCAATGCCGAGGTCGGTGGTGAACTCCGCGAATGACGCGCCGAGCGCAACGGCCGCGTTGGCGATGCGGGCTCCGTCGAGCAATACCCGCATGCCGTGGAACTTGGCGCGCTCCACCAAGTCGGCGAGCTCGGCAATTGTGTACAGCGTGCCCAATTCGGTGGATTGGGTCACTGCCAGGACGGTGGGTTGGGCGCGGTGGACGTCGCCGTAGCCCCAGGCTTGGGTGTCGAGCAGTTCCGGGGTGAGTTTGCCATCGGGAGTTGGCACCGGCCACAGTTTCAGCCCCGCGACCTTCTCCGGTGCGCCGCCCTCATCGACATGGACATGCGCGGATTCAGCGCACACCACGGCCGACCACGGTGACGACATGGCTTGCATCGCCACCACGTTCGCGCCGGTGCCGTTGAACACTGGGAACACCTCGGCGAGTGGACCGAAGTGCTCCTTGATCAGCATGCGCAACTCGGCGGTGGTGTCGTCATCGCCGTAGGCCACTTGGTGTCCGACGTTGACTCGCGCTAGCGCAGCCAGCAGCTCCGGGTGGACGCCGGAGTAGTTGTCGCTGGCGAAGCTGCGCCGAATCGCGGTTGGCTTCTCGGTCATCGGGTCGCACCAGTGATTCCACGGGTTGACTCGATGGTGTCGGCCAGGCTCTTGCGCAGTGCTTCATAGAACACGTTCAGCGGGAACTCGTCGGGCAGCACCGCGTCCACCGCGGCTTTGTTCTCAGCTGGCAGCGCCTGCCCGCCGCGGGCCCACAGTGACGCCGGGTGCGGTGGTACCAGGGTGCTGACGAATTGGTGTGCCGCCAGCCAGTAGCCGATCCGGCTGCGGTCGATCCCGTCGCGGTACAGCGCGTTCACCGCATCACATAGGTCCACAACGCTGGCTTCTACCGTGACCCAGTCGATCGACAGAGTGTTGTCCGTCCAGTTCAGTACGCCGTGCTTGTGCAGCCATGCGAACAGGATTTGGCCGCCGAGACCGTCGTAGTTGCGCACCCGTGAACCGGTGGTGGGGAACCGGAACAGCCGGTCGAAAAGGATCGTGTACCGCACATGTCGTGCCAGGGCGACGCCATCGGATTCCAGCGCCGCAGTCTCGCGGAAGGTGTTCAGGTCGCACCGCAGTTCCTCCAGCGCGTACATCCAGTACGGCATCCGCTGTTTGATCATGAACGGGTCGAACGGCAAATCTCCGTGGCTGTGCGTGCGGTCGTGCACCAAATCCCAGAGGATGAAGGTCTGTTGGGTCAGGTCCTGGTTGTTCACCAGCAGCTCGGCGTCCGGCGGAAGCGGCAGTCGGACGATCTCGGTCGCTCGCCGAGTCACGGCCCGAAAGCGGGCGGCCTCCCGGTCGCAGAAGATCCCACCCCAGGTGAACTTGGGAGTCTGACGAACGGCGACAGTCTCGGGGAACAGCACCGCCGAGTGGGTGTCGTAGCCAGCGGTGAAGGCAACGAACTCGATCGGCACAAAGGCCGGGTTGTCGTAGGCGGCGGATTCAAGTTCGGCGATCCATTCCGGCCACACAGTGCGGGTGATGACGGCCTCGACGTTGCGGTTCGGGTTCCCATTCTGGGTGTACATGGGGAACACAGCCAGATTCCGCACACCGTCTGCGCGGTGCTGCTCTGGTCGAAACTCCATCAGTGAGTCAAGAAAATCCGGAATCGCCAAATCGTTGTCGAGCCACCGCTGAAAGTCGACGACCGTTTGGGTAAGTTGCCGGCTCTGGTGCTCGAACTGCGGAGCCAGCCCCTCGATTGCGGTGATGATCTGTCCGATCGCGCGGGCAGCTTCCTGGTGGTGTTCGGACGGAACGGAACCGTCCGAGTTCTGCAATGGCCGCAGTAGCTCGACGGCCTCGGACAGGACAACCCAGGTCGGATCCGGTGGCGGGCCGTCGTCGCGGGCCACCGTTGGTGCGGGCGCCGCGGCCGCCGTCCAGGTCACCAGGTTCAGCCAGAAGGTGCGGTGGTCCAATTCAAGAATGCAGTCGTCGCCGAACAGGTCGGAGTCTGTGGTGACCACTACCCGACCGTGCCCCGCCTCGACCAACGCGACCAGACCGGCGTTCGCAGGGGTGGCGGTCGGGCTGCTGCGGGCCACGATGACCGCGTTGTCGGCTGACCGTGGGTCCAACGCCAGCACGCCGGCACGGTACAGGCAGGCTCCCTCGACGCCGGCCCACGCGTCCCATAGCGGGTGGGTGACGGGCTGCGCGAGGATCCAGGTCGGCACGTCGTGCAGGCGGGCGACGGAATCCTGCACTGTCGCGTTGGCAAGCGTGACTCCGAACCGCGCGGCGATCTCCGCCAACGAGTTGCCGTATTTGCTCTGCTCGGTCTCGGCCAGCACGACCAGACCGCCACCGCCGCGCACGAACTCCTCGATCGCGGCGATCTCGGCGTCGGAGTAGATCGGGGAGCCCTTGCCGATCGTGGCTTCCCAATCGTCGGTTGAACAATGCGGTACCACCAGGACATCGACTGCGGACAGCGCGTCGGGGGTGATCGGCCCTTCAACGTGCGCGCTCACCCCGATGCCGTGGTCGGTCAGCACGCCGGCCGCCCTGACGTAGCCGGCGTCGTCCGGATTCCCGGGATTCATCCGAGCAGCAACCGACGCTCGGATGGACCACGCCTGCCGGTGGCTCTCGTCCACCAGAACTCGCATCAAAGGTCGCATGGCTCTCCTCACCGAGTGACTCACGCCATCTTCGTCCCTGCGGCGCCGTTACGCCAGTGTGCGCAGTGGACTGGCCTACTCCCCGAAGGTCACGCGCCATGGCCGGTTGGTCAGCAGGGTCGGTCCAGGGTCCTTCCACGGCTTGTCCGGGTTTTCGGCCGCGTCGTCCCAGATTTCGACGACCTGCCAACCGGTTGCCCGCAGGTACTCGCGAGCCAGAATCCCCTCGGCCCGACCGCGGGTGGCGATCCGAGTGATCAGGCGGGGGTCATCGTCGCCGTCATTGTCCACGGAACTGACGATCAGCTTCTCGAAGTCGTCGCTGCTCATCCGGATTTTGATGTCGGGTCGGGTTCTCTTGACCTCCCACGCCCACTCGGTGTCCTCGCCGTTCATTCGTACGACGGTCCGGGGGATCCAGTTGTGCTCGTGGGCGATCGACCAGCCCGCCAGGTGCAGCAGCAGAACTGCCTCATCGATCAGGGTGTGGACGTCCTCCACCGCGGGAATGTCCGAGGCGATGGTCTGGAAGTGGGTCTCATCGGGTTCGTCCGAACCCAGTACAAGCCGAGTGACCACGAGGTCATGCTGGGCAGGCCGGTACACCGCAAGGAAACGTTCCTTCTTCTTCTTCGCCATGACAGCACCCTAGCCGACAACTGCCCAGATCGAGCGAATCCGCGAGCCGTCGGTGCCGACCTGCCGACGAGATCTTCGCTTGTGCTGACCTATGCCTGGTCGCGTAGCTTGGCGGCGACCGTCGTCGGCATCGGCTGGTAGCCCAAGTCGTGGCGGTCGAACCGCCCGGTGCCGTGCGACATGGAGCGTAAGTCGATGACGTAGCGGGTGAGTTCGATCTCGGGCACCTCGGCCCTGATCAATGATCGACTAGATCCGATGGATTCGGTTCCGGTGAGCCGCCCGCGCCGGGTCGACAGATCCGTCATCACCTGGCCCACGTACTGATCCGGCACGATCACGGAAACCTCCGACACCGGCTCTAGGAAGACCACCTCGCCCTTGGCAGCGGCGTCTTTGAGGGCCAACGCACCGGCCGACTGAAACGCCATGTCGGACGAGTCGACACTGTGCGCCTTGCCGCCGAGCAGGGTGACGCGGATGTCGGTCAGCGGGTAACCGGCCGCCACACCACGGGCCATCTGGGTTCGCAGGCCCTTTTCGACAGAGGGGATGAACTGCCGGGGAACCGTCCCGCCGACCACCTTGTCGACGAACTCGAAACCGGCGCCCTGGGCAAGCGGCTCGACCTCGATCTCACACACTCCGTACTGCCCGTGACCGCCGGACTGCTTGACGTGTCGGCCGAGTCCGCTCGCGTGGCCGACGAAGGTTTCCCGCAGCGACACCCGCAGCGGCGTGGTCTCGACGGCCACCCCGAATTTGGTCTGCAGTCGGTCCAGCACCACGTCCGCGTGCGATTCGCCCAGGCACCACAGCACCAGTTGCCCGGTGTCCTCCTTTGACTCAAGCCGAAGGGTTGGGTCCTCTGCCAGCAGTCGGGCCAACGAACGCGAAAGCTTGTCGTCGTCGGACTTGGTGTGGGCCACGATTGAGACCGGGAGCATCGGCTCGGGCATCTGCCACGAGTCCATCAACAATGGCTGCTCGACACTGGACAGCGTGTCGCCAGTCTCGGCCCGAGCCAGTTTTGCGACCGCGCAGATGTCGCCCGCCGGGCATTCGGCCATGAGGTTCTGATTCTTGCCCAGCGGGGCGGACAGCCCACCGACTCGCTCGTCGACGTCGTGGTCCTGGTGTCCCAGGTTCGGCGAGAAGTGGCCCGACACATGCAACAGCGTGTCCGGGCGCAACGTGCCGGAGAAGACTCTTACCAGGGACACCTTGCCGACGTAGGGAGCCGAGGTCGTCTTGATGACTTCGGCAAGCAGGGGGCCTTTCGGGTCGCAGGCCAAGGTCGGTCCGGCCGCACCGTCGGGGGTGGTGCACTCGACGGCACGGTGCTCCTGGGGCGCCGGAAACGCCTTGGTCACCAGTTCGAGCAGCTCGGCAATTCCCAGCCCGGTGATCGGATTGACTGCCAGCAACGGGAAGAAAGAACCACGCGCGATGGCCAGTTCCAGGTCCGCGATGAGTACGTCTTGGTCGATCGCTTCGCCGGCCAGGTACTGGTCTAGGAGGGTCTCATCCTCGCTGCCGGTGACGATAGCCTCGATCAACGTGTCGCGGGATTGCTCGTGGGCCGCCAGCAGGGCGGGGTCGGCCGGCGCAGAGTTCCGCTTGCCGGACGAGTAATCGTGCAACTGCTGGGACAGCAGCCCGAGCAGTCCGCTGATCGTGTGCCCGTCGGACTCGAAGGCCGGCCAGTACAGCGGCAACACGCCATCGTCGAGGACTTGTTGGCAACGGGCCACGGAATCATCGAACGCAGCCCGCTGCTGGTCGAGTTTGGTCAGTACCACGGCGCGGGCCATGCCGACGCTGGCGCACTCGTCCCACAACAGCCCGGTCGCCCCGGTCAGTTGGTCGGTCGCGGAGACCACGAACAAGGCCGCATCGGCTCCTCGCAGTCCTGCCCTCAGGTCACCCACGAAGTCCGCGTAGCCGGGGGTATCGATGAGGTTGATTTTGACGCCGTCAAACGACGTCGGTGCCAGGGACAGGTTCACCGATCGCTCGAGTCGGATTTCGATCGGGTCGCTGTCCGACACGGTCGACCCGTCCTCGACCCGACCCAATCGAGTGATTGCTCCGGTGGCCGCCAGCAACGCCTCCACCAAAGACGTCTTGCCAGATCCGGTGTCGCCGACCAGTACGACGTTGCGTATTTGGCTTGCGGCCTGGCCGCCGGTCGCTGAACCTGACATGGATGATCCTCCTCCGCCGATGGCGTAGCTGTCGCCTGTGAGTTCTTCGCTGCTCGGATCATATTCCGAGCCTGGTGGGTGCCGGGAACCGGTGAGAGGACTAGTCGAACAGTCCCCTGTCCGGGGGAACGGGGTCAAGGGGAGTCGCCCGGCATCCGACACATACCTGGCGGGAGTCAGGGAGAACGCGATGGCCGGTGTGCTCAGGGGCGTCGTGGCAGCGATAGTCGCTGTCGCGTTGGCCTGCGCTGCGATGGTCGGGGCCGTTGCCCAAAGTTCAGTCGCGGCTGCCGATCCGGTGAACGAGTCGGTTGGTCTGCCCAGTGCCCGGTCCGCGAGTCACGCCCTGCCCAGGGTCTGCCGCAAGCTCACGGCCAAGCAACGCAAAGCCCTGGCACGCAAGCTGCATGTCAAGAAGCTCAAGGCTGCACAGTGTTCCCGCCAGATTGCCGCGCTGGCCGCTGCGGCGGCCGTGAAGCGGGCTCGATCCGCCACCGTGCTCGGGCTGGCGGCCGACGGCGAACAGGCTGTTCGGTCGGCCGAGGCGGCGCTGGGCGTCAAGGCGGGGGTGCTCGGGGTCTTCAGTGGATTCGACGAGCCTTTCCCAGCGGCGGAAGCCGCAAATGCTGCTGCCCGCGGCGCGGCTCTACTGATCAGCTGGGAACCTGCGGCTGGCGCGGGTCAGCTTCAGCCTGACTTCGCGCTGGCGCGGATTATTGGTGGGGCCTTCGACGGATACCTGCGTCGGTTCGGTCGGTTCCTGGGGATGGGAGACGTTCTCGGACGTCTTCGAGTTAGGCCTGGCCGAGTTGAAGAGCGTGGCTCCGACCAAACCACTGGCGGTCGCTGAGATCGGCTGCGCTCCCGGTGCGGGCAAGGCGGTTTGGGTCAGCGATGCGCTGACCCGTGCCCGGGCAGCAGGGGCGCGGATGGTCGTGTGGTTCGAGTTCAACAAGGAGACCGACTGGCGTCTGAGCGCCGAGGAGTCAGTGAGGCGCGCGGCCCGTTCAATCGTGGCCGACTCCGGTTGGGTCACCGGCGGTGACTATTCGCTGGTTCGTGCCGCGTTGGGGATCTGAGGGCGCGCGGCGGTTTTGCCGCTGGGCGGTTGGCTTACAGCAAAGACCCCCGAAACCCGCACTGGTCAGGGTTTCGGGGGTCTTTGCTGTCGGCTAGCGTTTGCCGGTGATATTGATCTTGATGGTGGTGGGGGTCTCGGTACCGCGCATGGCAGGGATCGGGGTGTCGGTGACCAGGGTGGTGGTGCTGCCGGTGGTCAGGAAGTTGATCTTTCCGCCCTTGCCCAGAACGTACTTGCCGGCAGCACCATTGAGCGATCCACTCTGCACAACCCCGTCGCCATTGGTGACCAGACGCAGGGTCCACGGGGACGAGTAGGCCGCGCAGCACGACGACGCCACGTCGATAGCGGCTGCCAGCACTCCCGTTCCGGAGCCGCCGTTTTTGTTGACGACCATCTTGCCGCCCTCGGTCACGAACTTCGGGGCGCCGGCGCCGGCAACGATGACAGTTCCACCCGACTCGACCTGGTAATTCGTGATGTTGGTCTGGGTAGCCGTTGGTTTGGCAGTCGTCGGTGTTGCTGTCGGGCTTGCCGTGGTCGGGCTGGCTGTCGGTGATACCGAGGATGTGGAGGCACTCGGGCTCGACGATGGTGACGAGGACGAGGCGCTGCATCCCGCGACAGCAAGCATCGCTGCCGCGCCGACAGCGAGCGCGACTGTGGTTCGTGGGCGTGGGAACGATTCAATGTGCAGTTTGGGTGACATGGGATCTCCTTGAGTGGTGATTGCCGGATGAGTGTCGTTCGCCGCACACGATGGAGATGGCACGGCTGATTCGGGTGGGCGTCTGCCACGCCCACGGGCCGAGATTGGTCGGCGCGCGGGCGCGGCAGGCAATTCCGCGCTACTGCTTGGCGTTGATCTCGATCGCGATTTTGACTGGGGTGTAGAGCTTCTCTTGGGCGGGGATGCGGACGGACGTCACCAGGGTGGTGCCGCCGTTGAAGGTCAGAAAGTTGATCTTGCCACCCTTGCCGAGCAGGAACTTGTGGCCTTCTCCTTGGAGGGTTCCGCTCACGACCACACCGTTGGCGTCAGTAATCAGGTGCAGGTTCCACGGTGATGCGAATTGGGCGCAGCAAGACGACGCGACATCAATGGATCCAGCCAACGTGCCGGTCCCGGATCCGTTGTTCGGGTTGAAGGCCATTGTGCCGCCCTCCGCCACGTACTTCGGGTTGCCGGAGCCGCTGACGGTTACCGTGCCGCCCTTGACCTTGTAGTACGTGATCGGGGCCTTCGTC
>JBAXOQ010000098.1:0-12976 GCA_037133175.1 Actinomycetes bacterium
GTGTCTTGCCGCTCGGCAGGTGGATGACGGACAAAGTCCCGGACGCTTCATTCGTGACCAGCCCGAGCTGGTTGCCCGGGGCAATCGCGGCCCCGAACGGGTAGCTGCCGGCCGTCGCGTAGCGCACCGCATCGGAGCTGTTCAGGTCGACGATGGCAGCGCTATTGACCAGGTTCAGCGGCACCAACAGCCGAGCGCCGTCGGGTGAGACCGCCAGCTTCTGCGGCCAGGCGGTCGGGGCGGCCGGCAATCCCGCACGCGGCGGCGGATACGACTGCTGGGCTGGAGCACCCGGCTGCGGAGGAACCGGGATGGTCCGAACCAACCGTGCCTGCCCGCAGGTGTCGGTCCAGCTGTACACCAGGACAACGTCACCTTTGACGCCGGGAAGGTCGTTCTTTGTCGGCTGCCAACGGGAATTGGCCAGACCCGAGACGTAGGCAAGGTGGTGCGTCGAGTCCAAGGCGATGCCGCCGGAGGCGCCCGGCAGGTCCAGTTTCTGACAGACCTGGTGGCTGGCCGTGTCCACGATGCGCACATCGTTGCTGGAGAAGCCGGAAGACACGGTCCACAGGAATCTGCCGTCTGCCGTAACGGCACCCCCCATCGGAAGGTTGCCCAGTTCAACCTGCGTCCCGGCCGGGGTCAGTTGACGGCCGCTCGGCAGCAGGGCCGTGACGGGGTTCGGGACGGTCGTGTCGTCTGGGGTTGGTGAACTTGTCGATCCGCATCCGGCACCGACGGCCACGAGCACAGCGCACACTGCGGCGGGGATCGCAAGTCGTCGGATCGGCCTCACGGGCTGGTTCACTGTCGCCTCCGGCATACGTGCGTCAAACCTCAGAACCCCCGTGCCACATTCTCTCGCCTTTGCTCGGCGAAAAGCCGTCCAAGACGGCCGAAACTAACCCCGAAGGCGGTTTTCGGTTGCAAAGACAGGAATATCGTCAGTTGGATCAGCGGGCGTGGCCGCTAGGTGCTAGCCGAAGGCACCGGCTCGGCAGGTTCCTTCTCCTCGGAACCGGGTTGGCGGGTCGGGATGCGGCCGGTGAAGAACAGCGCCACCACGGCAATCACGCCAAGCACGCCCAGAGCGGCATCGAGGGCCTGGATGCGTGCCGTGCGGTTCGCATCAAGTACCGCCGTCGAGATCTGCTGGCTGGCACCCGCCTTGGTCAGGTTCGCCTCTAGCGCAGTATCCGAGATGAACGGTGCTCCACTGGACAACTGCACCGTCACCTGGCTGGCGACGGAAGCCGGCACATCAGGGTTATTGGTGATTCCGGCAATGAACGACGACGTCAGCACCGCGATCATCACCGACCCTGCGAATGCGGTTCCCAGCGAGGCTCCGAGATTGGTGGCGGTGTTCTGCAGCCCGCCGACCTCGCTGCTCTGATCGTCCGGAACCGCCGACACGGTCACCGCGCCGAGTTGCGAGGCGAGCGCGCCGATGCCAAGGCCGATGAGCAACATCGGAATAGCGACAACGCCAGCATTGGCGTCTAGGTGGATTCCGGTCATCAGCACCAGGATTCCGGCCAGCAGCAGCAGCACGCCGATCCGGACCATCCGTCGCGGCGACACGTGCGGCCACACCTTCGGTATGCCTGCGGCGGCGATGAGCAGCGCGATCGACAACGGGATCAGCCGTGCCCCGGTCTCCAGCGGCGTCAGCTCCAGCACGACAGAAAGGAACAGCGGGACGATGAAGAACACGCCAGCCTGCAACAAGTACTGCAGCAAGAACATGATCAGCCCGCCACTGAGTTGGTGGTTCTTCAGGATCTCGGGCTCGACTAGCGGATCTGCGCCCTTACGCTCCAGCCGCTTCTCCCAGACGATGAACAGCCACACCACGAACAGCCCACCAATGATCAACACGATGGTCGGCGACAGGCCCAGGATCGACGGTCCACCCGGTTTGGGATTGATCCAACCCCATTCGCTGGAGCGCAACACACCGAAGACCGCCATGCCCAGACCCACCACCGACAGCAGCGTGCCGACGAGGTCGAGTCGCTTGTGCCCCTCGGCCGGCGCATCGGCAATCCTGCGGGCCAGCACCAAGATCACCAGCACGACAACGACTTCCCCGGCGAACACCCAGCGCCAGGAGAAGTAGGTGGCCACCATCCCACCGATCAGCGGTCCGACTGCCACCGCGATCGCCGCCGCCGACGCGATCATCCCGTAGGCGTGGGCCCGCCTCTCGGCCGGGAAGTTGCCCGCCACCAGCGCCACCACGGCAGGCATGATCAGCGCCGCGCCAATGCCCTCCAGCCCCGACCACCCGATTATCAGCACCGTCAAGTTTGGCGCCAAGGAGGTCGTCAACGACCCGGCTCCGTAGATGATGCAGCCGATCGAGAACGCCTTCCGACGACCGATGATCGCGCCGATCTTGCCCCCGGTGATCATCAAGGTGGCCATCACCAGGGTGTACAACGTGATGGCCGTCTGGATGCCGGTCACGGTGGTGCCAAGATCGTTGGCGACCTGCGCGATGGACACGTTCATGACCGAGCTGTCCAGGGCCATCAGGAACTGGGCGGCGCACAGGGTAAGCAGCACCGCCGACCCGGCTGAACGTGTTACAGAAGGGGCATTCGACGAGGGAGATCTCACAGACCCAACTTAGAGCCAGCGCCGAACAGTGAACCACCGACACCGCCTGTGCTCCCGAAAAACCGCTCAACAGCCTCAGAATCCACCCCGAAGGCGGCATTTGGGGAGCAAAGGGGGTGAGGCCGTGCGCAGACTCCGGCAAGGTGACATCCGTCAGGTCGCGGGCGGGTTTTGCCACAGCTCGCCGCTGAGTTCTTGATACGCGGCCACGGCCGCCTCGATCGTCGGAAAGTACCGGTCCTCGGGAATCGCCTTGCTGATTCCATACCGGTCCATCTTGTCCTTCACCGGTTGCTTCACCTCGGCCCACACCAACCGCTGGCCGCGACCGTCGAGGTCCAGCGTGAGGGCATTGAGCATGTCGCACGCCGTGGTATCCATGTCGGTGATGGGCTCTGCGGTCACGATGATCCACGTCGGTGACGGGACTGATTCGGCGAGCTTGCGGATCTGCTCGTCGAAGTTGCGAGCATTGGCGAAGATGAGCGGGCCGGCGAAGCGGAACAGGGTGCAGCCCGGCAGCACCCGGGCATCCGGGAACTGCTCTCGATCATGGAATCCCGGAACCCCCTCCACCTGGCCGAGCAGGGCCTGGTGCGGCCACCACACTCGCCGGAACACGGCCGCGACCGAGATCGCCACCGCCACCAGAATCCCGGGGAGCACACCCAGGATCGCCACCCCAAGAAATGCCGTCATGGCAATCGTGAAGTCCATCGGGCGCTGACGCAGCAGCCGCCGGGTCGCCGGGATATCAGCCAAGGTCAGCGAAGCCGCGATCACGACCGCACCCAGGGTAGGCTGAGGCAGGTACGCGAGCAGCGCCGGGAACGCGACCAGCATCAGCGTGATGACGCCCGCTCCGACCAGCCCGGTCACCTGCGTCTTCGCCCCAGCCGTCTCAGCCACGGCCGTCCGTGACCCGCTGGTACTGACCGGGAACCCCTGAAACAGCCCAGCGGCGATGTTGGATGCGCCGATTCCGATGATCTCCTTGTCGGCATCGACCTCCTCGCCCCGCCTACTGGCGAACGCGGTGGCCGTCGATACCGTGTCCGTCAAAGACACCAGTGCGATGCCGGCAGCACCGATCAGCAGCGGGACCACATCGCTCATAGCTATGTCCGGTCGGGTCAGACTGGGAAAACCCTGTGGCAGCACGCCGACCAGCGTGACCCCGTAGCCAGCCAAACCGGCTGCGGCGCTGATCCCGATGGCAACCAGTACCGCCAGCAGGATCGCCGGTACTTTGGGAAGCAGTTTGGGCAGCACCATGACAATGACCAACGACAGGATCCCGATCCCGGCGGCAGCGGGCACGACCTCTCCGCCGGCCACCCCCTTGAAGAGACCGACGACGTCGCCCATGAAGTTATCCGAATCGACGCTGAACCCGAGCAACTTGGGCAGCTGGCTGATCAGGATTGTCAGCGACAAGCCGTTCATGTAGCCCAACATCGTCGGTTTGGACAACAGGTCCGCGACGAAGCCCAGCTTGCCGACACCCGCAACGACCATGGTCACACCGGTCAGCAGGGCCAGAATGGACGCCAACGCCACCGCTTTGACCGGATCTCCGCCAGCGCCGACCAGGGGCAGAATCGTCGCGGCAATCATCGGTCCCAGCGACGAGTCCGGTCCCAGCACGAGCACTTTGGACGGCCCAAAGATGGCATAGCCGAGCAGACACAGCACCGACGTGTACAGCCCGGTCACGGCCGGCAGTCCGGCTAGCTCCGCGTAGGCCATCCCTTGAGGTACCAGCAGGGTAGACAACACCAGTCCCGCAACGATGTCCTTGAACAGCCAGGCACGCCGGTAGGTCGTCACCATCCTGACGCCCGGCAGGTGCGCGATCACGCTCATGATCAGCCATCCTAGGGCGCTAGATCAGGTCCTCGGTCAGCCTTTGAGGCGATGGCGGAGCCAACCGTCGTCGCCAGCCGACTCCGATCCGGCCTCGTCCGCCCAACCACCGTCGCCGAGCAGTTCCTGCGTCAAATCAACAACATCGGGTACCGAATCGGTCACTGGATCCTCGTCGCGCGGCAGCGAGTTGAAGTTGCCCGAATCAGCCGGACCCACCCATCGCCAACGCAGATCGGCGGCATCGGACCGAAACAACCGCAGCGCCAACGGATCAGGGTCGGGCGCAGATGCCAAGGAGTTCAGAGTGGCCAGGACGATGCGGTACCGACGGTTACGCCCGTGATCTGCGAAGCCAGCGTCAGCCACGACCGCCAGGTCGGCCGCCCCGTCGGCGACATCACGGTTGGCCACTAGCGCGAACACCGGGTGGTGCTTAGTCTTGCCGAGACCCCGGATCGCGAGTAGCGCGACCACTGCCACCAAGGACAGTGCCACCGCGAGCGCGGCGACGACCAACCACCAAGACTCACGCAGATCCGCGGCAACTCCGATCACGCAACTCAGCGCGACCCAGGCGCCGGCCACCGCAAGCAGCCATACCGAAACATCCGTGTAGCCCCAGAACTGATCTCTGAGCCGACGGAAACCAGTCAAGTTCCCCCACCGAATGCGGGCCCGAACCACCCGGCCATCGCGCGTCACGAGCCAGCTCTTGCGTTTCCTGATACGCGGCATCGTCATCCCCACATTCCTGCTCCCCGCCGTCCATCATACGGGCACCAGGGGGCATGTCCCGTGCTGGACACAACCCTTTGACCTGCGGAAACACAGCCTGCTGGTGAAACTCGCCAACCTCTAGCGGGGAGCCTCTCAAGCACCACTTCGGTGGATCGGCTGGCTGCAATTCACGGTCCGGGCATACCGCCGACTGAGCCCTAGAACGCGGACAGACGCGGGAAGAGCTTCGAAACGGCGGGGCGCCAGGGCACGAGCCTCAGGAGTTGGCGGCTTCATACTGAGCGACGACCTCGGCCGAGACGCGCCCGCGGGCACTGACCGAAATCCCGTTGTCACGAGCCCAGGCACGCACGGCGGCGGTGTCCGGTCCGCCGGCAGAGGATCGTTTGCCGGCAGCGCGGCGACGGTTCACCCGGCGCGCGGCCCCGAGGTAGTCCTGCAGCCCGGCCCGCAGAGCGGCAGCATGCTCGCAGGAAAGGTCGATCTCGTAGTCATCACCATCGAGGCCAAAGGACACCGTCTCTTCGGCGACACCGCCGTCTAGGTCATCCACCAGGAGAACCTGGATCTTCTGGGACATGGCACTCTCCGTGTTCACGTTCGTCGGACGTTCGGGGATCGCGGGGGATCTCCGGCGTTTCGCCCGCCATTGCCGGTCGGCTCGGCGGTGCACCACAAATAATAGTCAGTCAGAAAATGCCCGTTTACAGCAGCAGCAGTAATCGTGAATTACCCAGGGTGTTTGGTTTGACTCGTTCTAGATCGAGAAACTCAGCGACACCCTCGTCGTAGGACTGCAGAAGCTGTTCAAACACGGCATGGCTCACTGGAGCACCGTCGATTTCTTCGAACCCAAAACGCTCAAAGAACGCAACCTCGAAAGTTAGAACGAAAACCCTTTCGACCCCGAATTCATTGGCCCGCCGCAACAACTGCGAGAGAATCGCTGACCCGATGCCCTTGCCACTCTCGGCAGGATCGACAGCCAGAGTGCGAACTTCCGCGAGGTCTTCCCACATCACATGCAGCGCACCGCAACCGACGACTCGACCGCCGATCTCGGCCACCATGAACTCCGGAACATCCTCGTACAGAGCAACTGTCGCCTTGCTCAGCAATCTGCGGTCGAGGGTGAAAAGGTCGACCAGACGCCTGATCGAGACGACGTCCCCGGTGCGCGCCGGACGGACCACCAACTCCGCTTTGCCGAATTCACTGGGCATTCTTGTCAAATACCAATCTCAAACCGATCAACGTCAACGCAGGTTCATGGGTCGTGATGGTGTGGGCTTCGGCGAGCACTACCTTGGACAGGCCACCGGTGGCTATGACCGCCGTCACTTCCCCACCGAGTTCTTCAATAATTCTCGTCACAACACCATCAACTTGACCAGCAAATCCGTAAACAGTTCCGGACTGCAAAGCTTCGACCGTGTTCTTCCCAATTACCGATCGCGGTCTGACCAATTCGACTTTCCGCAGTTGGGCGGCGCGCTGGGCAAGGGCATCAACCGAGATCTCAATGCCGGCGGCAAGCGCACCGCCGAGGAACTCGCCCTTCGCGGAGATGACGTCGAAGTTCGTGGAGGTCCCGAAATCAACCACGATGCAGGGTCCGCCGTACAGATGAAAGGCCGCCAGCGTGTTCATGATCCGATCGGTGCCAACCTCTTTGGGGTTGTCCGTCAGAACGCCCACGCCGGTCTTGACGCCAGGCTCGACGACAACGCAGGGCTGACCCGGGTAGTAGACCCGGAAGACCTCGCGCATCTCGCGCAGCACGGCCGGAACCGTTGAGCACAAAGCGATGCCATCGATTCCCGGTTCGGCCGCCAGCAACCCCCGAAACGTCAGCGCGATCTCGTCAGCGGTCGAGCGCGCGTCGGTCTTCATCCGGAACGATCGGACCAGTTGCTCACCGTTGAACAGCCCGATGTCGGTGTTCGTGTTTCCAACGTCAATCGTGAGTAGCACGACTCAATCTTGACCGACTGGCCACAGCGGCCCCACGACCGGCATGCCAAACCGCGTCAGCCGGGCTTACAGCTCGTGCAGGTCCGCGCCAATGTCGAGCACGGGAGCCGAGTGCGTCAACGCGCCGACGGCCACGTAGTCGACTCCGGTGGCCGCCACCGCGGCAGCATCGGCCAGAGTCAGTCCACCGGACGCTTCAAGCCGAGCGCGCCCACCAACTTGACGCACGGCTTGCGCCATCTGCTCGACCGTGAAGTTGTCCAGCAGCACTAGATCCGCACCCGCGTCGACTACCTCGTCGAGTTGTTCCAGCGAGTCCACCTCAACCTCGACGGCCAACCCGGGGAACCGTGAACGCACGGCCGCGAACGCTTGCGTCACGCCACCGGCGGCCACCACGTGATTGTCTTTGATCAAGGCAGCGTCGGACAGCGACATCCGATGGTTGACTCCACCGCCGCAGCGGACGGCGTACTTCTGCAGCGAGCGAAGCAAAGGAGTGGTCTTTCGGGTGTCGCGTACCTTGGTGACGCTCCCTGACAGCGCATCGGCCCAGGCTGCCGTCGCGGTGGCCACACCGGACAGCGGCCCGAGCAGATTCAGCGCTGTGCGTTCGGCGGTCAGTAGGTCGCGGGTAGTCCCGCGCACCGACAGCACGACGTCTCCGTCGACAACCCGCGAACCGTCGTCCCGCGCGGCCACCAACTCAACCTCGGACCCGGAATCCTGGGCCACAACGGCGAACACCAACTGCGCGACGGCGACCCCCGCCAGCACCCCGGAGGCGTGCGCCACGAAGTCAAGCCCGGACCGCTGTTCGGCCGGCACGGTGGCGACCGTCGTGACGTCCACGCCGCCGTCGAGGTCCTCGGCCAGCGCAGCTCGCACTAGCGACTCGACCTTCGCCGGATCCAGGCCCGCCGTGGCGAGGCTTTCGGCAATCACTTTCGTGGTCATGACAGCGGCCTCCGGTTCATGGTTTGACTCTCTGGTCAGGTGATGTCTGCCCGTGGTTCACGGTTCGACTTTCCGGTATGTGACGGCAAGCCCACCATCGGGCTCGCGGCGGCTCACGATGCGAACCCGCCACCGCTCGTTGTCCTGTTCGGGGAAGTCGTCGCGCCAGTGAGATCCTCTGGTCTCCTCGCGACGAGCGGCCGCCGCCGCGAGGACCCTGGCGGTCAGCGCCACATTCGTCGTCTCCCAGGAGTGGGTAGACGGCGTGGCATCTGTCACAGTTGTCGCATCATCGATGATCTTGACTGCTCCGGCCATCGAATCAGCGGTGCGCAGTACCCCGACGCCCTCGGTCATGGCGTCCTGAATCCGATGCCGGTCGTCGGCTCGCAACAGCAAAGCCGGACCTTCGATGGGCACCGGCTCGCGACGGTCCGGCAGGCCGGCCGCCAGCGCCGCACCGATCCGGTCGGCGAAGACTAAGCCTTCCAACAGGCTGTTGCTGGCCAGCCGGTTCGCGCCGTGCACGCCGGTGCAGGCCACCTCGCCAACGGCGAACAGGCCCTCCAAACTAGTGCGGCCATGCAGATCGGTGAGCAGGCCGCCGGAGGAGTAGTGCTGCGCCGGCGCGACCGGGATCGGCTCGGTGAGCGGGTCAATCCCGTAGCGCCGACAGGAATCCAGGATGGTCGGGAAGCGCCGTTCCCAGACGTCGCGGCCGAACCCGGTGGCGTCGAGCCACACATGCGCCTTGCCCGTCTCGCGCATCCGATGGGTCATGGCCTTTGCCACAACATCGCGTGGTGCCAACTCGGCCATCGGGTGCACACCGACGAGGAAGCGCTGGCCGGAATCATCGATCAGCACCGCTCCTTCGCCGCGCAGCGCCTCGGAAATCAACGGCTGCTGGCCGCGCTGGTCATCGCCCAGCCACAGCACGGTCGGATGGAACTGCACGAACTCCAGGTCAGCGATGGCGGCGCCGGCCCGCAGACCGAGGCCGATCCCGTCGCCGGTAGCCACGGCCGGATTGGTCGAGGACGCAAACACCTGGCCGATGCCGCCGGTGGCCAAAACCACTGCGGGCGCCAGCGCCGCCCCGACTCCGTCGCCTTGTCCCTGGCCCATGACGTGCAAGGTCAGGCCCTGAGCCGCCCCGGTGGAGTCTCGCAGCAGGTCCAACACCAGCGCGTCCTCGACGACCTCGATGTTCGGGTCGCTGGCAACAGCCGACACCAGCGCACGGCTGATCTCGCTGCCCGTGGCGTCGCCGCCAGCGTGCACGATCCGATCCCGATGGTGGCCTCCCTCTCGGCCCAGGGCTAAATCCCCGTTGTCCGTGCGGTCGAACAGCGTGCCCCAGCGAACCAGTCGGCGGATCGCCGCGGGACCCTCGTAGGCCAGCACTTGCGCCGCTCCCGGGTCACACAAACCGGCGCCGGCGACCAGGGTGTCCATCAGGTGTTCGGCGGGTGAGTCCTCATCTGACAGGGCAGCGGCGATGCCGCCCTGGGCCCACCGAGTCGAGCCCTCATCGACACGGGCCTTTGTCACGAGCAATACCCGGTGACCAGCCCGCCGAGCGTGCATCGCGGTCGCCAGGCCCCCGATTCCAGAACCGACGACGATGACGTCGGCCTCGGCACTCCAGCCTGGGTTCGGCGTCACCAGTTGCGCAGGCACTTCGAAGGTCATATGTCGTCTCCGATGTCGACTCGGGCGTTGTCGAGCAGACGGGTGCCGCCGACCAGTGCTGTGATGATTATCCGCGCTTGTCCACGCACCGGCGTCGGGCCCATCGCAGGATCGGTGACGATCACATAGTCGGGACGGACCCCGTCGGTCGCCGCCAGTACCGCGGCGGCAGCGGCCATGATGGCGTTGCCCTGCTGACCGGCGGCGGCAGCGGCTTGACCGGCCGCGATGGCGGCAGGTATCGCCAGTGCCCTGACACGATCGGCCGGAGTCAGATACTTGTTGCGGCTAGACAGCGCCAACCCGTCTTCCGCCCGGACCGTGGGGACCCCGATCACCTCAACTTCGACGTCAAGGTCGGCGACCATCCGCCGGATCAGGGTGAGCTGCTGGTAGTCCTTCTCACCGAACACAGCGAAATCCGGCTTGGTCACGTTCAATAGCTTGGCCACGACGGTGAGCACGCCGTTGAAGTGCCCGGGCCGGGCGGAGCCTTCGTACCGTGTTCCGAGCTCGCCGGAGTCCAGGCTCACCTGCGGGTCGCCGTTGGGATACATCACCTCAACGGTCGGCGCGAAAACGACATCGACACCATGCTCACGACAAAGCTCCAGGTCCGCATCGAACGATCGGGGGTAGCGCTCCAAATCCTCCCCCGGGCCGAACTGCAGCGGATTGACGAACACCGTCACCAGCACCTGACCAGCCGACCCGACGCGGTCGCGAGCCGCATCGATCAGGGCCGCGTGCCCGGCGTGCAGGGCTCCCATCGTCATCACCACGGCGCGACGCCGGTCGCCAGCGCGGGTCAGACTTTCCGCCAACTCAGCGCGGGTCGCGACGACTTCCGGAGGGTCGGCCCGCGGGCGGTCGCTCAGGACCCCTTGGTAGCTGCGGCTGCCAGTGCTGGGAGATTGGTCAGTCACCTTCAGTACCTTCCTCATCTGCCGGCCGGCCAGGCCCTGGCGCTTGCCGCAGGTGGTCGTCACCCAGCACGCCAAGTAGCACCTCTGCGGCTTCCGCCCTGAGCATTCCGTTGGCCAAGGCGCGATCGGCGGTCAGCCTGGCCATGGCAACGTAGGCGCGCCTCGCCTCAACCGAGACCTCGCCGATGGCAGCGACATGAGCGGCGACGGATCCCGCGTCCCCGCGCGCCACCGGTCCGGTAAGCGCCCGGTCTCCGTCGCGCAACGAGTTGTCCAGGGCCGCCACCAGCAGTGGTCCCAGCAACCGCTGCGGATCCTGCACGTCTGCGTGGCGCAGTAGGTCCAGCGACGTGGCGACCAACGCGACCAGGTGATTAGCACCGTTGGCGAGCGCAGCGTGATACAGGGCGCGGTGCTGCTCGGGTACCCACACCGGCTCTCCGCCCATCTCAACGACCAGCGCCTCCGCCACTGGGCGGAGCACCTCAGGTGCTGTCACTCCGAAAGGAGCACCGGACAGTCGTTCCAAGTCCAGGCTGGTGCCGGTCAGAGTCATCGCCGGGTGAAGCGCCAGCGGCAAGGCACCGCGGTCGGTCACCGGGTCCAGCACGCCGATCCCGTACCGACCGCTGGCGTGAGCGACAAATTGCCCGGGTCGAATCGCTTCAGTGGCCGCCAAACCGGCGACCAACTCCGTCAGCGCATCGTCGGGCACAGTAAGCAGCACCAGGTCAGCGGCGGCGAACACTTCTGGGACGCTCACCAGCGGAGTGCCCGGCAACAGCGCCTCTGCCCGCAGCCTGCTCAAGTCGCTGACTGCAGAGGCAGCCACGACCGGATGTCCGGCTCGAGCCAATGCGGCACCCAACACGCTGCCGGCGCGACCGGTACCGACAACTCCGACCTTCAGCCGCGGCGGTGCTGTCGGGTTCGGTTGCGCAGGTTGTGCTGGGAGTGGTCCGGGCGACTCATCCACGGGTGCAGCCTAGGCTGCACCGACCCACCGGGCCACATCTGTGTGCCCCCAGACCCCGCTCACCCACCGCCAGCCACCCCACTGAAGTACCCCCAACGGCACTCACGCCCCGAGTTCCATTCCGTTGACTGCGGAGTTGTGGCCCATTTCGATCAAGGAAACCGGGCCACAACTCCGCAGTCAACGGACTCGGGGAATCCGGGGAGCAGGGGAACTCCACGCCGCACTGGGGGCGGCAGCACAATAGGACCTGTGCAGATCGAGTGGACGTTGGCCGCACCCGCGGAGCACCCGGGAATGAACGGGCCACTGACATTCGACCTGCAGACCACGGGTTCGGGCGACGACGCCATCATCGAGCGGGCCGAACCGCGCATCGCGCCACTGCACCGCGGTGTCGAGAAACTGTTCGAGTCTCGCGACTACCGCCAGGTGCTGGTCCTCGCCGACCGACACGACTGGCACTCGGCCTTCGGCTCCGAACTTGGTCTGGCGCTGACGCTGGAAGCACAACTCGGCATGACAGTGCCGCCGAGGGCGACATGGATTCGAACGTTGCTGGCCGAGCTCAATCGGGCCATCCACCACCTGCGTTGGCTTGGCGAGAGCGTAACTGGGTTCGACGTTGCGCTCGGGGTCGAACCGATCCCCGAGGTTCTGCTGCTGCGGGACCAAGCAAGGCAGGCCCGAGATGCGCTCATCGATGCATTCGAGGCTATCAGCGGCGGCCGCCTGCACCCGATGATCACGACTCCAGGTGGTCTGCGGGTAGACGCACCGGACGGCTGGACGGCACTGGTGTCAAATGCCGCGGCACAGACAAACTCCGTGGCGACCGGGCTGGCGCGCTGGGCCGACATCGCCGCAGCCGGCACCGGTATCGGCGCCCTATCCCCCGATCAGGCCCTGGCGTACGCCGTGTCTGGCCCGGTCGCCCGTGCCAGCGGACTAGCCCTGGACCTGCGGTTCGACGAGCCGTACTGCGCGTACTCCGAACTGATCGACGCCGGCACCCTCACCCGCGTCACCGACACGGCCGGTGATGCGCAGTCCCGGATGCGAGTGCTGGCCGCGGAACTCGCGGTGTCGCTGGCAGCCGTCCGGCGCTGTGCCTTTGCAGCTGACGAGCACGCTGGCGAGCCGGTCAGCCTCCGGCTGCCCAAAACCCTGCGCGTCCCCGAGGGTTCCGGGTACGGCTGGACCGAGAGTCCGA
>JBAXOQ010000099.1:0-12944 GCA_037133175.1 Actinomycetes bacterium
GGCAGCGCTACCGCATAAATAACAAGCATGAAAACTAGCAGCCAAAATGTCAAATTGGCTGCGGAGGAGGAACACGATGGGACGCCCAGTATTACAAACACCCCTATGTGCTGCCTTAGGCATTGAATATCCGATTCTGCTGGCGGGCATGGGCAGCTTCGGTGCCTGCACCCCACCGGCGCTCGTCGCTGCGGTTTCGAGCCGTATCCGCGTGACGTTGACGCCGCGCCCGGACGAAGTGATCCGCATCACGTCAGCCCTCGGCGAGTTCGTGACGCGCCGCGACAAGATCGACAGTTGTGAGCCGCTTCGCTTTGTCCTCGGCGCCATCGCGCAGCGCGCGGCGGACTTGCCCGCAGGGATGGATATCGCCATTGAATCCGAATTCTCCGAGAAGATCGGTGGCTCAGGGCTGCTGACAGTGGTCGTAGCTGGCGTTTGGATCGCGCACTCGACGGGAAAAGGATCGGCGTACCGCTCTCGGCTGCAGGCAGTGTCCGTCTGGTCGCTGATCACTTTCTTGCTGGAGTCCTTCGCGTTCATCGTGGTTGGGGTCGAATTCCTGGACACCGCGAGTGTGGTGACCTTCCCCGACAGATGGGAATTGGCGCTGATGTCGGTCGCCCTGACGGCGGCGCTGCTGATCACCCGCGGACTGTTCATGGCGGGGTGGTTCGCAATCGGACCAACCTTCGCGCCCAGGAAGTTCGCTGACAGAAAGGGGACCGCGAAGGAGTTCGCTGCCATCGGACTGTTGGGCGTGCGAGGACCTGTGTCGGTTCTCGCCGCATTGTCCTTCCCCCTCGATTTTCCGTACCGGAACCTGTTGCTCACATTGACGTTCGGGGTGGTAGTGCTGTCACTGCTGCTCAGTCTGTTCGTCACCCCCGTCATCCAGGCACTGCACCTGACGACTGAGACGGATGCCGAGGCACTAAGGGCGGCCCGCATCGCGGTATCCCGCGCCGCTCTGCGCCAACTCGACGAGGATGTGCTGGAGGCTGAGCGACTCGGACACCCGGTGCCCGAAAAGATGGAGCGTCGCCTGAGGTCGACTGCGGTGCGCCGCGTGGACAGCCTGCAAGCCTCACCCGAGCAGGCGCAGGCTGCTGGCAACCAACTGCGGACCCAGCGTGACCTGCAGCGATCCATGCTTCACGCCGAACGCGCTGAACTGCACAGATTGCGGGTCGACCGCCACGCCCCCGGTCACATCATCGCAAAACTGACTCACGAACTCGATGTCCGTGAGGCGGCGCTGGGACAACCAGGACGAATCTGAATCAACCCGCTGATGGGCAGGTGCTGAGCGCGGACCTAGGCTAACCCCATGGGACTTGACTTGGATGCTGTGAAGAGTGGCTTCCCGCAGGCCGTGCCTATGGTGGCCACGCTGGACCTGAAGTTCGTCGACCTGTCGCTGACCCGGGCAGTGATGCTGCTGCCAGACCAGCAGCCCTATCACAACCATGTGGGCGGTCCGCACGCCGGAGCGATGTTCACCTTAGCCGAGTCTGCCAGTGGTGCCCTGGTGCTGGCGAATTTCGGCGACCGCCTCGGCGATGCCACGCCATTGGCGGTCGAAGCGACGATCCGCTACCTCAAACTGGCGATGGGGTCGGTGACGGCAACCGCCACCATGGATCGCCCCGGCACCGAGATCCTGGCCGAACTCGACGGCGGCGCCCGACCCGAGTTCACCATCACCATCGACCTGTCCACCGACGATGGCACGGTGACCGGACAGATGGCCATCGTGTGGACGCTTAAGCCGAATCGAAAGAGGGACTAGCCGACCGGCTCCCAGCCAGCGATCACTGCTGCTTGGCCCAGTTCCACCTGGGACTGGGCGTCCACACCGACGATGCCCACGTTGAAGACGGTGGTGTCAAAGATCCGAAAACGCTGACCGCCGGCATTGATTCGCACTCCGCGATAGCCGGTGAAGTAGCCCTTCTGCGCTGCCTGGGCCAGCATTCGGGCCCGGGCTTGGCGTTGGTCCGCCTCAGCCGACAACCGCGACGGCATGCCGACGAACTCGTTCCAGGTCAGATCCCACAGTTGCTGCGCGGTTCGATTCGCGTAGAGGAACCGAGGATCGTCCGCCCCATCGTGGCACAACAACGCTTGGGGGGCGCCGTACAGCGCCTCTGCGACCCGGCCGGGGCCCCAATCAGTGATATCGAATCCGCACAGCCACAACCCCGTCAGCCGTCGATAGCTGGCCGCGATCGCAACGGCAAGATCGACGTTCCGCGGCTCGTGCCAAAGCTGAACGCCCACCTGAAACACTGTAGTGCGCCGCTTTCGGGTCACTGCCGAGGCTAGGATTGACACGCTGTCGCGGCGGGTCATTGGCAGGCCCCGTCGCGAATCCGTTTTAGGCTTACCCGCGATGTCATCCACAACGAAGTCACCCAAGGTCAGGTACTCCGTGGCGTGCGGAGTTGCGTTCTGCTTTGCGTTGCTGCTGAGCCTGGCAGGGCTGCTTGCCAGTCCGGTCGGCGCATCACCGCCGCCGAGTCCCACCGCGCTGCCGGAGGTCGCCGACAAACCCGGCGAGACGGCCGCGCCACTGCCGAAGATCCACGCCTGGACCTGGATGGTCGCGGACGCCGACAACGGTGAAGTACTAGCCGGCAGCAACTGGCACTGGACCATGCCTCCGGCAAGCACTCTGAAGACGCTGACCGCGCTGACACTGGTGCCACGGCTGGATTTGGATTCCCAGTACTTGGCGCAAGCCTCGGACGCTGGTGCCGAGGGCAGCCACGTGGGCGTCAAAGCCGGCTCGCACTACACCGTGCGTGATCTCTTCCATGGTCTGCTGATGCCCAGCGGCAACGACGCTGCGAGCGCGCTGGCCAACGCTTATGGTGGCTGGCCCCGGACTGTGGCGGCGATGAACGATGAGGCCGCGCGGCTCGGCGCCAAGGACACCAAAGTACTGAACCCCAGCGGTTTGGATGAGCCGGGTCAGATGACCACGGCCTACGACCTGGCGCTGATCATGCGGGCTAGCCTCAAAGTGCCTGACCTGATGCAGATGTACTCGCTGCATGATGTGATGTGGCCGACTGAGGAGCCAACCGACCCGAAGAAGCCGCGCGGCCAGGTCAAGATCTGGACCGAAGATCGGCTGATCCTCAACTACTACCCGGGCGCTCTGGCGGGCAAGACTGGCTTCACCTCGCAGGCGGGGCGAACCTTCGTTTCAGCGGTGCAGCGCGATGGCCGCACTCTGATTGTTGTACTCATGCGAACTGCCCAAAGCACCGAGGTCACGTCCAAACGTCTGTACGATTGGGGCTTCGCCAACATCGACAAGGTCAAGCCGGTCGACTATCTGGTGGATCCGCAGGCTCCCGCTGGTGAGATCGTGCGCGGGACTGCCGCAACGTACGACGCTTCGGGGAACCTCACCTCGGCGCTGCCATCGCAGACCGAGCCCGACACCGGGATCGGCGCCGGCACCATGCTGTTGATGGCGCTGTTACTGGCCGGGGGAGTCGTGGTGGCGCTCCGGGTGCGTGTCATCCGACGGAACTCCGCAGCGGGCGGACGCGGACCCGCGGTCCGTCAGCCCACCACCGCCGCTGCACCAATTCCACCTGACAACAGCGAGACGGTTGATCTGCGAAAAGTCGAGCAGGACAGTTCACGGCTGTTCTGAGGACCTCGATATTGATCATGTTCTGGCGGCCGGGGGAGTTGCTTGAGACTCGGCCGCCAGACTGCGCATCCTCCTGCTGGACAGCAGGTAGCCGCAGCCGATGCCGATGATGGCACTGGCAAGGTGGCCGGTCGCCGAGATGTCGACCGGCGCTGCCGTCACCCCGACTGCCAGCAGCAACCACATCAGGCCTGCCACATACAGCAATCGCCACACCCCGAAAGGGATCGCGAACACCAATGCGCCAAGCAGTGTGAACATCACATAGCTGATTCCAAAGTCGTCGGTCGAACGCACCGTGTTGCTGTACCAGCCCACGTGCAACCCATACCTGATGCTCGCCATCGTCACCGCAGTCGGCAACGCATTGCCCAGCAGACACAGCAGCAGCGTGCGCCACACCCCAATCCACCACTGACAGGCGGCCACTGCAATGACGAGCAGCGGCAGCCAGAATGCGAAGGGAGTACTCGGCATCATCGCACTGGCGATGATCGCAATCTGGGGGTGGGAAGTCATGTTGTCCATGTTGGTCGACACGAAGTCCTCGACCGCGTCGACGTCGGCGGCGTTCAACTGGGACAGCAGCGTGTCACTGATCAGCAACACGATCCCGTAGGCCAATCCGAGCCATATCCGGGACAGCAGGCCAAGCACCCGAGCCCAGTAGGACATGCACGCAGTCTGCACTCCGGTATACTCACGGGCAACACGACGACCACCCCAAGCGGAGGATCTCATGTCCAACCAACCGTCCAGCACCTATAAAGTGGGTCTTGTCATCGGCCTCATCGCGTGGGCAGTGCTGGCGATTCTTTCGCTCGCAGGGCCCCTGGGTACCGACTTATGGGCGATGTATGTCGGCATCGTGATCGGCGTGCTAGGCGTTCCCTACGGCATCTGGGTGGCCAAACAGGACGCCTCTCATCACTGAGTCACGGACGTGAAATGACATAATGGACATTATCGGATACTCAGACCGCAGGGGAGAAACCCACCGGAACCGATTGGCGCGAGGCCGTGTCATCGGGCTGAGCTTGGTTGCCGCGCTGAGCACCTGCGGGTTGTTGGCGTCGGTGATGCCGTCGGCCTCGGCAGCTCCGGCTGCAAGCCTCCCAAGTCGAACCGCCGATTCGAATGTACTGGCTCCCAGCGATACCGACGCTCCAGATCCCGGAGCGTTGCCCTCACCCGCGGGGATTCCGCTGTTAACGTCAAATCGCGCCGGGGTGAGGTTGCCTGCCGGTTACCAACAACGAGCAGCCACCCAGTGCCAGCAGAGCTGGTGGGGTCCACAAGCGGACGACGTGGCTCAGGCCGACGCGATCATGGCTGGTCGGATCACTCTCGGCGGTTATGGCGTGTTCGTGATTCGACCCAACCCGACTTGGCGATCGCAGCCTTCGCTGGACTACAGCGGTAATGGCCACCAGAACTCGTTGTACTGGGCGCTTCCGCTATTGCGTGTCGGCGCCGCCACCGGCAATCGGGTGATGATCAATCGCTTCTACGCATTGGTCCTTGATTGGATCAAGGACAACCCGGTTCGCAAGCCCCGACAGGCCGCTGCTTACGGCCAAATCGAGACCGGGTTTCGAATGCTCACGTTCAGCTGCGCGATAGCTGGCCCGATCCCTTCTGCCAAGATCCGCAAGAGGCTGGTCGATTCTTTCGCTGTGCAAGCAACGTATGCGGCGAAGCATTGGTATTCGGTCAACAACGCCTCCTTCCACCACGCAGCGGGAATCTTCGCGGCAGGTTGCACCCTGGGCAATGCGAAACTGAAGAACGCCGGACTGCGCTTCCTTCGTCGCATCAGCGCACGCATGATCGGCGCCGATGGGTCAGTAGAGGAGGGATCGATTGGCTACGCTCGGAGTACGTTCATCTGGACCCAGCAGGAGATCGCTCGGATCCGGTCGTGTGGCGCCGTCCCCGGCGTCGAGCTGACGAACTCAGACCGCATACCTGGCTTCCTGACCTTCGCCATCCGGCCTGACGGCCGGTACGAGGCGCTCGGAGATGGCGGCATCAACAAGGCCAACCCGAGTGACGCCGAGCGCGTTCCCGGGTTCCTTTACGCTGCCACGGCCGGTGCCAGAGGCACTCCGGTGGGCGCACTGTTCGCGGTGTTCCAAAAGGGCTTCGTGTTCGGACACTCGGGATGGGGTCTGCTTCGGCCGTTCAGGAAAGAGACGTACTACTCGGTCCGAACAGGCGTCGGCGCCCCAACGGTCTTTCACGCCCATTCGGACCAGGGGTCTCTGACGGTCGCGTCACAGGGGGACGAACTGCTGCTGGACACCGGCCCCTACCGAACTGTGTCCGATGCATTGGCCGGTTACATCAGAACTCGCGCAGCTCACAACGTGGTGACCATCTCGGGAGTGAAGTCCGCAGCGCCCGCGCCCATCGTCACCGCTGCGCGCTCTGCTGCGGACGGCGATTTCGTGTCCTTGACCGACCCGTCGTACGGCAAGTCCGGCACGGTCGTGCGAACCATCTTCTATGACCGGATCGGCGACTACTTCGTGGTTCTCGACGACGTCAAGGCGAAGAAACCGCGCACGTTCTTCCAGAACTGGAATCTTGGGCCCGACCGCACTGTCACTTCACAGGTTTTGCCCGACCTTGTGTCGTCGCGTACCGACACCGAAGGATCAGGCCCGAACGTCTCCATCATCAACCTGGGAACACCCTCGTCTCAGCGCGTTCTGACCGGATCCACTGCGCCATACGCTGGGTGGAACTCCGCCAACTACGGACTGATCTCGGCCTCGCCATCCCTGCGGGTGATCTCATCTGGCACCACGGCCAGATTCGTCACGGTGATCGCTCCGAGGCCCGCTGGGACCGTCGCAGGCGCGGTGAGTGCGACCGGGCAGTTGAGCGCGGACGGGGCAGTCGTCACCACTCACATTGGCGGGCGGGACTTCGGAATCGTCGTCTCGCGCGCGGGCTACTCCCGACTGCCGTAGCCACTGACATATCCTCGTGTGGTGACAAGTTCGCGCGCCCCGTTCGGAGTGCAATCAACACCCATAGCCCTTGCCCATCGCGGCGGTGCCAGGGAGGCACCCGAGAACTCGCGGACCGCTTTCACCCACGCGTACGAGCTGGGTTATCGCTATTTCGAAACCGACGTCCGAGCGACTCTGGACGGAGTCGTCATGATCTTCCACGATGCTGGTCTGAGCAGGGTGACCGACGGATTTGGGCGCATCAGCGCGCTGCCCTACTCAGAGGTCAAGAAAGCGAAGATCAGCGGCAGTTCGTCCATCATGACGCTGCAGGAGCTGCTGGAGGAGTTCCCGGACACGTACCTGAACATTGACGTCAAGGACATCCACACGCTCGACCCGTTCGTGGAGGTCGTCAAGACGCTGAAGGTCGAGCACCGGATCTGCGTTGCGTCATTCTCCGCCACCAGGTTGAGGACACTGCGGCGGCGCCTTGGCACACAGGTCGGCGTCAGTCTGGCTCCCCCGGAGATCGCCGGGCTGTTGGCCGCATCGCGTCTCGGGCCGATGGCAGCGATCATGAACCTTAGCCTGCCTGCCAACGCCAATTGCGTACAGATCCCGATCAAGCACAATGGTGTCCCGATCCTGTCGCGCGCACTGATCAACGAGTCTCACCGCAGGGGCCTCGCTGTTCACGTCTGGACCATTGACGACGAGTCGACCATGAATCGCCTGCTCGATATGGGTGTGGACGGAATAATGACCGACCGACCCACGTTACTCAAGGCAGTCATGACCGCTCGGGGATTCTGGCCGGTCGACTAGCACAAGGTTGGGGGCGCGCTCCGTTCGGGGCGCTGTGCTGGTCGTCGGAGACCACCACTAGTCTTGCGCGCGGGGATCGGGGTCGAAGCTTGACATCAGTTTTACGCGGAGCGTGGCACCAACAACGCATTCCTCGCGTCCTATCAGCGTCAAGTCGCCAGGGGAGTTTGGTGCTTCAAGTTTCACAAGCCAAAACCTGGGGAACAACTAGCAATGTCACGGCACGTCACACCGGTTGCGATCAGCACCAGCACGAAAGGCCAAGAGGATGAGCGACGGAGCACTCCGAGGTTCCCGTTTGGGAGCCACAAGTTACGAGACCGATCACCACGTCGAATTCGCACCGCGCCAGTCCGTCCACTACGACTGCCCCGACGGCCACGTGAGCACCATGCCGTTCTCTGTCGAGGCTGATGTGCCCCTCGTGTGGGAGTGCCGCTGCGGCAAGGAAGCTCGACTCCGCGATGGAGAGACCCCCGAGCACAAGTACGTCAAGCCGGCGCGTACGCACTGGGACATGCTGCTGGAGCGCCGCAGCACTGACGAACTCGAAGTTCTGCTTGAGGAGCGACTCGACTTGCTTCGCTCCGGACGCCCCACGACCGGCGCCGGCCGACCCGCCACCCCGCGGCGTCGCAAGACCGCCTGATCTGGTCGGGACGTTTCTGCCCTTGACCGTTTGTGCTAGTTCGGCGGATCGATGATGTTGTCGGGTTCGATGATTCTGCGTGGTTGCGGATCCGACTGACCGTTCGGGTCATCATCGCTCCGCCGAATCACGTCACCAGCGACGACATCGCCGGGGACCACCCTCGTCACCCGATTGCCATCGACCGTCGTGGTGACGACGGACAGACCACGAGCGCTCAGTCGGCGGGTTATGAACCCTGAACTCCACCGTCGCACTGCCCGCCGCAGCGGCGGAATCGTCAGCAGTCCCCCGAGTACGTCGGTGAGGAATCCAGGCACCGCGATCAACAGCCCGGCAACGAAGAGTAGTGCTGAATCCCCCACCTCGCCGTCTGGCGTTTGACCGGACCGCGACGCAGTCTGCATCGCCCGCACCGACGCCATCCCGGCGTTCTTCATGACCACCAGGCCAACAGCGAACGCTGCGATGATCAAGATAATCACCGCGAACCAGCCGATCACCGAGGCAACAGCAATCGCGATCACCAGTTCGACGATGACGTAGACCAAAAGGCCGACCAGGGTACGCACGTCACCAGCCCTGGTTGCGCTTGGCCTTCGAGTTCCGGATCCGCCGCCGCCCGGCCTTTCGCATCCGCTCGCGGGCACCCCACACGGTCACCATCCACAGCGCTTCGGTGACGATGTTGCCGCTCATCTTGCTGACTCCGACCTCGCGTTCAGTGAACACGATCGGTACCTCCACGACCGTCAGTCCTGCCTGCACTACCCGGTAGGCCATGTCTACCTGGAAGATGTACCCGGCACTGCCGACTCCATCAAGGTCTAGGGTACGCAAGGTCGATGCCCGGAAGGCTCGGTAGCCGCCGGTCGCATCGCGCATGGGCAGTCCGAGAGCTGTGCGGGTGTACCAGTTACCCCCACGAGATAGAAACTCCCGCGACTTGGGCCAGTTCACCACCGTACCGCCGGGAATGTAGCGCGAACCCAACACCAGATCGGCGCCGCGCAACGCATCAAGAAGCAGCGGCAGTTGCTCTGGCTTGTGGCTGCCATCGGCATCCATTTCGATGATCACATCGAAGTCGTGGTCAAGCGCCCACCCGAAGCTGTCCAGGTACGCCGCGCCCAAGCCCTCTTTGCCGAGTCGGTGATGAACGTTGATGTGGTCATCCTGCGCAGCCAGATCATCAGCGATCTTGCCGGTGCCATCAGGGCTGTTGTCATCAGCGATCAGCACATACGCCTCAGGAACCGCCTCACGCATTCGGGCGACGATCGAGCGGACATTGCCGCTCTCGTTGTACGTCGGGATGACCGCCAGGATCCTGCCCAGGTCGGCGAACGGAGTCGCCGGCAGGGCCGCAGGTGCCGTTGGGTCGGCTTCGGGATCAAAATCGCTCACAGACGGACCTTCCTCGTCAGATACTGGTACCGCACCGACAAGAGCCTACTTCCCGTCTGGCTCCGGGAGCGGGCGAACCGCTTGGGGTCGGCGCAATCTGGGAAGAAGACCCCGACCAACGGCAAGCGCACCTGCCAGGGCAAGCAGCAGCTCTGGCCAGCCACGCAGATGATCGGCGAGGGTCAAGGAATCGCGCAGCGCGATCGTGGCGACCAGTTCGTCCTGCGCGAACATGGGCGCTTCGTCGACGATGGTCCCATCGGGGGCGATGATCGCGCTGACTCCGCTGGTGGCCGCCACCATGATCGTTCGACCATGCTCGACCGCTCGCAGCACGGCCATCGCAAACTGCTGCTCCGGCTGCGCGGAGCCGCCCCAGCCGGTGTCGGTGAAAGTGGCGTTGTTCGTCTGCACCGTCAGCGCCCGCCCACCGCCGAGCACGGCGTCGGTCACGATGGCATCATCGGCGACCTCGAAGCAGATCACGTCACCAAGGCGGGCCGGTCCGACCTGCAGCACGCCTGCGGCGTCGCCGGCAGTGAAGTCATAGGGGATTCGTTGGAAACGCGAGATCACCCGGCTCAGCAACTGGCGCCCAGGCAGGTATTCGCCGAACGGAACCGGGTGGCGTTTGACGTAGTAGTCCCCCGGTCCCGTGGCGGGCTGCCAGACGAGCCCGATGTTGAGCACCTGGTTGCGGTTCTTGGGATCGACGGTGACAGCCCCGACTAGGATCGGTACCCCTATTGCGTCGGCTGCGCTCGAGATTGCCGTTGCGGCGTCAGTTGCCCGGAAGGGGTCCAGATCGCTGCTGTTCTCCGGCCAGATGACCAACTGCGGGGCCGGTACCGCCTTGGCCGCCACCTCGCTGGCGAGTGCGAGGGTCGCTGCGACGTGGTTATCCAGCACCGCCCGCCGAGCCGGCACCGCGTCGAAGCCGATCTGCGGAACGCTGCCCTGCACGACGGCGACGGTTACGGTCGCGGGCCCGGAGTCAGTCTGACCCTCGGTGGGAAGCGGAACCAGCAATCCGGCGAACCACAGCGTGACCGCCAGCACGCCCGCGGCGATCGGCCAGGCTCGGCCGTCCGATCGATGCGCGACGGCATCGGGCCACCAGCGCACTAGCACCGGGTAGGCGACCAACGCGCCGCACACCGCGACGACGAAGGTGACCAGCGGCGCTCCGGCCAGCGCCGCATACCCGACGTCGGGTGCGTTGCCCTGACTGAACGCCAGCCGGCCCCAGGCGTAGCCGCCCCACGGGATCCGATCGCGCAGCGCCTCCTGCAACACCCACACGGCAGCAACCCACAAGGGCCATGCCGGTAGCTTGCGCACGGCCCACGTGCCAAGGCCGACGACCCAAAACCACACCCCGCAGAAGATGCCCAGCGCGACCCAGGCATCCAACCCGATGTTGCTCATCCACTTCATCAGAATCAGGAAGAACACCAGGCCGGACAGGACAGTCAACCCGATCGCGCCGCGCGCCCGTGAGGTGACCGCGACGACGGTGATGGCGGCCACCGCCAGGGGTGCCAGGAAGGCCAAACCGATCGGTGGGAACGCGGCAGCCAGAGCGACTCCTGCCAGGACTGCCAGCACCGGCCGCCAGCAGACCCGGACGACCGCCTGGATGCTCATCGGCGCTGCCCGTTCATCAGCCCGCCGCGATCGTCAACGAAGGATGGCCTTGCCGATGACGTGGCGCTGGATCTGGTTGGTCCCCTCGACGATCTGCAGCACCTTGGCTTCGCGCATGTAGCGCTCCACTGGGAAGTCCTCGACGTAGCCCGCTCCGCCGAGGATCTGGACAGCGTCGGTGGTCACCTGCATACAGGTGTCGGTGGCGAACAGCTTGGCCATGGCGGCTTGGGCGGAGTACGCCCGGCCGGTGTCTTTGCGAGTGGCGGCGTTCAGATACAGCGAACGCGACGCCTCGATGCCGGTGGCCATGTCGGCCACCATGAACGCGATTCCCTGGAAGGCGGCGATCGGCTGGCCGAACTGCTCGCGGGCCTTGGCGTAGCTGACGGCTTCGTCGAGCGCACCTTGGGCCAGGCCCACCGCGCACGCCGCGATACCCAGACGGCCGGCGTCCAGCGCGGCCATGGCGATCGGGAATCCCTGGCCTTCAGCGCCGATCAGGCGGTCGGATTCGACGAACACCTGATCCAAGATGACCTGGGCGGTGGTCGAACCGCGCATTCCCATCTTGCGCTCCGGCGGAGCGAAGCTCAGTCCGTCAGCATCCCCCGGAACCAGGAAGCACGAGATGCCCTTTGCTCCGTCCGGGGAGGTACGGGCCATCACCGTGTAGAAGTCCGCCTCTCCCCCGTGAGTAATCCAGGCCTTCGTGCCGGTCAGTTCGTAGCCGCCAGGCACTGGCTTAGCCGTCGTGGACAATGCGGCGGCATCCGATCCGCTATGAGGCTCGGACAGGCAGTAGGCGCCCAGCAACTCCCCCGAGGTCATCTCAGGCAGCCAGCGGGCCTTCTGATCCGCAGTGCCGAAGTTCGCTAGCGCGTGACAGCTCAGAGTGTGGACACTGGTTCCCAATGCCACCGTGAGCCACGCGGTCCCCAACTCCTCGAGAACCTGCAGATACACCGTGAACGGTTGGTCAGAGCCGCCGTATTCACTTGGGTAAGGCAACCCTAATAAACCGATCCCGCCCAGGGTTCGGAAGACCTCACGCGGGAACTGCCCGGTCGCTTCATGCACCGGAGCCGCCGGTGCCAGCTCGTTGGCCACCAACTGACGGACCAGCGCCAACAGTTCGCGGGATTCCTCAGTGGGCAGGTCGCGGTCGATGAGTGACACGGGCGGCAGACCTCTCGGCTCGGCGGGCGCGGTCCACAGTCACCGCATGGTTGCTGTGGTCAAACTGCCAGGATGGCAAGTTCTCGGGGTCGATTGTTGCAGACCACGACTCCGTCATCGGAACATACAACGATGTCCTCAATGCGGGCACCCCACGTGTCGGCCAGATAGAAGCCCGGCTCGATGCTGAACGCCATACCCGCGGCCAGCGCGGTGGCATTGCCCTCGACGATGTAGGGGTCCTCGTGGGTGTCCAGGCCGATACCGTGGCCGGTGCGATGGATGAACAACTCGCCGATACCGGCCTCGACCAGAACCTGCCGGGCCGCAGCGTCGATCTGTTCGCAGCGCACACCGATGGCGACAGCTTTGGTAGCGGCCTGTTGAGCGGTAAGCAACACGTCGTACTGCGCCATGAACTCCGGCGGCGGCTCCCCCAACGCATAGGTCCGAGTTGAGTCGCTGCAGTAACCCGCCGCCGTGGTACCACCGATGTCCACCACCACGACGTCGCCGAACCGCAGGACCCGGTCGGAACAGGAGTGGTGCGGACTGGCGCCGTTCGGGCCGCTGCCGACGATGACGAAGTCCACCCGCTCGT
>JBAXOQ010000100.1:0-12927 GCA_037133175.1 Actinomycetes bacterium
CCCCTGTCCACCCACCCTCCCCCATCTTCCGTTGACTGTGAAGTTGTGGCTGGGTTTCCTTGATCGAAAACGGCCACAACTTCACAGTCAACTGCTTCTGGCGCGACTGGACGCGCGGAATTGCGACGGGGGTCAGGACTCGGTCATGGTGTAGAGGTGGGAGCTGACGGCGACGGGGCGCGGCCGACGCGTCGGTGGCGCGACGCCCTATCCGACCGGGGGCGGGCGAGGCTGACCAAGGCGAGCACCTACCTGGAAACCCGACCCCGACTTGAACGTATCGCCAGGATGATCAATCGCGTCGTGGCGGCCCAGGGGCAGCAACGCGCCAGCCTGGCGGCCGCCGGCGCCGCGTTCTGGCTCATCGTCGCCAGCTTCCCGGCCGCCATCGCGACGATCTCCATCTTCGGATTGGTCATCCCGCCAGAGCAGATCGCCCAATCCCTGAGCCGATTGACGAACCGGGAGCAGGGGTCCCTCGGAGATGCCTTCTCGAATCAAGTCACCGACGCGGCCTCCGGGGGCACGACCGCGCTGTCGATCAGCCTGCTGGTATCGGTGGTGATCTCCGTCTGGGGCGCGTCCGCCGGAGCCTACGGCCTGGGACGGGCGATCCGACTCTCGTTCGGGCTGTTCCCGCAGAACTACGTAGTGGCGCGATTCCGTTCCTTCATCGCCGGCTTCATCGGAGTGATCGTCCTCGGGCTACTAGCCCTACTGTCGTCGTTTTCCGCCTACGTGTCTGACTCACTAGACGGAATCCTGGAATCAGTCGTGACGCTGATCATCGGCCTGCCAGTCGTGCTGATCATCATGATGTTCATCGTGATGGGCATCTTCCGCTTCGGCATCGGCGGCCGAACCGGCTTCTGGGCACTGCTCCCCGGAGCGAGCACCGCGGCGGTCGGCCTGCTGGGGTTGCTGATCGGATTCGGGTTCTACCTGGCCCACTTCAACCACTACACCGAGATGTACGGAGCGGTCGCCGGGATCGTGATATCGATGCTGCTTGCCTACCTGTCGGTGTACCTGATTCTGCTCGCAGCGATCCTGAACGCAGAGCTTCTGCGCGCCACGCGGGTCCCAAGCACTCCGCCGCCAGCAGCGAGCCTCAGCCGTTCGCTGCCTGCGCGGCAAACACCGCCACGGCATCAGAATCCAACGGTCCGCAGTCGGCCAACCGACCGGCGATCTCCTTGACGACATCGTCGGAACTCGCGTTCAGAGCCCAAGCCAGGTCTACAACCGCGTCCTGAAGGGCCGCGACGGAAGCCTTTCTGGCGTCAGCAGAGAACGGTCTGGCCGCCAGCAGCATCTCAATCTCAGCGAACGACACGGTGGCTGGCTCGCGTGCCAACCAGTACTTCGACTTGCGAAACAGCCAGGTTGTCAGCGCCAACTCTCGGCCGAGATGAATGGTGACCGGAATGTCACTGGCCCCGACGCAAGTCGCCTCGAACTCAACATCGCGGTTGGTTGCCGGCGGCTTCATCGACCTGGCCGGCACTCTGCGTTGACCGCCGACCAGTTCGCACTGCAGTTCAGGCGCGACCTGGCGACGACGGCATCACGCAGCGTCTTTGTCGCCAGTTCCACCGCCTTCGGGTTGTCCTGCTGTAGAACGTGGGCCGAAAGTGCGATGACCTGAATCGAGTTGGTGGACAGCTTCACTGCCTCCCGCTGATCGTGCTCCCAGACGGGGCCGTTCGTGCCGTTCTTGCCGCCGTTCAGGTAGTCCTGGTCGGACACGGTGCCGGACATCACAATCAGCGGCTTGTCGCCAAGATTGAGGTTCTTCTCCGCGGCCGCCGAACTTGCGATCAGATCAACGCTCGTCCCCCCTTCGGACCACGAGGTTCCCTCGGAGTAGTAGCCCGGGGCCACCCCCTCCGGCAGGAACAACCCGGCCACGTGCGCGGCTTGCTTCGCCGCGAAGGCTCTGGCCACCAGCCCGCCGTAACTGTGACCCATCGGAATGAACGGACCGGGCTCGCCCGCCGCCTTCAGCAGCGCCGCAAGCTCGTTGGCGTGGATGCCCGCGTCAACGGTGTACGGTCCGGCCGTGCGAGCCGGGCTGCGACCCAGGCCAGGTCGGTCGTAGGTGCAGGTGCGGGTCTGCTTGCGCAGGGTCGGCAACACCTCGTCCCAGTCGCTGGACACCGAGTGCAGGCCGGTGATGATCAGGTAGGTCACCGGGCCGCTGCCCTGGCAGTCGATCCACTGCCTGACCCCACCTGCTGTCAACACGGCAGAGACATGGGTGGACTTGTAGGTCGGAGCCGCTTGGGCAATCGGCGGAGCCGCAGACGGCGCCACGGACACCGACGGTGACGCGGTAGAGGTCATCGGCGTATCGGAAGCCGGAGCAGTCGGCTGCTGCGCGGAGGAGGAACTGCAAGCAGCAGCAAGAGCTGCGACGAACAAGGCGCCCACAGCCAGCACCGCAGCCCGACCTGGACGGCCACCTGTTTGTTTCGACCTCACCGGACCCCTTGGTTGCACCGGACAATCGTACGCGACCGGCTCGCCAGCACGAATATCGAGATCAAGACGACTCCAATGCGTGGACCTTCGGTACCGTCATGGTTGGGTGTCGGTTGTGAAGTCAGGAATCGATCGCGAATACGCCGACCCCACGGTCCGACCCCAAGACGATCTCTTCAGACATGTGAACGGCGGCTGGCTGGCCACCGCGCAGATACCACCGGACCGTGCCCGCGACGGCGAGTTCATGCGGCTGCACGACGAGGCCGAGAAGAGCGTCCGGGCGATCATTGAGCGGCTCGCCCGTGACAATCGTCCGACCGGTGATGAGTTGGCAAGTACCGATGAAGAGAAGATCGGCGTGCTCTACGGGGACTTCATGGACGAAGCCCGGATCGAGGCCGCGGGCGCGCAGCCGATCTCGGCTGAGCTGGCCCGAATCGCCGCGGTGGGCGACCGCGCCGGCTTCGGGGAGCTGCTGGGCAGGTTCCAGCGCACTGGCGTGGCGGGTCCGCTGCATGCTTGGGTCGACACCGATGACACGAACTCGGCGCAGTACATCCTGAACTTCTCGCAGGGCGGCATCACGCTGCCAGACGAGTCCTACTACCGCGAAGAAGCCTTCGCTGATATCCGGGCCGAATATCAGCGCCACATCGAGCGAATGTTCGCCTTGGCCGAGGTGGCGGATCCAGCGGGTTGTGCTGCGACGGTCTGGGCGCTGGAGTCCCGACTCGCCTCAGCACACTGGGACCGGGTCAAGACCCGCGACGTGTCAAAGACGTACAACCCCATGACGGAGTCCGAGCTGCGGCAATTGGCCCCGAACTGCGAATGGGACCAGTGGCTGCTGGGAGTAGGAGCCGGTCCGACAATCCTGGCCAGCGCGGTCGTGCGGCAGCCGTCATTCCTGGCCTCGCTGTCTGCGGCGCTACAGGACGTGCCGCTCGATGAGTGGAAGACGTGGCTGAGTTGGAACGTGATCCACGGCTCTGCGCCCTACCTCAGCAGCGCCTTCGTCGAAGAGAATTTCGCCTTCTTCGGCCGAACTCTGACCGGTGCACAAGAGGTCCGAGAGCGCTGGAAGCGCGGGGTCGCGCTGACTGAGGCGGCCCTCGGCGAGGCACTCGGAAAAATCTACGTGAACGAGCACTTCGGGCCAAAAGCCAAGGAGCGGACAGATCAGTTGGTCGCTGCGATTGTCGCGGCCTATGCCCAGAACATCAACGGCCTGGACTGGATGACGGAACAAACCAAGGCCAAGGCCCTGGCAAAGCTCGCGTTGTTCAATCCGAAGATTGGCTACCCGAACCGCTGGCGGGACTACAGCGGCTTGCGGATACTCCCCGGGGACCTGCTCGGCAATGTTCGGCGAACCAACGAGTTCGAGACCAACCGGGAACTGAACAAGCTCGGAGCGCCGGTCGATCGCGACGAATGGTTCATGCTGCCGCAAACGGTGAACGCTTACTACAACCCGGGAATGAACGAGATCGTCTTTCCGGCCGCGATTCTGCAGCCTCCGTTCTTCGACCCCGATGCCGAGGACGCGGTGAACTTCGGCGGAATCGGTGCGGTGATAGGCCACGAGATCAGCCACGGCTTCGATGATCAGGGATCGAAGTACGACGGGCTGGGGAATCTGAACAACTGGTGGACCCAGGCGGACCGCGACGAGTTCGAGCGACGCGCCGACATGCTGATTGCGCAGTTCGATGGCTACGAGACCGCCGAAGCGCCCGGTCACAAGGTCAACGGCTCCCTCACGGTCGGTGAGAACATCGGAGACCTGGGCGGGCTGACCATCGCCGCGACCGCCTACCTGCTGTCGCTCGATGGCTCACAGGCCCCGGTCATCGACGGACTCACCGGGATGCAGCGGCTGCTGTTCAACTGGGCCAGGGTCTGGCGTGGCAAGTCCCGACCCGAGGAGGCGATCCGACTTCTGGCGATCGACCCTCACTCGCCGCCCGATCTGCGTGCCAACGCGACTGTGCGCAACCTGCCGCAGTTCTACGAAGCCTTCGATGTGCAGCCCGGTGACGGACTCTGGCTCGACCCCGACGCCCGAGTCTCGATCTGGTAGCCAGACATGAGCCAATCAGGGCACGTTGTCATCTACACAGACGGTGCGGCGAAGGGCAATCCCGGGCCGGCAGGGTGGTGTTGGTGGCAGTCCGAAACCAGTTGGGGCGCGGGTGGGTTCAAGGTCGCCACCAACAATGTCGCGGAATTATCAGCCGTGGAGCAGGCACTGCTGGCGGTGTCTCACCGACACGATCTCGACCTGCTGCTGGTGACCGACTCAACGTACGTCATGAAGTCGCTGACTGAGTACATCCACAACTGGAAGCGCAACGGCTGGATGACCTCCGCCAAGAAACCAGTGTCCAACCGCGACCTCATCCGCCGGATTGACGCACTGATTACCGACCGGGGTGGTGTCCGTTGGCAGTGGCAAAGAGGTCACATCGGCGCCCACGGCAACACCCAGGCCGACGCTGGCGCCAGCGCGGCGGCCATCGCATTCCAGCAAGGCTCCCGCTGCCCGACCGGCCCGGGCTGGGTCGATTTCGGTTCCGGATCGACCGCCACCGAACGACAGGCCACCGAACGACAGACCACCGAACGACAGACCACGGCCGCCCGCGCCGATGACTACCCCGAGCACGACACGCTGTTCTAGACACAGACTGTTGCGTACACAATCCAAGCGATTGCGACCCCAGCGGCTCAACGAGGGCTCCGACTCAAGCCGGAGCCTCTAGCAACCGATTACCCTGACAAGTGTGTCGTTTGATTGACTCCACATGCGTGGCGCGATCACAAGCAGCAAGCTAGTAGGGGGCCGCAAGGTGAGCATCGATGGAATGAACCGGGGTGACCGGACAGAGCACGCCGCGGCCCTCTTGATCATAGACAGCACTGACACCGGCCGCCGGATCTTGCACGACATCCTCGCGCCATCGGGTCGCAAGATCCTCCAGGCGGACTCCGCATCCGCGGCTTTGCAGATCTTGTCGAACGAGGATGTCGGCCTCGTCATCGTGAACGCCGACACTCCGGCTCGCGACGGCCTGCGCACTGCCGAATCGATCCGCCGCCAGGCCCCCAAACCGACCGTCGGAATCCTCGTGCAGATCGCGGCGCAAGCCCCCGACGGGGACGACCTGGCCTACTACCAACTCGGTTCGATCGACACGATCGGGCAACCGGTCGTTCCGGCCGTGCTGCTGGCCCGAGCCGAGCCGATGCTGCTGCTATACGATCGCACCGCCGATCTACTAGAAATCCGAGACCGCCTGACTAGTGCCGAGGAATGTGCCCAAGCGATCTTCGATACCGCCACCGACGCGATCGTCATCGTCAGCCCCGCCGGTGTCATCACCGCGATCAACCGCGCCGCCGAGACCATGTTTGGCTACGGGTCCGACGAGGTCGCGGACACCGACTGCTCCACAATCGTTGCTGACGCCGCAGAGGACGCGGCAGTGTTCTCAGCCGACGGTCCAGCGCTCACCCTTGACGTCCAACATGAGGCAACCGGTCAGCGCCGCGATGGGAGTAGCTTCCCGATGGCGCTGACCATCACCTCAGTGGACCCGCGCATCTGCGAGGGCTTCCGAATCACATTGCGCGACTTGACGGAAACCAAGAAAGTGGAGGAACGTCTGCGCAAACTCGCCCAGCACGACTATCTGACGGGTGCAGCGAACCTGACCACGTTGGAGGATCGCACCGAACAGGCGCTGACCGAGGCCTACCAAAGCGGGCGAAACGGCGCCCTGCTGTGTCTGGATCTGGACCGTTTCAAGGCAGTCAACGACAAGTTCGGACACCGGGTAGGCGACCTGCTGCTGCAGGCGGTGTCGCAGCGGCTAGAGGCGATCGTCGGCGACGAATGGCTGCTTGCGCGGTTGTTCGGAGACGAGTTCGCCGTTCTGGTCACCGCCCTGTCTGACGACACACCGATCTCGAACCTCGCCGACCGAATCATCGAGACTCTGCGTTCGCCGTTCGACTTGGAGGACAACACCATCGAGATCTCCGCCAGCGTGGGGATCGCCACTTTCGGCAACCAGTCCGAGAGCGCCACAGACGTCGCCCAACGCGCAGACCGGGCCATGCTGGCCGCCAAGCGGCTCGGCGGCGACCAGTTCGCTCACCCCGACGACATCGACGAACAGCGCGCGCCGAGCTTCGTCGAGGAGGTCATGCAGGGACTGCGCTACGACGAGTTCGTGCTGCACTACCAACCGATCGTGGCACTGCGAGACAACTCGACAATCGCCGTCGAAGCACTGCTTCGGTGGAACCGTGGCGGCGGCGGCCTGACCACTCCCAAGTCCTTCTTACGGGCAGCCCAGGACAGCGGTTTGATGCTGCCGATCGGCCACTGGATGATCGAGCAGGCCCTCAAGCATGCCGCGCGCATGGCGCCCGAGCCGAGTCCGCCAGGCGTCTCGATCAACCTGTCGTTCCCGGAACTGACCGATCGCGGGCTCGCCGCGTTTGTCGCCAAGACGCTGTACACCACCGGTGTCGACCCGTCGCGAGTTTGCTTCGAGGTACCGGAGTCGGTCTTCTTCTCGCACCGGGCGGCAGCCCAGTGGCAGATCCGCACCCTGCACGCGCTTGGAGTGCGCGTCGCACTGGATCAGTTCGGTCTCAACGTCGGTTCGCTATCGACCCTGACCGACGTCACCTGCGACACCATCAAGCTGGCCCGTTCGCTGATCGTCGCACTAGATGCGGAGTCATCACAGTCGCGCGCAGTGGTCATGTCCATCACCAAACTCGCCCACGAATACGGACGAACCGTGACCGCGAACGGGGTCGAGCGCAAGGCGCAATGCGAGTGGCTGAAGATCTTAGACTGCGACAGTGCGCAGGGCTTGTACTTCGCCGAGCCGAAGGCGGCGGACTCACCGGGTTCTTGGATGTGGTGAGGACTTGGAACCAGGCTCACAGGATCGCGGACTTGCAACGACCGGTGCCCGACAGCTGGCAGCGCAGGCGTTGGCCAGTTGGGACGATTTCATCACCGTGGCCAAGGCTGTTGACCTGGACGGACACAGCCGCAATCGCAAGGTGTCGCCGCGGCGGATCCTGACGATCGTCGGGGACTGGCCGGAGAGCCGACAGCTACCGCAATTCCTGGTCGCGGCCCAGGCAGGCGACACCGGAACTATCGACCAGGACGCGATTGACGACCGGGTCGCCGCACACCACCGTGACGCGACGAAGTCCGACATCATCGAGGCCATCGAACGTGCCCGAGACAGCGTCGCAAACTGGGTGTCCGGGTCGAACGAAGCCTTGCCCGCATTCGACGAGTTCGCCCTGACCGAAGTGGCGTCCCCCCTCGGACCGCTGCCAGTAATCACCTACGCACACGCCGCCGCATTCCAGTTGGCGATCTCGGCCCGGGACCTGCGACCGGCTGGGGCCGTCGTCCCGGCCTCCTTGCAGGTCGCAGGCCTGCAGGCTCTGCTGGACACCACCGGCGCGCTCGCCGCCCGCCTCGGCGTCACAGGGACGCTGGCCGCCGTCACACCGACCACGGCGGTTTCGATCTCAACCGTGCCGCGGGCGTGGCGCACCTTCATCCTCGACCCCGATAGCGCCCGCGAAGAACCCGGCATCGAGGGCGGCGTCGGGACTCTGTTGGACATGGCGTCCGGCCGAAAGAACCCGATTGGCGTGCTGCGCCGCCGCAAGGTGAAGATCCGCAGGCTGCCTGAGGTCATGCGCTATGCGTCCATCGCCCAGGAGGTGCCGGGGCTGCCCGGTGGCCCGGTGCTGTCTAAGGCGGCTGGTCTCCTGTCGATCGTGGCCCGATCATCCCGCGGTACGCCCCGATGACCGATCCAGTGCCCTCCGCCCACCGTCAGCCGGTGACTCAAGCGCCAGCTTCATTCGACGAGGCGGCCTCCGTCGCGGAACAAGCAGATGGTTCGTTCCGCTGTCAGATCTCACCGCCCTGGTCACAGGGTCGGACCGTGTTCGGCGGCGTGCTGGCCGCGATGATGGCTGGTGCGATGGCGTCAAAGGTCAACCCGGACCTGAGACTGCGCACATTGCAGGCGATCTTCCTCGCGCCGCTAGCCGCCGGGCTCGCAAGCGTCTGTGCCAGTAGCGACCGGGTCGGTTCCAACACCGCCTTCACCAGCGCCCAAGTAACCCAAGATGGCCGACTGAGCGCGCGCTGCAACGCTGTCTTTGCCCGTGACCGGGCCTCGGCGATCGAGGTGCGTCCGGCACCACCAATCATTCCGCTTGGATTCGACGACGCGCCCGCTCTGCCGTTCATCGAAGGTCTGACTCCGGAGTTCACCCGGAACTTCGACTTCCGGTGGGCTGTCGGCGGCTTCCCGATGACTGGTTCGGCCGAGGCCGAGCTGGGGGGCTACTGCCGGCACACCACAACGGCGACTGGAGTTGGTGCGGTGCTTGGGCTGCTGGATGCTTGGCCGCCACCAGTACTGCCGATAGCCACCGGGCCGACCTTCGCAAGCACCATCGCGCTGACTGCCCACATCCTGCGTGACGTTCCCGACCTCACCGGCCGCTGGTGCACGTTCCGGTACCGAACTGTGTCGGCCGCTAACGGCTACGCCACCTACCTGGGCACACTGGCAGTGGACGAATCAGTGGTGGCCTGGACCGAGCAGGTCGCCGCGGTCTTCGACTCGCCGAACCCTGCAGGCAAGCCGACGACCTGATGTCGGCTCGGCCACCGCGCGGGTCTTCCGGCCATTACCCGGCGATCGAGCATCGCTGAGGCAGAATCCTTCGACTGCGTGGAACGAGTCAGTCAGTCAAAGATCGGGGCCCGGGTCCGTGACCGCTTCAGTTCGAAGAAGCCATCAACACCTGCCACCAACAACGTCCCATCCCAAAGCCGGGCAGCGGCCTGCCCCTTCGGGGCCGGGCTGACCACCGGACCAAAGAAGGCGATGATCTCACCGTCGTGTCCTGGCACATGGATCACAGGAGTGCCGACCTCCTGCCCGACCAGATCCATCCCAGCATGATGGCTGGCCAACAGCGCCTCGTCGTAGTCCGTCGAGCCGGCGGCCAACGCCAGGTCGGCGGGCAGACCGACCTGCTCAAGCGCGGCGGCGATCACGTCCTCGAAATCCTTGTTCTGGTCGATGTGAATTCTGGTTCCCATAGCTGTGTAGAGCGGCAACACGACCTGATCGCCGAACCGCTGCTGTGCAGCGATGACAACCCGTACCGGTCCCCAACCCACCGCCATCATCTGCTGGTAGGGCTCGGGGAGCTCCCGACCTGCGTTCAGTACCGACAACGACATCACGTGCCAGCGGACGCTCACCGGCCTGACCTGCTCCACCTCCAGCATCCAGCGCGATGTCATCCAGGCCCACGGGCACATCGGGTCGAACCAGAAGTCGGCGATTACCCTGGAATCTTGCGTCTGCTCGGTCGTCATGCCCCATGCAGCACGCTAACCGACGGGATAATTCCCACAGCTGCTCGGCGATTCTGTGAGTGCGCAGTCGGGACACGTGGCGCACACTTGTCATTGGACGGGGAATTCCGCGGCAGCCGAAGTGCGCCCAACGCTAGGGGTGTGGAGATGAACAGGCTGGTAGCGACCGTGCCGTTGCTGGTCGCCTTGATCGTGGGTGGGTGCACTGCGCCGTTCAGCGCCAGCACCAGCAACGACCATCGCGCGACCCCCACTGCCGTCGCGCCGAGCACCAGCGCCAGCGCCAGCGCCAGCAGTTCTGCCTCAGAAACCGTGCAGTCTGCGAGTGCCGGACACACCAACATCGACGATCTCACCACGGTCGACGCAGGCCAACGAGTCACGGTGTCGGCGCAGGACCCGTGGGTGCTGCAATCGGTCACCCTCGACGATGGAAACGGACCACTACCCCAACCGGCCGGCAGCTCTTCGAGTTGGACCTCCGACCCCCTCAAGCCCAGCGCCACGATCACCGTCGCCGCCACTTTCCGCAGCCCGATCGATGGCGAGACGCAACTGCTCACCCGGACGGTGACGACCAAACCCGCCAACGGTGAATTCACCGTGACTGCGGCCCCCAACGCCGGCAGCACATCCGGGGTCGGCGTGATTCCGACCTTGACGTTCAGCCGGGAGATTCCCGTCGCCTCCCGTGCCCAAGTAGTGCGAAACCTGATCGTCACGACCACCCCGGTGCCGGTGACCGGCAGTTGGCGGTGGCTCGACGGCCAAACCGTCGCGTACCGGCCCGCCCTGTTCTGGCCCGGCAACTCCACCATCACTATCAACGCCAAGCTGACCAACATCCAGATCCCCGGGAAGACCACCGGCTGGTGGGGCGGATCGGATCGCACGATCAGCTTCTCGACCGGGCGCGCATTGGTCATCAAGATCGACTCGAAGCGCCATAAAGGAGCACTGCGGATCAACGGTAAGCAGGTTCGCACCTTCGGGGTCAGCACTGGCAAACCTGGCTACATCACTCGATCGGGCATCAAAACGATCACAGAGAAGATCGAAGTGACCCGGATGACCAACATCGGCGTCACTGCTGATGAGGTTTACGACATCCAGGTCCCTTACGCGATGAGGTTGACCACCAGCGGGGAGTTCCTGCACGGCGCTCCGTGGAACGGCAACATCGGCTACGCCAACACCTCACACGGCTGCACCAATCTGACGCTGGAGGACGCCCGCTACATTTTCAGCAAGACCATGTGGGGCGACCCTGTCGTGACGACCGGCACCAACCGGCCGATGGAGACCACCAACGGACCGGGCGCGCTGTGGAACATCCCCTACGCGACCTGGGCGAACTAGGCCGTCAGACGCTGGCCACCCGGTAGTCATTGATCATCGCTCCAGCAGCCACCAACTTGTCCTCGTGTTCGTTGAAGTGGTGACCGCAGAACAGCAACTCGCGGGACCCATCGGAATGAATGAACACTGTCCGCACCGCTGCCGCAGCAACACAGCGATCACAACGGTCTTGCGCCGTCAGCGGCGAAGCCTCGGGCACCACGGTCTTTTCGAGCGTCCCGGCGGATTGTTCGGTCATGATCCTGCCCCCTTGCCTGGCTGTTGATGTGAGAACGTTTCAACGCTTCATTGTGACCGAACAGTCCGACATTGGCTCTGCACCCTTGTGATGGTCGTCACAGCAGTAGGCCAACAGACCGACCTCACAGCCTTGGCTCACTGAGCAGGATAGGACCGGTCCGGGCTGTGTACGATCATCTGCGTGCCACAGGTTGACAGTGTCTTGGAACTCACAGCTCATGACCAAGCCCCGACCGCAGCCCTTGGTGCTCCGATCCGGGCAACGATCAGCGGACTCGGAGTGTTGCCCGAGCGAGCCGACCAACTGGCCGTCTTGGTCGAAGAGCTGATCAGCGAGGCTAGATCGCGTGAGCCCTTCTCCGGATCCTCCGACGTGATCAAGATTGCCATCGAGGTGCAGGGTGACGTGGTGGCAGTCACAGTCACCGATTTCCGGATCCCGGTCGATTCCGGCTCCACCAGCCGACTGCAATCGCGCCGCCTGGCTGCGATGGGTTTCACTGACCACCTGCACATAGCCAGTCACGGCCGCGACGGCAACGTCGCGGTGTGCCGCATCGCCATCGGAGACGAGAACGCGGCCAACACCGACGACATCGAGCAACTCGACGAATCCGCGGAGCCTGCCCAGGCAAGCGCCGCAGTAACGATCCGAACGATGAAGACCAGCGACGTGGGCAGCCTGATTCGCTGCATGTTCCGCTGCTATGGGTACAGCTACCCCGACGACAAGCTGTATCAGCCCGAGTCGCTGCGACGACTGCTGAAATCGGGACAGATGATCTCTGTTATCGCCGTCGCCGAGGACGGAGAAGTGGTCGGCCACGAGGCCATGACCTTCGCCAGCAGCGTCGACCGGATCCCCGAGGCGGGCCGGTTCGTCGTCGACCCGCGCTTCCGCGGCCACCATCTCGCGGAGCGTCTGGCTGACGCCCGCGCCGGGCTTGCCACCGAGCTAGGCATCCCCGGACTGTGGGCTGAGTGCGTCACCAACCATCCCGCCAGCCAACTCACCGAGATCCACCTAGGCGGACACGAGGTGGGCCTGCTGATCGGCGGGTTCGTCGGGGACGTCGAAATGGCCGGCCTGTCGGTCCAGACGCGCGGACGCATGACGCTGATGGCCATGTACACGCCCATCGACAAGTCACGGAAGATCTCCTCACACGTCCCAGAGCACCTCCTACCAGCCTTCAAACGGCTGACTGGTCGGCTCGACCTGCAGCGCAAGTTCGTCACTGCGGTCAATGCGCCGACCGGCAGCACGAAGATCACCGTCGACATCAACCTCGGCTTCGGAGTCGCCCACCTGCGTATCGACCGGATCGGCCGCGATCTTGTCTCCCGGATAGCCAGCGAGATCGGCACCCTCATCGCCTTCGAGC
>JBAXOQ010000101.1:0-12891 GCA_037133175.1 Actinomycetes bacterium
GTCAGAACCGCGAGGGTGGTCAGAACCGCGAGGGTGGTCAGAACCGCGAGGGTGGTCAGAACCGCGAGGGTGGCCGGAATCGGAACCAGGGCCAGAACCAGGGCCAGGGCCAGAACCAGGGTCAGAACCAGGGCCAGAACCGCAATCGGGACGGGGGCCAGGATCGGGACGACGAGGATCGCGGCGGCAACAATCGCCGCCGACGCCGTGGCCGTGACCGCTTCCGCGACGGCGAAGGTGGAGGCGGAGGCGGAGGCCAGCGCAATCGCGGCCAGCGGCGGGATTCGCTTGAGGACACCGAAGTAACCGAGGACGACGTCCTGCTGCCAGTGGCTGGAATCCTCGATGTGCTGGATAACTACGCATTCGTGCGCACATCCGGCTACTTGCCTGGGCCCAACGACGTTTACGTGTCGCTGTCGATGGTTCGCCGGTACGGCCTGCGCAAGGGTGACGCCGTGGTCGGTTCGGTGCGTCAGCCCCGAGAGGGCGAGGCTCGGCAGAAGTTCAATCCGTTGGTTCGCATCGAGTCCATCAATGGTGCCGATCCGGAGGAATCAAAGTCCCGGGTCGAGTTCGGCAAGCTCACGCCGCTGTACCCGCAGGCGCGATTGCGGCTGTCCAGCGATGCCGAGCCGTACAACCTCACTGCCCGGGTGATCGACCTGGTCGCGCCCATCGGCAAGGGCCAGCGTGGTTTGATCGTGTCGCCGCCCAAGGCCGGCAAAACAATGGTGCTGCAACGCATCGCCAACGCCATCACCACCAACAACCCAGAGTGCCACTTGATGGTCGTGTTGGTGGATGAGCGGCCAGAAGAGGTAACCGACATGCAGCGGTCGGTGAAGGGTGAGGTCATCGCCTCCACCTTCGATCGACCGGCTGAGGATCACACGATCGTCGCCGAGCTTGCAATCGAGCGGGCGAAACGGCTGGTCGAGCTCGGCCACGACGTCGTGGTTCTGCTCGATTCGATGACTCGGCTGGGTCGCGCCTACAACCTGGCGGCGCCCGCATCGGGACGCATTCTTTCCGGTGGCGTCGATTCGACCGCGCTCTTCCCGCCCAAGAAGTTCTTCGGGGCCGCCCGCAACATCGAAAACGGCGGGTCGCTGACCATTCTGGCCACAGCGCTGGTTGAGACCGGGTCGCGGATGGACGAAGTCATCTTCGAAGAGTTCAAGGGCACCGGCAATATGGAGCTCAAGTTGGATCGACGCTTGGCTGACAAGCGGATCTTTCCAGCCGTCGATGTGGATGCCTCCGGTACTCGCAAGGAGGAACTGCTGCTTGCGCCCGATGAGCTCAAGGTGACCTGGAACCTGCGCCGCGTGCTGCATGCTTTGGATACCCAGTCGGCCATTGAGCTGTTGCTCAACAAACTGCGCGAGACCAAGAGCAATCGGGAGTTCCTGATCCAGGTGCAGCGGTCCGCTCCGGCGGGCCCAGTCCCGGACGGTCAGCCTGCCGAGTTGTAGCAACTCTGCGGCCCAACGGCTGGGCCGCGGGAATATTTCGGCCCGTGCCACACTTGTGGTTAGTTCCGGTTCACGTCGTGGCATCCCACGGCGACCCGGTACCCGAATGATCAGGAGATCAACAATGAAACCAGGAATCCACCCTGACTATGTGGAGACGACCGTCACCTGCTCGTGTGGCAACGAGTTCGTCACCCGCAGCACTGCCAAGAGCGGCAAGATTCACGCAGATGTCTGCAACAAGTGCCACCCGTTCTATACGGGTAAGCAGAAGATTCTGGACACTGGCGGTCGGGTTGCCAAGTTCGAGAAGCGGTTCGGCAAGGGCAGCGCTACCGCAGCCAAAGCTGACGCGGCCAAAGCTGACGCTGCCGCCGCGGAAGCCGCCAAAGCTGCCGCTGTCGAGCCCGAAGCTGTCGAGGCAGACGCCAGTTCTAGCTGAACGGGCGAGTGCGTCAGGTGTTTGAGCGCGTAGAGGAACTGGTCACCGAGAACGCTGACCTCGAGGCTCAACTCGCCGACCCCGCGCTGCATTCGGATCCGAAGGCGGCGCGTCGGGTCGGACGGCGCCACGCTGCGCTGCGCAACATCGTCGAGACGTATGGTCGTTGGAAGCGGCTGGGCAGCGATCTTGAGGCGGCGGCCGAGATGGCCAACGCCGACCCGGAGTTCGCTGCCGAGGCCGTTGAGATCGCGGCTGAGCGGGACGCGGCGGCCGAGAAGTTGACCGCGCTGTTGATTCCAGCTGAACCGTTGGACGGTTCGGACGTCATCCTGGAGATCAAGTCCGGTGAGGGTGGCGACGAATCGGCTCTGTTCGCCGGCGACTTGGTGCGCATGTACACGCGTTATGCCGAGACCCATGGCTGGCGCATCGAACTGATCTCCGCTGTCGAGTCTGATCTCGGCGGCTACAAGGACATTGCGCTGGGCATCAAGGCTAAAGGAGTCCCCGAGCGCGGCGAGTCGCCCTATGACCGCCTTCGTTATGAGGGCGGGGTTCACCGCGTGCAGCGGGTTCCTGTCACCGAATCGCAGGGCCGGGTGCACACCTCGGCCGCCGGGGTTCTGGTGTTGCCGGAAACCGAGGAGATCGAAATTGAGATCGATCCCAACGACTTGAAGATCGACGTCTATCGGTCGTCCGGTCCAGGCGGACAGAGCGTCAACACCACCGATTCGGCAGTGCGGATCACCCATCTGCCGACCGGCGTGGTGGCCGCCTGCCAGAACGAGAAGTCGCAACTGCAGAACAAAGAGGCGGCGTTGCGCGTGTTGCGCGCTCGCCTAGTTGCCCTGGAGGAGGAGCGGGTGGCGGCCGAAGCCTCGGACACTCGCCGGTCCCAGGTCCGCACGGTTGACCGTTCCGAGCGGATCCGGACCTACAACTACCCGGAGAACCGCATTGCCGACCACCGGACCGGGTACAAGTCCTACAACTTGGATCAGGTGCTTGACGGCGATCTCGACCCCGTTATCCAGTCCTGCGTCGAGGCTGACCGGGCTGCCCGGATCGCCGGCGACAGCTGACCAGGGGATCGGGCCGTGGCAGGTCGGAGCCTTCGAGAACTGCGGGCCGACGCGCTCGATCGGCTGGCCCGTGCAGGGGTCGACAACCCAGCCAATGACGTGGCCTGGCTGCTGGCCGATGCGGTCGGCGTGGAGCGCAAACTCCTAGTCACCGCGGCGGGCCTCACAGTTGAGCAACAGGCGGTCTTTGAGGCGTCCCTGCGCCGTCGAGAGTCCCGTGAACCGCTGCAGCACATCTTGGGCGACACCGGTTTTCGGTATCTGACGCTGCGAGTCGGGCCAGGAGTGTTCGTGCCCCGCCCCGAGACCGAGGTGCTGGTCGAACATGCCCTGGAGTCCATCCGGATGCTGCGCTCGCACGATCCGGACCGACGGATCACCGTCGTCGACCTTTGCTCGGGTTCTGGCGCAATCGCGATCGCAATCGCCACCGAAGTCCGCGACTGCGATGTGTTCGCGGTCGAGGTGGACCGTGCCGCCGCTGACTGGGCGGCTGCGAACATCGCTGATTATCGCGAGCAGATCAGCACCGCCGGATCGACGCTGGCCCTGATCAGGACCGCGGTTCAGGACGCGGTTTCGCAGAACTCGCCGCTGCTGGCGCATCGTCGAAATGTTGATGTGATCACCTGTAATCCGCCCTATATTCCGGACGCGGCGATTCCCCGCGACCGGGAGGTGCGCGAGTTCGACCCGGCGATCGCGCTGTATGGCGGGCCGGACGGGCTGGACGTGGTCCGCCAGGTCGCCGGCGTCGCTGCGGATCTGCTGCGTTCTGGCGGCTGGCTGTTTGTCGAGCACGGCGATGAGCAAGGAGAGAGATCGGGCGACCTGGGTGTTCCTGCGCTGCTGCGGGTTCAGGGTGATTTCGAGGACGTGCAAGACCACCGGGACTTGTCCGATCGCCCGCGGGTGAGCGCAGCCCGCAGAAAACTCGGCATTGCCGTACCGGGATCACTCGCGTAAGATCACCGGGTGAAGAAGACCGCAGCGCTGGCTGTCCTGTCCGTCACCACCGCCGCCGCGGTGGCTTTCTCTTCGGCCGTCAGTTTCGCTGCCCCGCCGCAGGTCAGTTCAACCGCAGCGTCCGTGGCTTCGGTTTCTGGCGGACTCGCTCCTCGCGCACTGCCGCGCGGCTCCATTGCCCACTACAGCGAGTTCTGGACCTGGTTCGGTCCGCGTAACTGGGTGGCGGCCTATAGCGCGCAAGGCATCACCATCTTCGGGCCGAAGAGTCAGGACATCCTTGACTACGGTTCCAGCATGGTGTTCTGTGCTGGTGCGACCACGCTGGAAGGGTCGGTGCAGGCCTATTTCGCCGCCAAGCGCCAGGACCTGAAAGCGAGCAGGGGCCTGAAGAAACTGCGTCTCAAAGCCGGTCAGATCACCCAACTGGACCCAGCCAAGTACAACACCAACTACTTCCGCCAGATCGTGACCTACACCGGCACGTCCCGCGGCGTCAAGATGCGTGGCGAGGTCTGGTTTGACTACGCGATCAACGACACGCTGTATTGCTTCTCGCGAAACCAGTCGCGGACGGTTCCGGCGTCCCGGTACGCCAAGTCGATCAAGGCGCTGCGGTCCATGCAGGGTGCCCTGGCTCACCTCGCACCGGAGTTGTCCACCGGCGGCCCCGGGTCCTGACCGCTTTCGGGCTGGCCGTCCATGGGTTGCTCGCCTCCGCTTGACGGCGGCGGATCCTCCGGTCGGCCGACCAGCTCCGGCACGATGACCCGCAGTTGCTCAAGGGTGACCGCACCGGCGCGCAGCAGGCGCGGCGGTGAGCAGGTGACATCGACCACTGAAGACCCGGTTGCCATGATGCACGGCCCGGCGTCTAAGTACACCGTGGCGCCGTTGCCGAAGTAGGCGGCTGCCTCGTCGCAGGTGGTCGGAAGGTCGGCGCCAGCAATATTGGCTCCGGTAAGCGCGATCGGCCCGACCGATTTCGCCAGCCGCCACGGAACCGGATGCAGCGGCATGCGAACAGAGACGGTCAGGTCGTCCAGGCCGGCGACATCCCAGCTCAGCGAGGTCCGGGCAAACCCGACCAACGTGAGCAGCCCCGGCCAGAATGCCCCCGCCAACGCGCGCGCGTCCGCGCCGACCGGGTCCACCAGATCGTCCAGCGCGCTGTGCGAGCCGACCAGTACTGGGACGGGCAGCTCGGTGCCACGGTTCTTCAGGTGTCGCAGCCGGGCCAGCCCGTCGCCGCGGAACGCGTCGGTGGCTAGTCCATAGGCTGACTCGGTCGGCACTACGACGACTTCGCCGCGGCGAACCGCCGACGTCGCTGCAGTGATGGCACGTTCGAGTTGTTCAGGGTCACACACGTCGAAGCGCCGTATCACCTGATGATTCTGCCGAACGTTACAATCGGCCCCATGACCGACGTGCCCTTTTGTGGATCCGACTTTGCCAGCCTGCAACAGGAGGACCCGCAGATCGCCGGGATCCTGCTGTCCGAACTCGACAGGCTCCGTAGTGACTTGCAGTTGATTGCCAGCGAGAACTTCACCAGTCCGGCGGTTCTGGCGGCGCTGGGATCCACGCTGAGCAACAAGTACGCCGAGGGTTACCCCGGACGGCGCTACTACGGCGGGTGTTCCGAAGTGGACAAAGCTGAGACTCTGGGAATCGAGCGGGCCAAAGAGCTCTTCGGGGCCGATCACGCGAACCTGCAGCCGCATTCCGGTGCCAGCGCCAACATCGCGGTCTACGGAGCATTCATGAAGCCTGGCGAGACCGTGCTGGCGATGAGTCTGCCGCACGGCGGGCACCTGACCCACGGTACGAAGGTGTCGTTCTCGGGTAAGTGGTTCAACGCAGTTCACTACGGCGTGAACAAGGCGACGGAGGACATCGACTATGACCAGGTCCGCGACCTGGCTCGGGAACACCACCCGAAGATGATCATTTGTGGCGGCTCGGCGATCCCGAGGCTGATCGATTTTGCGGCCTTCCGGCAGATCGCTGACGAGGTTGACGCGAAGCTGGTGGTGGACGCGGCCCACTTCATCGGCCTGGTCGCGGGTAAGGCGATTCCCAGCCCGGTGCCGTACGCGGACGTGGTCACATTCACTACGCACAAAGTGCTGCGCGGACCTCGCGGCGGAATGATCCTGACCAAAGCTGAGCATGCGGCGGCCATTGACAAAGCCGTCTTCCCGATGATGCAGGGTGGACCGCTGATGCATTGCGTCGCGGCCAAAGCTGTGGCCCTCAAGGAAGCCAGTACGCCGGAATACCAGGTCTATGCGCGGCAAGTCATCAGCAATTCCAAGGCGTTGACGGCGGGGTTGGCTGATCAGGGGATGCGACCGATCACCGGCGGTACCGACACTCATCTGGCGCTGCTGGACCTGCAGGGGATCGATGTGACGGGCACGGAAGCAGAGTTGCGCTGCGATGAGGCCGGCATTGTGATCAACAAAAATGCCATCCCCTTTGATCCTCGGCCGCCGAGTGTCGCTTCCGGAATCCGCGTGGGCACGGCCGCCACGACGACTCAGGGCATGAAAGAGGCCCAGATGGCGCAGATTGCCTCTCTGATCGGGCGGGCCGTGCGGGCGCAAGAGCCCAGCGAGTCGATTCGTGGCGAAGTATCGGCCCTGGTCGAGCAGTTTCCGGCCTACCCTCGGGGATAATCGCTGCGTAGTTCGGTGTCGGCCATAGCGTGCCGGCGGTGGCAACCGACGACGATGGCTGTGGCAGACAGGAGGCGCGCCGGTGCGTGAGTATCTGTTGTGCCTGCTGGCCACCGCGACCATCACCTATCTGACCACGCCCATAGCCCGGCGGCTCGCCATTCGCTCGGGAGCCATGGCGGAGGTGCGGGACCGCGATATCCATGACAAGCCGACGCCGCGCTGGGGTGGCCTGGCGATGTTTTGGGGGATGCTCGGCGGATTGGTGTTCGCCAGTCAGCTTCCCCGGATGAGCGAGGTGTTCGAGTCCGAACGCCAGGTCGTGGCGCTGCTCGCCGGTGCGACGATCGTGGTGATGCTGGGCCTGGCCGACGACAAGTGGGGCCTGGACGCGCCGACCAAGTACGCGGGGCAGGTGCTGGCCGCGGGGTCCATGGCATTGCTGGGGATTCAGGTGCTGTGGATCCCGATCGGCGGGACGCTGCTGCTGGATCCGATGACTAGCGTGCTGCTGACCGTCCTGCTGGTGGTGCTGACCGTGAACGCGGTGAACTTCGTCGACGGCCTCGATGGATTGGCTGCCGGCATCGTCGGGATAGCGGCGCTGGCGCTGTTCGCCTACTCGTACTTGCTCAGCGTGAACTTCCAGATTGAGCGGGCCACGTTGGCGACGCTGATCTGCGCGATTCTGGCCGGGATGTGCCTGGGGTTCTTACCGCACAACATCAACCCTGCCCGGATCTTCATGGGCGACACCGGTTCCATGCTGATCGGGCTGCTGCTGGCCGCGTCGATGATTACTTTGACTGGGCGGGTAGATCCCAGTTCGCTGGAGGAGACCGAACTGCTGCCGACGTTGCTGCCCTTGCTGTTGCCGGCGGCGGTTATCGCGGTGCCGCTGCTCGATGTTGCGCTGGCCGTCGTGCGCCGCACCCGGGCCAGGCGCAGCCCGTTCACGGCCGATAAGCAGCACCTGCATCACCGCCTGCTGGAGCTCGGCCACTCTCAGAAGCGTGCGGTGGGTCTGATGCACGCCTGGACCGCGTTGATTGCCTTCAGTGCGGTGTCCTTCGCCTTCGTCAGCCCCTACGTTTCGTTGGCGTGTTTCTTGATCGGCATGTTCGCCCTCGCTATCGCGGTGTTCCGTCCGTACAACAGCGCGAACCGTGCGGCGTAGTCGCCGGCCACGATCTGTCGTGAGTCTGGCTGAGGCTCCGTTCTGAGCCGGTTTGTCAGGGGTTGGGTTTCTGGCGTCGGTGGTCTGTCGGTCGGTGGCGTCCGAGCAACATGACGCCGCGTGGTCGCTTGCCGATGGCTGGAGTGGCCCACTCAAGGACACTTCTCAGCGCCGGAGTGGACAGCGCAGCAAACGTTTTGAACTGCGGGGTACTCCGACAATGTTGACAGGAGTAAATTGACATACATCACTACATACGACACTATGAGGGATTATGGACCCGATACGCCACAATCTCACGTTCATGCTCCGCAACAGTGGTGACGTTCTGAAAGACCTGAATGATCAGGATGTCATTCTTGAGCGCCGCGACGGACCGGATCTGTTCCTGGCAACTGCCGAGCGCGAGAGCGAAATGCGAGAGGGCTTCGACGTAACCGCCCGCGTCACCTATCACATGCTTTCCAATCCTGCACTGGAAGAGGATGGCCTGGCTTCACTCCGGAGCACTCTTCCGTGGGTTGAGTGGCTGACGCCCGCGGACCAGCATCTGTTTGTACGTGAGTTCGGGCAGACTGTGGCTGCCGCTAGCGCCACTGGAATGTTTCATCCCCTCAAGCAGCTACTCAATTCGTGGCAAAAGTCGGCGCTCATACAGCACGACCCTTATCTTTTGGCAGCTCTCACAGAGGATCGCGGTCCAGACGCGCCAACTCCGGTACGCCGCCCTGAAACTGAGTCGTGACCGACACCGGCCCACCCGCACGTCGTCCGATGCGGCCAGGGTCATACGACGTTCTGACCCGCTCCCAGAAGGTTGAATCTGAATGGAATCAGTTCTGTAATCAAGCGGCGGGGGAATGTCAACGCGTCTACGACCAACTCGCGAATGAGCCCGACCGCGACGATGGGGACCGGCAGCAGCCACTGAAAGGCAGCGTCGGGTACGGCACATTTGACGGCATCACCTACACGCGTTGGCAGATCGACGTAACCAGCGGTGGCCGTGTGTGGTATTTCATCGACAAGACCTCATTCGGCTCCGGGCAAAAGCGCCGAGCTGGACGCGTCATCATTGATCGAGTTCACATGGGCCATCCCAAGCAGACCGAGAAGAAGCTGGGCGGCAAGCGAAGGCCTGGACGCAACTAGGGGAAGCCGTCACCTCACCCGCGAACGAATTCCAGCACTCGGCATCAGAACGAGGTCAAAACTCACAACGCTGTTAACCCTGTGTCACGAGTCCGGGCACACCATCTCGCGACCGGTTGACCAATCCTCGGTGCCGTGGCCTGCGCACTGATCATGGACCACGTTGAGAGACTCAGAGTCAGTGATCTTCAGGTGCCAGCAAACAATCCTATGTGCCGTACTTTGCTGCTCGTCGGGGGCATCCATCTGGCTATCCCCCTGATTTCATCGGCCGCGTCCAAACCGGCGAAGTTGTTATTCCAGTCTCGCCAGCTGTCGGCCTTCCACGTCGCTGAGTCCTTAGGTTCGTGAGAGGCGAGCATTTTGATGGCCCGGTTTCGGCCAATGGATAGCGACAACAGTCCAGCAAGCATGAAGTGTCGGCGCGCATTGTTCGCGTTGCCTTCGCCAGGAGCCTGGGCAAATGCGAAAGCCGCGATCTGTGCAATCCTTCCACATCGGTAGGCGCCCTGGCGTCCACACGCACGTTGTTCACACGCGCCCATGGATGACTCCAACAACTCCCCGGTGAGGTCTTGCGCGTTTTCCGGACCTGATTCGTCGGTGCTCGACGCTTCGGACTTCCGAAGATCGTGTCTGCCAACAGGCCCTGCATGATCCGGGGCCGCAGAATTGTCGATCACTGACCCTGTAGCGTGAAGGCATTATGACTGCTTCATCACAGGGCGAATCCGACCCGACAAAGGGTCCCGGGCAGCCGCCGGCCGCCGCCTACACTGCCAAAGCAATGGACCGGCGACTGTTGGTCCTGCCGCTGATCGCGGTAGCCATCGCCGGGGTCATCACTACTGCTTTGGCGACGGCGTTCGCCGGTAGCCAGGGGTTGATCGGCGGGATCGCCGGAACGCTGGTGGTGCTGGCGTTCTTCGGCATCAGCCAATACGTGCTGCTGCGGGTATCGGCGAACAACCCAGCGATCGCCGTGAACATGGCGCTGTTGGTGTACGTCCTGCAGATCTTGTGCCTGTTCATTCTGTTGATCGTGCTGCAAGGCGCGACGTTCTTCTCACCGCGCGCCTTCGCCTGGTCGATCGTGGTGGGTGCTTTGACTTGGACCTTCTGTGCCGTGACCATCATGGTCCGCAGCAAGGTGCTCTACGTCGAGCCGGGTTCTGGTCCCGGGCAGGGCGAACGCTAGCTGCCGTTGCCGAGGCCGGGGCGCGAACAGGAACAGCGCGTATATCACGGCACCGTCGAGCGGCAAGCGGTACTGCGGTTCATTCGGCGGAATCGAGGGCTGATAAGTTCTGCGGCGATGGCAAACGGAGATCTCAGTTTCGATCGGGACAACACCCCGGTCCAGACTGCGTGGAACATTACCGGTCACTTGGTCGCTGGGATGGCGTTCTATGGCGGTCTCGGGTGGCTGCTCGGACTGTGGTTCGGGAACGTTCCGTTGTTTGCCGCGGTGGGATTGATTGTCGGAATTGCCGCAGGTACGTACTTGACCCACGTCCACCTGCGGAACGAAGAAGCGAGCGTGGAACAGAGCGAGAGTGTCAAAGCCTGGATGGCACGACTCAAGTAGGCAACACGCCGACTCCAACAAAGGGGCTGACGATGCACGACCGCAGGGAGCTTGACGACCGTAGGGAGTTGACTTGTGCTTGATGTGACAAGTCGGACCCTCGCCAGCGGCACGGACTGCCACCTCAACGGCGCCAACGGTTGCGGGTTCCCGGCCCCGGGGTTGGAACTCTTCCATTTCGATCCCTATGTTCAGTTCACCCTTCTCGGACAGACCTTCTCGATCGACAAGCCGGTCATGATCATGGTGGTCGGGACTGCCTTGATCGTCCTGTTCTACATCGTCGCCTTTGCCAAGCCGCGTCTGGTTCCAGGCAAGGTTCAGAGCATCGGTGAGCTCAGCTACACGTTCGTCCGCGACCAGATCAGCCGAGAGACCATCGGCAAGGCCGGCGACAAATACATGCCGTTCCTGATGTCGTTGTTCGTCTTCGTCGCGGTCATGAACGTCATGGGAATCATCCCGTTCATCATGTTCCCGGTGATGTCGATCTTTGCGTTCCCGGCGACCCTGGCGGTGATGGTCTGGATCACCTACATGTTCGTAGGGTTCCACCACCAAGGCCCGGCGTTCATCAAGAACATGTGCGTGCCGAGCGGGGTCCCGCTCTGGGTGCTCATCCTGTTGGCACCCATCGAGTTCATCTCCAACATCATCGTCCGGCCGTTCACGCTCGCCATCCGGCTTTTCGCCAACATGTTCGCTGGTCACGTCCTGCTGACTGTGTTCATCGTGGCGACCTTCTATCTGGCCAGCCCGTCAGTCATCGGCATTCTCGGGTCCACGGCGTCCTTTGCGATGACGCTGATCATGACTGGATTCGAGTTCGCGATTCAGATGCTGCAGGCGTACATCTTCACTCTCTTGACCGCGTCATACATAGCTGGATCGCTCGCCAATGAGCACTGAGATTTACCCACAAACCCGTCCCTGCGGGCCGTCCAAGGGGAACGAGAAGAGAAGGAACCGACATGCTTGATCTTATTCTTGCTGACGTCACCGGCAGTCTGAAGGGCCTCGGCGCTATTGGCTACGGTCTAGCAGCGATCGGACCCGGTATCGGCATCGGCATCGTGTTCGGCAACGGCGTGCAGGCGATTGCCCGCCAGCCCGAGGCCTACGGTGTCATCCGCCAGAACATGTTCATCGGGTTCGCGCTCACCGAGGCGCTCGCGCTGTTGGGCTTCGTCGCGCCCTTCCTGTTCTCCGGCGCGTAGTCCTACCGAGACCACGCATCCATGACAACTGAACGGAACGGAGGAATACGATGATCGGTCTATTGGCCGCTGCCGAAGCGACCACGGAATCAGCCCCCAGTGTCTTGTCGGTGCCGTTGTCGGAAGTCATCATTGGAGGCGTCGCGTTCTTCATCGTCTTCGGGCTCTTGGGCAGGTGGTTGTTGCCGCAGATCACGAAGATGCTGCAGGAGCGTGAGGACACCATTCAGGGTGGTCTGGAGCGGGCGGAGAAGGCCCAGCAGGAGTCGGCGGCCCTGAAGTCGCAATATCAGGATCAACTGGAGCAGGCGCGCCAAGATGCCGCCGAGATCCGTCAGAAGGCCCAGGCGGAGAAGGCCCAAATCATCGCCGACGCCCGCGTTGAGGCCCAAGACGCCGCGGCTGTCGTCGCGGCGTCCGCCCAGAGCCAGATCGACGCCGAGAAGGCCAAGGCGCTTTCGGAGTTGCGCATCACCGTGGGCACGCTGGCCACGGACCTGGCCGGGAAGATCATCGGCGAGTCGTTGACCGACGACGCTCGGGCGAGTGCGGTGGTGGATCGCTTCATCGCCGACCTTGAGCAGACCGCCGCCCAGACTTCGGGGCAGCTCTGATGCTGGGGTCGAGCCGCACCTCGATGACCGCGCTGCAGGGATCCCTGTCCGCGCGATACGACAGCGGCATCTCGGTCTCCGAGTGCGACGACGCCGGCCGGGAACTTTTCTCGGTCGTGGATTTGCTGTCCAGCCAGCGAGTACTGCTGGCGACGTTGGCTGACCCGGCGATCGATGCCGACAGCAAGAAGGGCGTCGTTTCTGCGCTGCTGGCCGCACGGGTCGGCGTCGTGGCGCAGTCGCTGGTGGACGAGGTCGTCACCGCTCGGTGGTCTAGTGACGCGGACATGGTCGACGCGCTCGACGCAGCCGGAGCGGCGCTGCTGCTGATGGGCGCCGAGAAGGAGGGTCGTATCGACCGGGTCGAAGAGGAACTTTTCCGCTTCGGTCGGGCGATCGACGCCAACGCGGACCTGCAGATGGCGCTGACGAATCCGGCCACGTCCTCTGCGGTCAAGGCGGGCATCGTGCACTCGCTGCTCGAC
>JBAXOQ010000102.1:0-12827 GCA_037133175.1 Actinomycetes bacterium
CACCACCAGGGGAAACACGCTGATCAACTAAATAGCGGGGAAACTCCCGCTAGGTGGTGGCCCGGTCCGCGGAAGCATCGCTCCGTCGATGCCGGGCTCGGAACTCGGCACCCCTGCCATCGGATTGCCGTCCCCGGTGGAGATCAGCCAATACGGCTCATCGCCCCACCTGTTCACGGTCCAGCCGAAGACGCTCTCGTAGAAAGCCCTGATCTGTTCAGGGTTGCTCGCGTGAATCTCGAAATGCACTGGTCTTTGCATGGGAAAAGCGTAGTTCAAACCAGCCGCTCTGGCACCCCTGTCGGAACGGCCTCGGCTCCGGTGTGAGAATCGAAGGCGCCACACGACCGTCAGTTCCAACCACGCCAGTCAGTACCAACGAGGAGCGCGCAGCAATGAGCCCAGGCATCGGCCGGACTGAATCGGCAGTGAGGATCAGCGCCGCCAGCATCGGCGCCGCGGCAATGGCCACCATCCTGGTCGGGTGTGGATCCGGCGGCTCCACCGCACCCACGCCCTCAGACGCTGTCTCCGGGTCGCCATCGACCTCTGCCTCCGCTGAGCCATCGGCGGTGCCGAGCGTGATTCCCACGACCGGACCGAGCGCAGTCCGGGGGACGGCGAACGGCACCTGGGTCGGGGTGACGAATGTCGGAACAGTGCCCGTCGGCATCCGGATGGCCCTGCGCGGCCACGACCTTTCCGGCGCACCGCAGGTGCTGACCGGCAAGACGGAGGCGACGTTCCGGGAACGTCAAATGCCCAATGTTCCAGTCACCGGCGTGCACGGCGAACTGACGTTCGCCTCCGGAGACAAGGTTCTCTTCAGCATCGACACGCCGGCCAAGGGCGACACCCTGGTCGTCGTCGGCAAAGAAGCCCACACGTTCCCGACGGTGCGGACGTCCGTGACCTTCGTGATCCCGACGTCCCACGTGAATCAGCCCGTCGTAGTGACCCGCACCAAGGACGACGCCCACGCAGCCAATTCGAACGAATTCGAGTTCAAGGTCAGCAAGGCACCAACCTCCGAAACGGATTCACCATAGGGAAGATCAACTGGGCATCACCGTGATCGACGGTGGCTGCCCGCTGATGTTCTCTCCTACCTCCGACCCCGCCCACCGAATGATGTGTGGGTTGTTCGAATTGACGGGCAAGGTACCGCGCACCGTCTGAGGCACACCTAGGCCCGGCTCCCGCACCGAACTCTTCTGAGGTTGCCGGGTTTAGCCCGGCGAGACCGTGGGTAGGTCTGGCGCGTCAGCCGATCGACCGGTCCGCGAATCCACCGAAGACCACGTCTGGAGTTCTTCCCATGAGGCCCGTCACCCACATCATCACAACTTGCGCTGCAACAGCGGCGCTGCTGGCCGGAGGATCCGCCGCGGCGTTCGCCGCGCCTGCGGGTTCGGCCGATGCGACCGCGCGGGGCCGCCGCGGGCACCGTGGGCGACCTCGCATCCGACACTGTGCGCACGCCAGAAGAACTGCGCTCACGCACCGACATGCACGACGGACTCAAGGGCACCATCAAGAACGAGTCAGCGAAAGGCATCTACGTTTACCGGATCGACGATCAGTGGGCGAAGGCGGTGTTGATCATGCCGGGTGAGGAGGTTGCTTTTGCCGTGGGAACAAGGAACTACGCTGACGGCTTCCGGATCGACACGATGACCGGCCGGGCCGTCTTTGCCATCACCGTCGAGCGGTAACAACTCGTGCAGTACACAGCTGTTGGTCGAGCGGCTCAGCCGGTCTGCAGGGCGGAGCGTTTGGCGGCGCTCCACGCACCGAAAATGTTTCGGACCGTGTTGGCGCTCGGGGCGCCTGGAGTGGTGCGCGCCCAACGATCGAAGTCAGCGAACGTCCCGCGCGCGTCAGCGGACCGCAGATACTGAGCAACCCAGCCCAGCGCATCGTCTTCGGTCCACCGACGCTGGTACCGCCGCCCGGACCCGGCGCCGGCCTGCACTCCCGCGGACTGGCAAGCAGTGCGCCAAGTCCAGAACCGCTGAATGATCCGAACCGAGGACGGGCCGCCGACAGCCTGGCTAACACCGTCGTACTTGGCATGACTCAGCGGCTCACCTACTGTCTCGGCAGCAGCGCGCAGCGCAGCCAGCACATCCTGGTCCGAGAAGACCTCCTCACGCTGGTACGTGACCACAAGCCCGCTGGCCTCAGGGCCCAGGAGCGGACCGATGCGCGACACCTCCAGCCCCGACAAATCAGCCAACTGCCCCCGGGTACACCCCGGGTTCTGTGCCATCAGCGCGAGCAGCAACTCGCGGTCGCGTGCATCGACGGCATCACGCTCATCGTCAGACGGATCGCGTTGGGACTGGTCGCGGTCGTTGTGGTGCTCGCACTAGTCTGCGCTGGCCTGTTCTACTGGTCGGTGCGCCGACCGTTTCCGCAGACCGAGGGGACGCTGAGGGTCCCCGGATTGATTGCGCCGGTCGAAGTGGTTCGCAACGCCCTCGGCGTTCCGGACGTCTACGCCCACAACCAGGGCGATCTCTACACCGCCATGGGTTACGTCACCGCCCAGGACCGGTTCTGGCAAATGGACTTCAACCGTCATCTGACCTCCGGGCGGCTCGCGGAGATGTTCGGCGCGGAGGCCGTGGACAAGGATGCGTTCCTGCGCACGATGGGCTGGCGAGACATCGCTGCCAAGGAGTACGCGGCGCTCACCCCGCAGACCCGGGCCAACCTGGACAGCTACGCCAACGGGATCAACGCCTATTTGCAGGACAAGAGTCCCGGCGAGCTGAGCTTGGAGTACACCGTCCTCGGGCTGCAGAACTCCGACTACCAGATCGAGAAGTGGGATCCGATCGATTCTGTGGCCTGGCTCAAGGCGATGGCCTTCTTCCTGATCCACAACTACTCGGACGAGGCCAACCGATGACATGCATCTGCAACCCCAACTGCCCAACATCTGGTATCAGGGCGGAATGCACTGCCGCATGGTCACTGCAGCGTGCCCGTTAGATGTGTCTGGTTTCATCCTTCCCAGCACCCCGGGAATCATCGTCGGGCACAACGCGCACATCTCGTGGGGCTTCACCAACCTAGGTCCGGATGTCAGCGACCTAGTGCTGGAGAGGGTCGTCGGCGACACCTACCTAGTCGATGGCAAACCCAAACCGATCACGACCAGGACCGAAATCATCAAGGTTGCCGGCGGCAATCCGATTGAACTCAAGATCAGGGCGACCGACGCCGGGCCGATCGTTTCCGACATTCCCGGCTTAGACGACGACCCCCGGCCCGACCCAGGACTACGCGGTGGCGCTGAAGTGGACGGCGTTGCCGCCGCAGCCGACGATGGAGGCAATACCGACCATCAATCTCGCGACCAACTTCACCCAGTTCCAGGCAGCCGCGAAGCTGTTCACCGTGCCAGCTCAGCACATGATCTATGGAACTTCTACCAACCGCCGGACTCAGCAGCGGCCATGTACTTCAACGCCGTCTACTCCGCACTAGTGGAACGGATGTTCTTCAATGCGCTCGGCGACGACAAGTCGCTGTCGTTCAACGCCGGCGACCGGTTCTGGGAGACCATCCGGGTGCTCTGGAACGCCCCGAATGACCCCTGGTGGGACGATGCGAACACCCCGGCCAAGGAGGACCTGGGGGTCGGCGCACACCCTGACCGTCGAGAACCCAACCTTGGGCAAGACCGGCATAAAGCTGATCGACAACATCTTCAACCGCGGCCCGATCGCCACCGGCAACAGCGGCCACACCTACAACGCCAACTACGTGGACCAGTTGGACGCCTGGAACAGCGGTCAGCAATTCAGCTTCGCGTTCACCCGCGCAGCCGTCCAGCAAGCCGGCACCAACACGCTGACCCTGCAGCCGTAGGTCTTTGCGGGGGGTTGTTCCTGACCCTGAGAGAATCTAGGACGTGGACGTACGAATCCGCCTGACCGTGATGCAGTTCTTGCAGTTCTTCGCGTGGGGCGCCTGGATTGTCACGGCGGCGGCGTACTACTTCGAGACGCTGAACTTGACCGGCACCCAGGTCGGGGCGCTCTTCGGGCTGATGGGCATCGCCTCGCTACTCACTCCGGGCCTGGTCGGGATGATCGCAGACAACTGGGTGAGTCAGGAGCGTCTCTACTCGCTGCTCCAACTGGTCGCCGGGCTCGCTCTCATCGGCGCGTCTCTGACGACCGACTACTCGACGTTGTTCTGGCTGATGCTCGTCAACGCATTCTGCTTCATGCCGACGCTGTCGCTCGGGTACTCCTTGTGCTATCGGGTGCTGCGGGATTCGCACTTCGACGTGATCACCGCGTTCCCGCGAATCAGAGTGTTCGGAACGATCGGTTTCATAGCGGCGATGTGGACCATCAGCATCAGCCGGTGGGAACTAAGCAGCCGGCAGTTCATGGTCGGCGGAATTGCCGGCATCGTGCTGAGCCTCTATGCCCTGACGCTGCCGCACTCCCCGCCGAAGCCCGATCGCCCGCGAGACTCGATCTGGGCTGCACTGGGACTTCGCTCCCTGGCCTTCTTCCGAATCCGACTGCTGGCAGTGTTCCTGGTCTTCGCTTTTCTGATGGGTACTCTGCTGTCACTGTCGAGCACCTGGGTATCAGCATTCCTGCACGACTTCGTGTCGCAACCGCAGTACTCCAACTCCCTCGCCACGCAATACCCAGCCGTGCTCATCTCAATCTCTCAAGTCTCCGAGATCGTGTTCATCCTGCTGATCCCGTTCTTCCTGCGGCGCTTCGGCATCAAGATGGTGATGCTGCTTAGCTTCTTAGCGTGGGCTGTCCGCTTCGCCCTGCTCGGCTTCGGCAACCCCGGCAGCGGTGTCTGGATGCTGGTGCTGGCGATGATTGTTTACGGCTGCGCGTTCGACTTCTTCAACATCGCCGGGTCGATGTTCGTCGAGACCGAGGTCGACGAATCGAGCCGGTCCAGCGCCCAGGGATTGTTCATGACCATGGTGAACGGCGCCGGAGGGTTGGTGGGCGGCCTCGTCGGTGGCGTGCTCGTCGACACCAACACCGTCGCCGGCAACCCCGACTGGACCAGAATCTGGCTGATGTGCTCTGCCTACGCGATCGTGCTGGCCGGGCTATTCGTCGTGCTGTTCCGGTACCGGTACACCGCCCCGAACCGAGGAACCGTCGCCAGCCCGGTCGGCATGTGACGGTGCCCCGCCAATGAGCGCCCGCAGCCGCAGCTCGTACTGCTCATGTGCCCCGGGCTTGCGCGGTGCCACCACGCTCGCCTCATCGAGGAAGTGCTCGATCCCCCGACCCAGCTGCTGCCCACGGCGGGTGTGCATGTCCAGCATGTGGTCGCGGATCACCGGTCTGCGGCCGCGGTCGAACTCCAGCTCGACGATGTTGCGCAGCATGTCGCTGGAGCGGTCCTTGGGTTGCGCGCACAGGTAGCGCACCGCGTGGACGAAGAACAGCGGCCGGTCCGGCGCCGATTGCGCGAACTCCCGACGCATCCGGTTCAGCGCGTCGACCAAGACCGGAGCGTTGACTTCGCCGAAACCGATGTCTTCGACGCTGATCACCTGCAACCGCAGCCACAAGAAGTCCTCGAGTTCCGGCGATGTCAAGTACATCTCCCAGGCGAATGCGACCGCCTCGTCAACATCTGAGCGGCGAATGGACTTCTGCAGGCCGGAAATCACCTCGTCGGCCGCGAGTCCGTTGCGCGTGCGAACCTGCTGCCAGGGATCCTCTGTGCTGCCCACGATCTTCACCCCTCACCCGCGTTGTCGAGCCGATGTGCATCGCCGCGGTGCCTGCCCGAAAGACTACGACCGGAGCGGGCACGATTGCCCGGCACGAACCGTCACGAGTCCGGTCTTTGACGTGAAATCCGTCAGCGCCACCGCTAAGATCACCTCGATCGTAGACCTGAGGTGGAACAGGGCGGCCGAGACAGAAATCGCGAGGTTGGAATGAGTGACGTAAGCAGCGTGAATCCGGCGCGGACTCGGAGCCGAACCGTTGTCGCCTTGGTGTTGGCATTCGCCGTCGCTCTGGCGGCGCTGCTGCTCACCGGCGCGCGACCGCCGGATCCAGACACTCCCGCCGGACCGGACGCAATCCCCTCCAACGCCATGTTCAACTCCAACGTCCAGTCGGCTCCGGGGCCCTTCTACACCCCGCCCAGCCCGCTACCCAACGGCTTGCCCGGCACCGTCATCAAGAGCGAACCGATCGCCGACGCACCGCCCGGGCTGCTGGCCTTTCGCATCATGTACCTGTCGACCAACGCGAACGGCAACCCGACAGCGGTGACGGGTATGGTGATCCAACCCTTCGCAGTTGGACCGGCCACCGGCCGTCCGATCGTCGCCTTCGCCCATGGCACCACCGGGATCGGGCGCGAGTGCGGAATCTCGCAGGCACCGTTCACCCCGGGCACGACCGGTGCGTCGATGTTCGACCCGCGCATCCGCCCACTGGTCGACCAGGGCTACGTGGTGACCGCCACCGACTACGAGGGCGAAGGCGCGCCCGGCCTGCCGACCTACTTGGTGGAGTCCACCGAGGCGTACAACGTGCTCGACTCACTGCGGGCCGCGGTGTATCTGGAGCCTCAGACGGTGAACGCCTCCAAGATGGCGATCTACGGGCACAGCCAGGGTGGGCATGCCGCCTTGTCTGCCGCCTCGCTGGCGGCGTCCTACGCGCCGGAGCTGCAGCTGCGCGGAGTCGTCGCATCGGCGCCCGGCCTGGTGCCGGCGCTGCCGCTGGCGATCAAGACGCTGGTGGCAAACCCCGGCACCCCGAAGGAGGCCGCTACCCGGGCCGCCTACATCCTCAACATCGCGGCATCCTGGTCGGCGACATTCCCCGACCAATTCCAGGCCTCGGATGTGTTGACCCCCGAAGGCATCGCGGCGCTGCCGCTGGCCTTGGCTTACTGCTACGGGAACCTTGCGCCCAGGCTCACCGAGCCGTTCAGCACCTACGTCAAATCCGCCCCGAACGACTCCCTGATCAAGACGATCAGCCAGAACATGCCGGTGACGCGACGGATCTACCAGCCGGTGCTGATGATGCAGGGACTCGCCGACACTGACGTCTCGCCACCGCTGACGATCGCCGCCGCCCAGGCACTATGCCAACTCGGCACCACGGTCGCCCTTCACACCACCGCCAACGACACCCACGAGACGCTGATCTGGTCGGCGCGACCGACGGAACTGGACTGGATCGCGGCTCGCTTCCGAGGACAGGCAGCTCCCAACACCTGCGGAGGGCAACAATGATCATCGCAGCCGCCGTCATCGCCGCCCTCGCCCTCGGCGTGAGCGCCACCGCCCTGCTCGGCCGATCCCGGACGCCGTCGGGAATCGCCGGCCAGTTCGCCCTGACCCTTCCGCTGGTGGCCGTCTGCGGTGCCGTCGGCCTGTCTTCCGGAATGGGCCTGACCGGCGCCCTCATCGCCGCGTTCAGTGTGGGTCTCGCCGTCGTCATCCCGGCATTCCTGCCCGATGCCGAACCTGCCGGACCCGAAGGAGTCGGTCGGGCAGCCGCGAGTTGGGCAGGAGGATTCTGCGCCACCGTGATCATGGCTGCGCTGCTGCTGTCCTGGACGGCCTCGATCATCCAGTTCGCCACGCCGCTGAACCGCTCTGCCGTGGTGATCGTGCTCGCGGTCGCGGCCGCCGCCGCCGCACGCGGACCGGGGCCGGCTCGGGTATGGAACCTGATCCTGTGGATCGCCGCCGTGGTGTCGGCAGTGCTCCTGTTCGCAGCCCAGTTCGTCATCGGCTCTCCGCCCGCGGCCCTGCACCCCATCATCGACACCACGCCCGAGCCGGTGTTGCCCCTAGCCGCCTTCACCGTGGTCGTGGTCATCATCGGCATCGGCACCCCCGGGATCCGGGCGGCCGCCCGTCAGGACCGGCGCGGCGTCGTGCTCGCCGGAGTCATCGCCGCGGTGGTCACGGGCGTGGTGCTGGTCAGCCTGCTGATGGCCACCGGGGGCGCGATCACCAATGCCGACTTCTCGCTGTTCGTGATCCTGAACTTCGTGCCCTGGTGGGTCGGCACGATCGTCGCCGCACTCATGGCCCTGGCGGCGCTGGTGGGCGTATCCCGTGCCCTGCGCGACGCCTGGACGCTGGACCCCGGCATTCGCGCCTTGGTGGCTGCCCCCGCGCCCGGCGGGCACGCCTGGCTACGCCGAACCTATCCGCTGCTGACCTTCCTGGTGGTCGCCGTTATCGCTATAGCGCCGGTTCCGCAGGTGCTGGTGGCCGTGCTGGCAGCGGTGTTCGCGGTCATCGCAATAGTGGCCAATCGGACGCTGGGCAGCGGCGCCGCAACAGAGCCGGGGGCTTCGTCCGAATCGTCCGAATCGTCTGAATCATCCGAATCGCCCGTAGAAGCGGACTCCCCCGCCGCTACGTAACAGATACCGCCGTCGAATCTAAGCCGTCTTGGGGTAGTCATGACCGTCGCAGAGCCGCAAACCGCCGGTGGCGCGGGTCAAGCCGTTTCGACGGACACCCGCAGCACCGGACCCGGGCGATTAGTGCTGGGACTCGCCCTGTCCGTGCTCAGCGCGGTCATGCTGTTCGTGATGTGCGACGGCCACGGAAACCTGTGGCCACTGGTCACTGTCGGCTTCGTTCCGATGTACCTCGCGCAGTACCGACTGCTTCCTCGGCGGTGGTCCGGAGTGGCCGTCGGCATCGCGTTCTTCGGCTACTGGTACTCCCTCTGGCTGTTCGGCGGATCGGAGTTGGGATACCCCTTCTGCGCCTTGGCCAGCGTCGTGATGGCGGTCGCGATGGGTGTCATCGGGATGTTCGAACGCCCGTTCTCCGAGCGCACCGACTACCGATGGTTCATCTTCCAACTGCCGGTTGTGTGGGTGGGGCTGGAGGTCATCTTCGGTGGCAATCCACTGTTCGGCAGCAACTTCTGGATCGCCTACCGAATGGCGCCGGTCCCGGCCCTGGACCAGGCAGTGAGCTACCTGAGCACGCCGGCACTGAGCCTGGTGCTGATGATGATCAATGCTGGGATCGCGCTGCTCATCATGCGGTGGATGGACAGCCACTGGCCGCAGTTCGCGTCCGTTCCCATTCCGGCCCGCACGTTGAAGTGGTCATCCATCATCGCCTTCGGCCTGGCCCTGGTGTGGATCGGTTCGAGTCTGGTCATCAACTGGCAGGTCAACAGCCAACTCGGGGCCACAGTGCGGGTTGCCGCTGCCCAGACCGGGACTGCCAACACCACCGACGGCGTCGAGCTGCAAAGCGGGTTGCCCCAGGGCTCACCTGAAGAGAAGGCCCGCAACGTTCGGCTCCAAGCACAGCTGGAGAGGATGACCCGCAGCGCCGCCGGGCAGGGCGCGCAACTCGTGGTCTGGCCCGAGTGGATCCTGCAATACGACGCACGAACCGCACAAGGCACCTGGGTCGGACGCCTCGCCAAGGAGACCAACACCACCATCGTCGCCGGCTACATCCCCGAATCACCGCTATGGACCGGCCCGAATATGGCGGGCGTGTGGCTGCCGTCCGGAGTGATGGCAGACGCCCCCTACTACAAGATCCACCCGGTCATCATGGAAGGCGAATCGTTCAGTACGCCGCAGCAGTTCCCGACGTTCCGAACGCCTTTCGGTCAGCTGGGAGTGATCATCTGCTACGACCACGACTTCCCCAACGACTCGGTCCGCTACGAGACGATCGCGGGTGCCGAGATCATGGCCGTGCCCGCGTTGGACCCGGTGGACATCTCGCCGCTTCGTTGGCAGTCGCTGACGTTCCGGGCGATCGAGAACCGCGTCCCGATGGTCAAGACCGATGTCGCCTGGGACAGCGCGATCGTCAATGCCAACGGTGTTCTGGCCCAACGCGTAGCGATCAGCGCACCCCAGGGGGCCGAGGCACTGCTGGTCAGCGACGTGAATCTCGGCCCCCGCAACGCGCCCTTCACCGTCTACGGCGGCTACACGTTCGCCTTCGTCATCGTTGTCGCCTTCCTGGCACGGTACGTCTATCAGTTCATGTTGGCCCGCCGCTCCCGGCGACCCGAAACCTGCTGAGCGCGGAGGACTCCAGCCCAGCAGGGGGCTACTGCCAATCCAGAAACGGTGTTAGGGTCGGAGGCCCAACGATCGTGGACTCGACTTTCGCGGCCGATGCTTCACACGAAATACGGGAGTCCCCCATGCGCACCAGAACCCTGCCGGCCGCTGCGCTGGCAATCGGCTTGACCGGAGCCCTCACGATCAGCGCCGCTCCCGCTCAAGCAGCCGTACCAGCCGCCGCCGGACCGATCCACGGCTGTGCACTGCTCGGTGCCGCGAAGGCATCCAAGATCCTCGGATCGCCCGCCCACGCGACCCACGAGACGAACACAAAGGGTCCCGCGCCACTCGAACTCAACCGGGGCTGCATTTGGGCGTTTTCCGACAACTACTTCGGCTACAACGTCAACACCTTCAAGAGCGCCGCAACGGCCAAGTCGGTGTATAACCAGATGAAGACCGCCACTTTGGAGTCGACGCTGAGCGACATCCTGCAGGGCTCCGGCAATGTAAAGGTCAAGGGCTACCCCGGCTTCGTCCGGGTACACCAAGTGTTTCCCGCCCTGAATGAGCCCCCGATCGTCAAGGACTGCATCTACAACGTCGTGGTACGCAAGGGCGCGACGCTATTCGTGACCAGCTTCGCCGCCGACAACCTCGAGTCCACCGCAATGCTGCTGGCTGCCGCGAAGGTCATCGTGCCGCGCATGTGACCTCCGGACACCCCTCAGGAGCGCCCTGACACGTTCTCTGACTGCTCGATCGCGTCGGATACATCGTCACCGTCGAGGTCGGCATCCAGAAACTCCGGCGAGGTGGGCATCTCGACGTGCAGGTCGGTCTCCAAGTCCAACCTCACAGTCCCCGAGCGAATCGAGAAGTTCAGCACGTGACCCCCGACTTTGCGGTCGTCGTCGACGAAGTGCAGGTGGTAGCCGGCCACCGTCATACCCTGCGCGTACTGCGGGGCGCGGAATCCGACGATGGTGCCCGAGGTGTCGGTGAACGTCATTTCCGCCTGACCTTTGGCCGCATCCAACAGCCCGGTGTAGGGGTGGTGCTGGCGGCGGACCGTGCGAGTCGTGACCGAATCGAACACCCCGTCGACCCGGATCGCGTAGAACAGGTTGTCCGACGGCACGGTGCTGTCCACCCATGTCAGCAGCTCGTCGCGCAGGTACGGATGCGCCAAGTCAAGTTCGGCTTCGCCTCGGAAGAAGGTCACCGCGGCGAACGGGGTGAGCTCCTGCGGGTCGACGCCTGTCACTGAGCCGTCCTCGCGCAGGTGGTAAAACTGCCCATCCACGGCCGCCATCTCGCCGTCGAGGGCATTGAAAGTCCCGACGCCGAAGTCGCCGTGCTCCATGATCTCGGAGTAGGGAGTGTCCCCTGTGAAGACGCCGTCCACCAGGGCCGAAATGGTCGAGACCTGGAAGATCTCGCGGTCACCTGACGCGACCGTGTCAGCCCGGGCGTGGGCGTGGTGAGCTGCGAGATCGACGGCAAGATCCCAACATGATTGACTGCGGGCAGGCTGCGGCACCGGGCGGTCCTCTCCTACTGCCAGTCCTCGGGGATGACATGACCGGCAAGCTCAACATTGTGCGAGTAGTCCACTGGTATGTCTACCAGCACCACCCCAGGTGTGCGCATCGCCTCATCGATGACAGCCGGCAGGTCGCGCTCGGACTGCACCCGCAGTCCGGTCGCCCCGAAGGCCGCGGCCAACCCCACGATGTCGTAGTAACCCAGGTCCGTGCCCGACGTGCGCCCGTACTTGATCTGCTCCTGGAACGCGACCATGTTGTAGGAGTTGTCCCGCATGACGAAGTGGACCAGGTTCAAACCGTTGCGCGTTGCCGTCTCAAGCTCCATAGCCGAGAAGAGGAACCCACCGTCCCCGGACACCGAGACAGCTCGACGGCCCAGGAAGTTCGCCGCCATCGCCCAAGGCAAAGCGACCCCCAGAGTTTGCTGACCATTGCTGAACAACAACTGGTTGGGTCCCGTGGATCGGAAGTGCCGCGCCATCCAGATGTAGTTCGACCCGACATCGCAGGCGACGGTGGCGTCGTCGGGTATGGCCCGGCGCAACTCGGCGACGACCGTCCGGGGATTGCACAGCGAGGCATCGGTGAGCTCAACGTGCAACGCCCGCCCGAGGTCAGGGCGATCGGCCCTGATCCGGGCGAGGGTCTCCGGCGAGATGCTGCGCCCCGCCACTGCCAAGGCCAACTCAGTCAAAGTCGCACCGATGTGACCGCGCAGCTCGGTTGCCGGCTGATAGGACCGGTCCCATTCCGCGACGATCGAATCAAGGTGGATGATCGCCTTGCTATGACCGAGGTTCCACACCGCCGGGTCGTATTCCACCGCGTCGTAGCCAACGGTCAGCACCACGTCGGCGTCGGCCAGGAACCGGTCGCCGGGCTGGTTGCGGAACAGCCCGACGCGACCCAGGAACAGGTACTCCGGCTCGCCTGCCACTGACCCGGCACCCTGAAAGGTCACCGCAACCGGCATCGGAAACTTGGCGAGGAATGCGTGCAGCGGACCGATCACATCCGGCCGGCTCCCACCGGCACCCACGAGCATCACCGGCAGCTGCGCACGCTCCAGCACCCGAGCAGCCGCCGCCACGTCCGCAATCGGCGCCGGACCGAGTCGTGGCGGCTCATGCCACCCGATCGCGGGCGCGTCGGTCAGGGCTGCCTGCACGTACTGCGGCAGCGTGATCGCGCCCGCCCCCGGTCGCTGCGCTGCCGCGACTC
>JBAXOQ010000103.1:0-12759 GCA_037133175.1 Actinomycetes bacterium
GGTGGTGGGCGGCGCAACCGAAAGCAGGTGGTGTTCGCCTCGTGTGGCCATCGCTACTCCTGCCCAACTAGGGCCAGGAATGCCTCTTCCAGGCCGCGCTTGCCGGTGATTCGGTCGATGCCGACGCCAGCCTCGACCAGGGCCCGCACGAGGTCGGCGCGCTCTGACGGTCCGTCGAGCCGCAGCGTGATCCCGGTTCCGGTGATGAGGACCTCGCTCGCTCCGCGGACCGTTCGCGCGACTCGAGCTGCTAGTACGGGCGCATCCACATCCACGATCACCGAGGTTGTTTCGCCGACGATCTGCTCGACCGATCCAGCCGCCACAACGCGACCCCGATCCATCACGACGACATGTGAGCACGTCTGTTCGACCTCGGCGAGCAAATGACTGGACAGCAGCACGGTGCGCCCAGTCGCCGCGTAGGCCGACAGTACGTCTCGCATTTCGGCGATCTGCGGGGGGTCCAGACCGTTGGTCGGTTCGTCCATCACCAGCAGGTCAGGCAGTCCGAGCATTGCCTGGGCAATCGCCAGCCGCTGGCGCATCCCCTGACTGTAGGTGCGGACTTTGCGATTGATGTCCTCGCCCAGTCCGGCGATACCAAGGGCTAGGTCAAGCTGCGCTTCGGTGATCGGTCGCCCAGTTGCCTGCCAGTACGACTGCAGATTCGCCATCCCCGACAGGTGTGGCAGGAAGCCCGGGCCCTCCACGAACGCTCCCACCCGGGACAGCACCGCGGCACCGGGTGTGACCCGGTGGCCAAAAATCCGCATCTCGCCCTCGGACGGGCTGATCAATCCCATGAGCATTCGCAAGATAGTGGTCTTGCCGGCACCGTTGGGACCGAGCAGACCTAAGACCTGACCGGATTCGATGCGGAAGCTGACGTCGCTGACCGCTCGGAAACCATCCTGGTACTGCTTGCCCAAGTTGCTGATGACCAGCGGAACCGACTCCAGTGACGGGTCACCGCCGGCAATCTCACGTCTTCGTGCGCGCCATCGCGCCAAGATCAACGCGCCGATCGCGAGCAGCACGACGACGCCGATTGCCAGCCATACCCAAACGGCGCTGCCGGTGTCGATCGGTGTCGTGGCCACGATTGGAACCGTCAGCACTGGTGGTCCACCACCTGCTGCCGAGGTCAGGGAGATTCGGTACGTCCGTGGATCGACGGGCAACTGGTAGCCCTGATCGGTGCTGGAGACGACGACGCGCATCGAGTGTCCGGCGGCGAAATCATGCACCACTGCGGGAAGCGCGACGGTGATGGGTCGCCCCGCCGGTGAGAGGTCCATGATCCGGATGGGCGACACCAGTTGGGCGGGAAGCACGACTTGGTTGCCGTTGGGGCTGACGTCGTACAACTTGGCGAACAGGGTTGCGTCGCGGGTACTTGAAGCAACGGTCAGACGAATCGTTGAACCGCCCATCGCTCGCACCGCGGTCGTCAGCGGTGCCGAGTCGAAGCGGGCACTCTGGCCGCCGATGTCCGGCAGGCTGCCAGCGATCAGGCTAGATGCGCTGCCCAAGCCGGGGACAGAAGTGAGAATCGCCGGGTTACCTCCGGCGGGAGAAACTGCGGTCTGCGGCCCTCCTGTCAGGGGGATGGTCGACGTCGAGACCGGGCCGGAAGTATTGACTCCGGGCAATCCTGGCGCCACCTCCGTCTTTGCTGTGCTTCGTCCGCTCTCACTCGAGATGGCTGCGTTGGGGACGGTGACTTGGAACGCTGTGTCGGCTGGGCTGCCATCGCCCATCAGGTAGCGGTTGAACCAGGCCAGCGTGAGACTCTGCAACTGTTCCGTTCCCGTTCCGGCCGCGTCGTGTCCACCGTCGAACCACACCACCTTGACCGGGGTTCCGTTCGAAGCGATGCCAGCCGCGTTGGCGTCTGCCTCGCTCAACGGGAACAGCGAATCCGCCTGACCCTGGACCAGCAGCGTGGGCGCTTTGATCCGGCCGATGACCGAGGCGGGGCTGGAGGCGTTCATGAGTTTGATGATCTCCGGGGTGGGAACGCCGGTGATGGCGGTCTGTTGGTAGGCCCGGCACACGTCCGCGGCAAACCGGCCGCACGTCGTCGGAGTTGAACCTGGTCCGGCGCTGGCACCGGAGCCGAAGAACAACCCGGACCACAGCTTCTTGAAAACCCCCGACGTCGGCAGCGGACGTACTGACGCAGGGGTGGTCGGCACTGTCGGCGCGTCGGCAGCCTCGGCGAATTGCGGGAACAACGACTGGGCAAGGTCGTTCCAAGTGATGCTCGGGGCGATCGCGTCCACTCTGCTGTCGTAACCCGCAACAAGCAAGCTCAGGGCCCCGCCGTACGAACCGCCGGCGAAGCCGACGCGTGGGTCTGACGCTCCGTCCTGCAACACGTCGGGATCCTTGGACAGCCAGTCGACGATCAGCTGCGCATCCTTGACCTCGTACTGCGGTGAGTTCAATGAGATCTCGCCACCGGATCGACCGAACCCACGGGCGCTGTAGGTGATGGCCACGTAGCCGTTCTTCACCAACTCCTGGGCCAGCGGCTCCATGTCATTCTTGTTGCCGCCGAAGCCGTGCGCGAGCACGACCGCTGGTGCGGGCAAGCCCGTGGTTGGCGTGTACACGGACGCATCCAGGGTGACCGGCTGGCCGTTCGCACCGGGGCCGGCGGTCAGCGAGATTGTCCGTCCCTGGGCGAGCGTGTCGCCGGGACGGACGGCCAGCAGCAGGGCGGCGACCGCAATGAGGGCAATAGCAGCGATCGCGATCAGCGCCTTCGGCTTGCGCCAACGGCCAGCAGTCATTGGGTTGCCTCCCGCCTGCGCCCGTGGCCCGAACCTGCGCCCAACCTACAACCGCGTTCGCCGATGGCGTGCGGCCCTTGGCCGAAGTTGGTAGGTTGTGCCTGGCTGTAACGCCTGACACAACTCTGGGAGCCCACATCATGACACTCGACACTGCCGCTTCGGCCACTTGGCCGCCCAACGATCCGGCAACCTGGCGGAATCTGCCGGCGACTTCTACCCCGCTGGACCCGGACCGCATCGCGACGCTACTCGCAGCGGAGTGGGAGCGGTTCTCGGCCAACACCGGCGGATCGGCCGCCCATCATGCCCGAGCGAGCGTCCCGTTGCCGCTGGGAGTCGCGTCCTCTTTCCAGCACTGGGATCCACATCCGATTGCGATCGAGTCCGCCAAGGGAGCCTGGCTGCGGGACGTCGACGGTCGCGATCTGCTCGACCTGTCGATGGGATTCGGGGCGGTGCTCGTCGGTCACCTCAACCCAGCGGTCGTGGCAGCGGTGCAGCAAGCGCTGGAGACGGGGACGCTGTTTGTCACGCCGTCACCCACAACCACTGATGTTGCCGAACGCTTCGCGCGGCGGTTCAGTATTGACCAGTTGCGGTTTGCGAACTCCGGCACCGAGGCGACCATGTATGCGGTGCGCGCGGCCAGGATGTTCACCGGAAAACACGGCATCATCAAGATTGAGGGCGGCTACCACGGCGGTTACGACGCGCTGTCCGTGTCGGTCAAACCCGACATTGACGAGGCCGGACCCGAGGACGCGCCGACGCCTGTTGTGCCTTTCGAGGTGGAAGCCGGAATCGTGCATGTGGTGCCTTACAACGACTTGGCTCGGATGGAGCAGGTGCTTGCCGCGCACTCCGATGAAATCGCCGCAGTGGTGATGGAACCGGTGGTTGAGAACCTGTCTATCGTCTTGCCCGACGCGGGGTATCTGGCCGGAGTTCGCGCCCTGTGTGACCGCTATGGGGTGCTGCTGGTCTTCGACGAGGTCAAGACCGGTTTGACCGCCGGTTATGCCGGTGCCTCCCAGCGACTCGGTGTGACCCCGGACCTGATCGCTTTGGCCAAGAGCATCGGCGGGGGATTGCCGCTGGCAGCTTTCGGCGGGCGTGAAGAGGTCATGGAGGTGGTCACCAGTGGTCGCATGTGGCACTTCGGCACCTACAACGGCAGCCCGTTGGTGATGGCAGCAGCAGTGGCCGTGGATGAGATCTGCACCGTTGAAGCGCTCGATGCCGCTGAGGCAATCAACGATGCGGCGCTACGCGCCATCGACGACATCATCGTGCGCTACGAATTGCCCGCCCACACGGTTGGTTTCGGTGTCAAGGGAGCTGTTATCTGGGCGCCGACTCCGGTCCGCAACTACCGCGACTACAAGCGCACCGATTTCGAGGCCGCCGAGCTCAGTTGGCTGTGGGGAGTCAACCGCGGCATCCTGACTCCGCCTGGCCTGGACGAGCAGTGGCTGGTGTCGCTGGCGCATACCGAAGCGGACATGGGACTGCTCGTGGCGGCATTCGAGGAGTTGGCTCAGGCGTTGCGGGCCTAGCACAAGTACCGAGTTGCCAGGAGTCGCTCACCAGGGGCCCTATTCACCAGTGACTCTAGGGTGCCGTCGGCTGGCGGGGCCGCCACCGCTTCCACAGGGCCGTGGCGGTCGCCGTCACCTTGCCGTCGCTGGACACCTCGACGGTCACGGTCACGGCCGACGAGTCGACCTTGATCGCTTCGGCGCGAAGCTGCAGCGTTGCAGCAAGGGGGGTCGGGCGCAGGTAGCGTACGTCGAGTCCGGCAGTGACGTACGGCAGCGCCTTGCTCAGATCCAGTACCCCAAGTCGGTCCGCTTCCAGGAACATCGGCGTGGCGCTGTGGCAGTCCAGTACCGTGCAGATGATTCCACCGTTGAGGAAGCCCAGCCCGTTGTCGTGTTCGGGCCACGGTGTGAACTCGGCGATTGTGCCGCCGTCTGACGGGAAGCTGCGCAGCCGTAGTCCCAGGCGATTCGCCGGGCCGCACCCGAAGCAGTTCATGGTGGGAAAGAAGAACTCCTGGATGCTCATGCCGGCAGGCAGCGAGGTCATGTCACCAGCCTAGGGGTGGTGCTCGGTCGCGCGGCACGCCGGTAGTGAGGGCCCAGATGCAGGGAACTGCCCGAAGAGTCTGCCACCATTGAGCGGTGCCAGCCTCCTTCGAATCACGTAAGCGCACTGCGCTCGGCCTGGCCCTTGGTGGGCTGGCCGCGGCGGTGCTGGTCGTAGCTCTGCTCCCGATCAGAAACTCGGCGCTCGCTGAGGCGCCGGTCCAACCGGATACCGCAGTCGGCGATCGTTCTGCCGGGGCACTGGTAAGTCTTGGGTCGAGCGCCGATTCAGATGCGGCCGTGCTGGCCAAATTGCGGGGCTGGGGATTGCCCGTGGGCAAGGCGACCAGGATGTCTCAGGCAGAGGCCCGGCGGGCGGTGTGCGCCTGGCGTGAACTGTCCGGGCACACCGCGACACGGGCGAGTCTGAAAGCCCAGGAACGTCAGACAATCACGCAAGGCCCGGAGAAAGTGGCGTTCACCGTCGCGCGGTCCCTCAAACAGGTTCCGGTTTTGATCAACCAGGTGTGTCAGACGATGATCTATCAAGCAGATGGCACCGTGGTACGGGTCCTGCCTGTCAGCACCGGCATGTATCGGGGGACGAGCCGGAACGGCTTGTTCCACGTGTACGACGCGTACCCGGGCCGCTGGCAGTCCAGTTCCATGTTCCCTGACCCACATGGCGCGCCAAACATGTACCGGGCCCTGTACTTCTTCGGCCCGTTGGCCATCCATGGTTCCAATCATCCGATCCGCCCAATTCCGGAGTCGAGTGGTTGTACCAGAACGAAACCGCAGGATCAGGATTGGTTGGTCAAGCGCCTGCACGTGGGCAGCGCCATCTATTCCTACGGAGACTGGTGGTCGGGTAAGACCACGCCGTTCGGGATGAAGGCGGCAGTGCTGAGGGGTTAGTTTCGCCTGTCTTGAGCGGAGCAGGCGCGGTTCGTGAGCGGTTTCCCCCGGCAGAGCGAGCTGGTGGCCTGTGACAGTATCGGTGTGTTCAGATCCAGTTCGTCAAGGTGAGGCTCCGACATGAATGCTGTGCAGACCGCCGCTCAAGTCCTTCAGGACGCCCGGACGATTCTGACGAATGGTTCGGACCTGTGCTTTCTGATGACCCAGCACGCGCCGGGCCGCATCAATTCTCGGGTTATGCAACCGTTCGGACCCGACTCCGACATGGTTCTGTGGTTTGGCACCGGGCCAGACACTCGCAAAGTGCGGGATATTCGGTCGTACCCGCACGCCACGGTGGGCTACCAATCTGCAGATGGCGGGGCCTACGTCAGCATGTCCGGATCCGCGTCAGTCGTTGATGACGCCGTTCAGCGTGCCGGACTGTGGCGCAGCGATTGGACGCAGTTCTTTCCCGGCGGCCCGGAGCACGGCTACATCCTGCTGAAGTTCGTTCCGGATCGCATCGAGGTGCTGGACCTCATGAGCAGCTTCGTCCCCGAGCCGTTCGTGGTGCAGGCTGCCGCGGTCGTTCGCATTGACGACGATTGGGTCTTGGAACGCGACGCCTGATCGTTTAGTGGCCGTTGAGTCCGATCATGATCCCGATCGCCACGGCAACCCACAGTGCCACCCATGCCACCACGTCGAGGCGAGAATCGACCAGGGTCGCCAGCGCCCGGGGCAGTAGTTCGGCACGACGCCACATGCGCCACACGGCGGCGTTGACGATGACCACTGCCGTCCCACACAGGATGCAGAACATGCACAGTGCACCGATCGCGAATGCAGTCTGCCACAGGTACCACAGTGAGAAGCCGAGCATGAACAGCGCGAAGAACCCGCAGAACCACAGGTAGCCGCGTGCGAGCTGGGAGCCGGTCAGGGCAGCGACGGCGGCAGAAGCGAAGAGGGCGAACACCGTCAGAGCGATCCAGCAGTTGGGGATGCCGAATACCGATCCCTGCCAGGAGGTCAGAGCCGACGAGCACGAGAGTTTCGAAGAGACATCGCAGAACAACGACTCACCCGGATGTAGTGCGATTTCCAGCCGCTCGTAGGAGGCCGCCAGCGTGGCCCCGACTCCCAGAACTGCGCCGAACGCCAGTACCCAGTGCGATGGGACGGCGTACCCCGGTGTGGGTCGTTCGGATTGGGGGGTCTCAGTCGTCGTGTTCAGGTCAGGGGTTTTCATCGACGGTGCCATACCTACATTGTCGGCACCAGAGTCAGGCACTGAAACCAGGTGTTACCGGGATCACACTTGCGGCCTACTCGTAAGTGTCTTGGAGGCTCCCCGGCCCGGATTCGTTGGGCTCGAAAGATGGTTTCCGCTAGGGACGAGGGCGGGCATTGCGCCCGTTCGACCAGTTGCCGACCCCGCCGGCGCTGACTGCGCGCACGTTGAACCGGTACCGGGCTCCGGCGACCAGGCCATTGATCCGAGCGCGCTTGGCAGCGGCCGCGATCGGTACCACTCGGCCGCCGTCCAGTACGCCGGCCGGGCTGTAGGTACGCACCCAGACATGGGTGCCGGTGATGGGCGAGACGGACGCTGGCCGGCTCCAAGTGAGGGAGACCGCCAAATGGCGCCTGATGACCGAGGCGATCGCCGGAGCCGACGGTGGTGCGGGGTGTTTCGTCGTGACAGGGGTGGGCCGGTTGGTGGCGCCGTTGAGGCTGGAGTGCATGAAGCCGCGCACCCCTTTGGCCGAGTAGGCCCCGCCAGCCACTCCGTTGGAGAACGGATACACATGCCACGCTGTGACCCCGACGTTCTGCTCCACTGCGGTTATCGCCGTTGCGCTGACACTCTCAACGACGGAGGCATGCCCCCAGGTACCGCCCCACTCGACCACCACGTCGCCCGGCACCGGTACATAGCCGGAGCCGTTCGGATGAAATTGCAGGCCGGGGCTGCCTTCGGGGATGTACTGGGCGCCCCCGTCCTTGCCCGCGTAGACAGTGCCCCAGCCCAGCACGTAGTACAGGCGGGCGGCAAGCTCTATGCATTGCCAGCCGCCCCCGTATTGGACTGCCGGGTTGGTGACTGACGTGCCGGCGCAGGAACCGGTAGACCCGGCGACGTGGGTGTTGTAGTGCACGTCGACACCTCGGCCCCCTAGCCAGGCGCCGCCTGACAGGATGACTGCCCCGCAACTGGGAGTCGCTGGCGGCGTGGTTGCCGTTGCCGGTCCGGTGCCTACAGCGAGGTGGGTCAGTGAAAGCAGTGCCACCACCGCGACCGCGCGCGCCCAGCCGGAGTTGACCGTGACGGGGCGGGGGAAGGAAAGCGGCACTTGTGGGGTATCGGTCCGGTCGACCCGCTTCCTGAGCTCTGGGTGCCATGTCGCCCCGCAGGTCATTCGTTCGGACTACTTCCGGCTTCGGACTGCCTGCGGCGCTGTACGATTCGACCAGCCAGGACCGCAATCGCGCCGACTGGCTCCCCATGTCGGTCGCGCAGATCGATGGTGAGGCGGCGTTGACTGAGAAGGCGCGAGAGGCAACTGTGAGTCAAACAGGTCCACCGCACGAATCCGAACCGCAGTCGTCTAGCGGTGTTCGAGGCGATGAGGCGCAGGCGCCCGGTGAATTCGAAGCACATGAGATCACCTACGCCGAGCGGTTCTATCCGGCGCGACCCAAGACGTTGCGTCCGCGCGCCCGTTTGCGGCAGCAAGGTGCGCGGCGGCCCGAGTGGTTCCGGGAGGCCGCGGGCAGTAATCCGGTGTACGTGCAATGGCTGGTAGACCAATCGATGTTGCACGATGCCGATGTCATCGCCAGGCAGTTTGCCGGATCCGGGGCGATGTGGCAGAACCCGTTTGCCAGTCCCGATCCGCGGGCGGCTGTCCGGATCGCATCAGTGTGGTTCACGGCCTACCCCATCTCGCTGATCACGAAGGCGGGGAGCTCGTTCTTGGCGACGCTGGGTGATGTTGCTCTGTGGCGGGCTTTCCAAGACATCGGCATTGACGCCGTTCACACAGGTCCTGTCAAGAAGGCTGGCGGTTTGACCGGCTGGGAGTCCACGCCAAGCGTCGACGGGCATTTTGACAGGATCAGCACCCAGCTTGATCCAGCGTTTGGAACCGAGGACGAGTTTCGTCGGGTTTGCGAGGTCGCCGGCGAATACGGCGGAACAATCATCGACGACATTGTCCCCGGCCACACCGGCAAAGGAGCGGATTTCCGACTTGCCGAGATGAAGGTCGCGGACTATCCGGGCATCTACCACATGGTTGAAATTGACGCTTCGGATTGGTCGTTACTGCCGGAGGTGCCGCCTGGGCGCGATTCGGTCAACATCGATCAGCGTACTGAGGAAGAGCTCGAGAAAGCTGGCTACATCATCGGTCGGCTGCAGCGCGTGATTTTCTATGACCCCGGCGTCAAGGAGACCAACTGGAGCGCTACCGCTTCGGTCACCGGGCCCGATGGAGTCACCCGACGGTGGGTGTATCTGCACTACTTCAAGGAGGGACAGCCAACCATCAACTGGCTGGATCCGACGTTCGCCGGGATGCGGCTGGTCATCGGCGACGCGCTGCACTCACTGAGCGACCTTGGGGCAGGGGGACTGCGACTCGATGCGAACGGTTTCCTGGGTGTGGAGAAGAGCGCTGGGGGTGCTCCTGCCTGGTCCGAAGGCCATCCTCTGTCGGAAGCAGCGAACCAGTTCATCGCCAGCATGGTGCGCAAGGTTGGGGGATTCACGTTTCAGGAACTGAATCTGACGATGGAGGACATCAAGACCACGTCCGCGCGCGGCGCCGACTTGTCCTACGACTTTGTCAACCGGCCCGCTTATCACCATGCGTTGGCGACCGGAGACACCGAGTTTCTGCGCCTGACAATGAATGCCTCGTTGCAGATAGGTATTGACCCCGCATCGTTGATCCACGGCCTTCAAAGCCACGACGAAGTGACCTATGAATTGATTCACTTTGCCACGGTTCACAAGGATGACTTGTTCAGCTTCCGCGGCCTGCGGGTACCGGGCGCGGAACTGGCGCTTGTCATCCGCGAGGAACTGACCGAGTTTCTGACCGGTCCCGGTGTTCCGTACAACTCGATCTTCACGACGAACGGCATCGCGGCCACCTCTGTCACCGCAATTACTGCCGTCCTGGGGTTCAGCGAGATAAGGAACCTGACCGAGCAGCAGGTCGACGATGTCCGCCGCGCCCACCTTCTGCTAGCGATGTACAACGCGCTGCAGCCCGGTGTCTTCGCCCTGTCTGGCTGGGACCTGTGCGGCATGCTGACGCTCGATCATCACGAGATTGGGGATCTGTCGGCGACCGGAGACACCCGGTGGATCCAGCGATGCGCCTACGACCTCATCGGCGCCGACACGTCTGCCACACACTCGTCTTTGGGTATGCCGCGGGGCGTCAGTCTCTACGGCACGCTGCCCGATCAGCTTGGTGACGAGAACTCGTTCGTGTCTGGGCTGAAGAGGATTCTGGCGATCCGCGAGCGCTACCAGATCGCGACGGCTCGTCAGGTCGATGTCCCGAACGTGTCCAGAAAGGGGATGCTGGTCGTCGTCCACGAACTCGGCGCTGCCGGACACAAGCAGGTCACCGTGTTGAACTTCTCGATGGGCGAGGTTTCTGGCAGTGTGCGTTCAGAACACCTGGAGCCCGGAGCGTGTGTGACCGACATGTTCACCAACGCGGTGATCGGAACAGTTGACGACCTGCACACGTTCCCGATCACCCTTTCGGCCCACAGCGGAACCTCGCTTCTGGTCTGCCTGTCGTAGGTCCGCTGATAACGCTGGATCATGCGACGGCTCCCGTCACATTCCGGTGCGCAGACCGGGAGGTGTGACGGGAGCCGCGAGCCGCGGTCGTCTCGTTCGACTAGTTGACCTGAGTGTTGTGGAAGGTTGCGGCGGTTGAGGTGTTCCAGGTTCGGAATCCGACCTGGGTACCGTTCGGCACGGTGAACGATGCCGGACAGCCGGAGTCGTGGATGGCTTGGGCCAGGCTCGGCACGTTGAACAGGGTGATCCCGTCCACCTGGGCGTAGAGGGTGTCGCCCTTGAGGACCACGGTGTACTGGTGAGGAGCGCTGACCGCGAGGCTGTCGGGCATCTTGACCCGGGCCAGCGGGTTGCCGCACTCGTTGCTGTTGGTCCACAGCCGCAGCAGCAGCGCCTTGCCGAACTTGGCATCGACGGTCGCGTAGCCGGGGTCGTACTGCATCGAGTAGCCCGAGATCACTCCGTACTGGTTCACGCTTGCCCGGGCCCACACGCCGTACCCGTAGCCGCTGGTGAGGGTGGCCTGGGTGGACAGCACCATGTCCTGGCTGGTCCGCGGCAGGGTCGAGACGGCCCACATGTCATACGCGCCGCCGGCCGGAACAGTGATGTCGGTGCCGGTGATAGTCGGCGAGCCGCGCACGATCCGCCAGGAGTTTGCCCCGACGTAGCCAGTGCCGCACAGGTTGACGACTTTGCGTCCGAACTCGCGAGTCGTGTCGGTGCCGACACCGGTCGCTGTCACCGTGTATGTCCCGCAGGGCACCGAACTGAAGATAACCTGCGTGGCGCCGTTGTGAACCAAGTGTGACTCGGAGAATCCGGATGGATCCAGCGTCGGGGTTACGTCCACTTGCATGTTCGGGAACAGCACGTCGGATCCGACGAAACTGGAAAATGCGACGGACACGTCCTGGCCGACGGTGTCGATCGTGATTGCCGGATCCATCACTGCTTCACCTGGCAGCGGGTTCACCTGCAGGCGTTGGTTGGCTGGCGCGCCTACGTTCGATCCATTCACTGCGCGCACCGCGATGTTCCAGTCGTGGGCCGGGTCCAGCGTCAGCTGTGTCGAGAGTCCATCGACGGTCACCCAGGTCAGGGCCGACCCGGTGCCGTATCCCACTCGGTACACGACGTGATCACCAACACCTGCCCAGAAGGGCGCGTGCCAGGTCACATCGACGTGCGACGGGGTGTCCGCTGCGCGCAGGGCTGCGACCTTGACTGGCGGGGATGGCTTCTGGTTGCCCAGCACGACCGTGCCGGTGATGCAGCCGCCGACGGCGTTCTCGGCCGTGACCTTGACTGCGTACGACTGCGCCGGATCCAATCCGGTTAGCTGTGCCGTCAGATTCGGGACTACCTGGTCCAGCGCGGTGGTTCCATTGGTGAGGCTGCGTGCGATCACGTGATACCCGGTGGGCGCTCCGCCTGTGTTGTTCGGTGCGCCCCAGCTGACCTGTCCGGTTGACTGGTCCCCTGTGCGCTGCCCGGCGAGCCCGGTCACGCCGGCCGGCCCCAGGCTCGCAAGCCGCACTGCCGCGGCGGCCTTCTTGGAGCCGTCAGCGTAGATCGCGGTCACCGTCACCGAGTACCGGGCGCAGGAACCGGACCCGGGCGCTGTCAGCGACGTGGCGGTCGCCGCTGCGCTGTAGACGCGCTCGACCTTGCCGTTGAACACAGCGATCTTGTAGCGAGACGCGCCCTTGGCGGTCCGCCAGGTGACGAGGATCGAGTCGGCACCGGCCACACGCGCCAATTGCGGCTTGCCTGGGGCGGGGTGAGTCACTGCCTGGGCGGCGGCAGGAGCGATGAGTAGCGACAAAATGCCCAGCAGTGCCGCAGTGACAACGGTTAGCACCCGGGCAGGGCTGACCGAGATCGCGGGGGAGTTGTGTGCCATGTACTCACGATCGCCCGACAGTGTCAAGGGCGTCTCAAGCGGATGCTCAGGTCTTCTCCAAGGTCCGGTCGGCTGCGCTTTCTGGCACCACGTGGCGTCGGCGCGCACGGTAACGACTGAGCCCAGCAGAATGCGGAAGGTCGGCCGTCATGCTCAAGTTAGGCAGCGTTTGGCCAGCGGGGTTTGGTGATCACTGGTCGTTGGCCGGGTTCGATGGTGATGGTG